>JANYCA010000054.1 GCA_025360525.1 Chitinophagaceae bacterium | reverse complement strand
GTGCGGTATTTTGGTGTACTGAAGTAAGTTTTAAATCCAGCCGGAACATCTTTCAATTCATCCGAAGATAAGTTTGCACCAATTTGGTATCCTCTTGGCAAACGATAATCAACACTTACACCAAAACCAAAAGTTTTAACTCTTGAGGTAGTATTAACGGGGATAGATAAAATGTTGCCAACAGTAGCCGGTGATGTGCCGTTATTAACAGCGTTAATAACATCGCTTACATTACCACTGGTTGGCTGTATAACCAACCGCCGTGTAATAAAGTTTTTGTATTGCCCGTAATAGCCATATACATCGAGTAATAATTTATTATCCATCAGCAATCCTTTATAACCCATTTCAAAAGACCTTACAGATTCCGGCTTAAATTCTTCCGATACATATGGTTTAATATCGGCAACGTTTGTTTCTAAGAAAAAGGTTGGTTTTGAATTGAGCCCTTTATCTGTTTTGAAAAAATTATTACCACCAATTAAACGGGTATTACCACCTACATCAAGGTCAATCCATTGCTGTTGGGTACTGGGGAAACGATAAGCAGTTTGATAGCTCACACGGATATGGTTGTTATTAGCTACTTTAAACAAACCTGTAAACCTTGGCGTAAATCTTCCGGAAAAGTTTTGGTTATTGTCGTAACGGCCACTGACTGTTAATTTTAAAATATCATTAAATAATTTTTTAGAAGCCTGGATATAACCTCCTACTTCATTTATTCCTATTGGACCATTTTTATCAGCAAATAAAGTTCCTTCACTGTTTAGTACATATCTTTTAAATGATCCTCCCACCAACACATCCGCATAATTACCGGTAAGTTCACTTAAATTATATTGACCTTCTACCTGGTATAAATTTGTTCTGTCAACAAATAACCCACCACCACTGCTGATCGGAATAGCCCGTAAAGAATCGAATATTTTCTTAAACTGGGCAGAGTTCGCATCTGGTCTGTTTGCATCTGCCGTTGTTCTGGCAAGTGTATGAGCACTGTTATCAGTAAGGCCATTCAACCTGCCACCGAGGTAGGTTTGAGAATACGTAGAAAACCATCCTGTTTGTCCACCGCTTGGTTTCCATGCTTCATTCAACAGTCGGGTTGTAACAGTTGCATTATAACTTTCGCCTGCGTTTTCCTGTGTGGTATAGGCTCTAATAAGCCAGTCTTTTGCAACCACTTCCAGTTTGTATTGGCCCATCTTTAAATTACGAAGGCTATACCTGTCACTGCCTGTGTAAACTGTATTACCGGTGCCCCAGTTACCGGATAAAATTGCTTCTACGCCTGGCGCAATTTTATAGTTTAAAGATCCGGAAACTTTAAAGTTGATGGTATTTTCATTAACCACCTGGTTTTCATCGTAACCGGTACGGCTAACATTGATAGGTCTTCCACCGTTGAGGGTATCAATAAAGTTTTTTAGAAAAGGAGCAGCACTTGAACCAATCGGGTTTAAAACGGCTGTCCTTATGTCGGCAGTGGTTTCATCACCATATACATTTACACCGTCGTAGTTAGGGTCTGTAGCTCTGTCACCATTTTTGATATAACCATTGGTACCCGTACGGGCATAGTTTCTTTTATCATACCCTAACCAATCTTTAGCATAAATTATTTCGCCGCCAATTTTAAAAGCAAATTTTTCACTTACTTTTTTTGCGATGCGGATAGCTGCATTCTGATAGGCGGATGCATTGCGGAAACGATGTCCGGTATTCATCACACCTTCTTTTACCTGTACAGATACGCCCTGGTATTTAAAAGGATTTTTACTGGTAACCAGTATCGTTCCATTCATGCCACCCGGACCATACAAAACAGAGGATGCACCTGGTAATAATTCAACGTTGTCTACGTCCAACTCAGAAAGACCGACAAAACTACCCACAGAAAAATTAAGTCCCGGTGCCTGGTTATCCATCCCATCCACCATTTGATTAACCCTTAGGTTACCGCTACCACTAAAACCACGGGTGGTAGGCGTTTTAAAAGTAAGTGACGATGTAACAACATCTACTCCCTTTAAATTACCGAGAATATCATAGTAACTAACAGCCGGCGAGTTACGGATTGTGCTGGCGCTTATCCTTTCGATAGATACCGGCGATTCTAATATTTTCAGGGAAGTTTTAGTAGCCGACACAACAACCTCCTGTCCTAAGGCATTGCTGGGCTTAAATGAAACCGTCACAACTTCCTTTTCTTTGGTTACAGTTATTTCCTGCAGTACATAACCAACAGATGACACCAACAAAACAGCTGGTAATTTTGGCACATCGATTTTAAAATTCCCTTTGTCATCTGTAAAAGTGCCGGTATTGGTTCCTTTAACAGTAATTGTTACAGCAGCAACGCTTTCTTTGGATTCACTGTTTTCGACCTTTCCGGTAATGGTTGTAATTTGGGCATTGGCACCTAAAGAAAATATTAATGCCAAAACCAAAGCCAGCAGATAGCTTTTTGCTTTTCTCATATAGCAGTATTTAGAAGTTATTTAAAGGCAAAGTAATGAATGTTATTTCTTAACAAAAATTTATTTCTTTTATTGGCGAAATTTAGAAAAAGCATTATTGGGCAGATAACGCATATGACATTAATTTAGTGGTATGAAAGCATTTCAATTTCCTCAGCAAACAGCCTTTTACAGCGGCAAAGTAAGGGATGTTTATACCATTGCAGACAAATGGCTGGTAATGATAGCAAGCAACCGAATTTCTGCATTTGATGTGATATTACCCCATCCCATTCCTTTTAAGGGACAGGTATTAAACCAGATAGCTGCATTTATGTTGCAGGCCACCAGCGACATTTGTCCCAACTGGCTAATTAATACCCCTGCCGCCAATGTGAGTATTGGTAAAAAATGTACACCGTATAAAGTAGAAATGGTAATACGGGGCAACCTTACAGGCCATGCCTGGCGTACGTACCAGAGTGGTAATCGAATATTATGCGGTGTAGTAATGCCGGAAGGCATGAAGGAAAATGATTTTTTTGAAACGCCCATTATTACACCTACAACCAAGGCGAGCGAAGGACATGATGAAGACATTAGCCGGGAAGAAATAATTAAACAACAAATTGTTGACGAAGCAGATTATACTGTGCTGGAACAATATACCCGAGCACTTTTTGAAAGAGGTAAACAAATAGCAGCCAAACAGGATTTAATTTTAGTAGATACTAAATACGAGTTTGGCAAAATTGGCGATACTATTTACTTGATGGATGAAATACATACACCGGATTCGTCCCGATATTTTTATGCCGAAGGTTACCAGGAAAGACAAGCCGAGGGTGAACGACAAAAGCAACTAAGCAAAGAGTTTGTGAGAGAATGGCTGATCGCCAACAATTTTATGGGTAAAGACGGGCAGACTGTTCCGGAAATGAGTGAAGAATGGATTGCCACCATTAGCAACCGCTATATTGAATTATATGAAAAGGTTATTGGCGAAAAATTTGTTCCACAATCATTAACGGATGAAGAAATTTATACCAGTGTAACAAGCGCCCTTGCAAAGTTGTAAACGTACAGGCGTATTTGGGTGATGCCGGTCTGTAAAACAAAGAACAAAAACCTGCAAAACTTTGCCTGGTTTATTTTGTATGCCTGTCTTTTAAAATATCAATAACATCATTCAGTTTATGGCCTTTGGCCTGCAACAATATCAGGTAATGAAATAATAAATCAGCCGCCTCTTCCTTAAATAAATCATCATTATTGTCCATCGCTTCTATCACCACCTCAACAGCTTCCTCTCCTACTTTCTGTGCAATTTTATTAATTCCTTTTTTAAATAAAGAACTGGTGTATGACTTGTCAGAAGGATTATTTTTCCTGTCTGTTATAATTTGTTCTAACACGTGCAAAAAATTATTTTGTTCATTTTTTTCATTCCAGCAGGTATCGCTTCCTGTATGGCAAACCGGCCCAACTGGGTTTACCTTTATCAGCAATGTATCATTATCACAATCAACTTTAATTTCCTGTAACAATAAAAAATTACCACTCTCCTCCCCCTTTGTCCAAAGCCTTTTTTTACTCCGGCTGTAGAAAGTTACTTTTTGCAACTCCTGTGTTTTATTCAATGCCGCTTCATTCATAAAACCAAGCATTAATACCTTTCCGGTTACATCATCCTGTATAATGGCGGGTACAAGACCATCCGTATATTTTGTAAAATCTATTGCCCCCATCCCCTGAAGGGGAGTTGTAGAAATTCTATTTATCATTAGTCTTATCTTTTTTTGAAGTCAATATTTTCATTAATTCTTCTTCCCGGTTCCAAATACGTTCTCTTGACCTATCAAAGGGCTTCGCCTACAAACGTACCGGAATATTTTGCTGACATAAATAATTTTTTAAATCCGGTATCCCTATTTCCTTGTAGTGAAATATGCTTGCAGCCAAAGCGGCGTCTGCCCCGGCGTCTTTAAATACTGCTGTAAAATGCTCCATTGTACCGGCCCCACCTGAGGCAATTACCGGAATGGGCAACGTAGTAGATAACGCTTTTGTAATATCTAATGCAAAGCCATTTTTAGTGCCGTCATTGTTCATAGAGGTTAGCAGTATTTCGCCGGCACCCAATGCTACGGCCTGCTTTGCCCACTCCATTGTTTTGGTATCCGTTTTAGTGCGGCCACCATTAAGGTAAACGTACCATTCACCATCTTCTTCTTTTTTTGTATCAATTGCCAATACAATACACTGGCTTCCAAACTGGTTGCTGAGATCACTTATTAAAGTTGGATTTTTAAAAGCTGCAGTGTTAACAGAAACCTTGTCTGCTCCATTCTGCAGCAGCAATGCCACATCTTCAACCGCACTGATACCACCACCAACGGTGAAGGGAATATTGATATTTGCAGCAATTCTCTTAACCAGTTCTACCAGCGTTTTTCTTTTTTCTACTGTTGCTGTAATATCCAAAAAAACCAGTTCATCTGCTCCTTGTTGAGAATACAGAATGGCAAGTTCCACCGGGTCACCGGCATCACGGATACTTTCGAAGTTGATACCTTTTACGGTGCGGCCGTCTTTGATATCGAGGCATGGTATGATTCTTTTTGTGAGCAAAGTTTACTATTGTTTAATTGAAAACAGCCAATTCCTCCAGTGTTACCTGGCCCTCATAAATAGCCTTGCCAACAATGGCAGCATTACAGCCAATTTCTTTAAGTTGCTGTAAATCTGAGAGGCTGGTTACACCTCCGCTGGCAATTAAATTTATCTCCGGGTGTTCGGTTATAATTCTTTTATACAATTCAAAGGACGGGCCTTGCATGGCGCCGTCTTTAGAAATATCTGTACAAAAAATATGGGTAACACCCAGGCTAATCATCTTGCCAATAAAATTAAAAACATTAATGCCACCATCTTCGAGCCAGCCACTAATTTTAATGTTTTCATCTAATACATCTGCCCCAATTAAAAACCTGCTGGCACCAAATTCCATCAGCCATTCCTCCAATATTTCGGGATGTTTTACAGCAAGACTACCGATTGTTGCAATGGCAGCGCCGGCATTAAAAACACTTTCTATGTCGTTTATTTTCTTTATGCCACCACCAAAATCTATTACCAGTTTTGTACTGTTGGCAACTGCCTCCAACACTTTCAGGTTCACAATATTTCCGGCTTTAGCACCATCCAAATCCACCATATGCAATCTTGTTATGCCTGCATCCTCAAATTGCTTCGCTACCTCTACGGGATTATCGTTGTAAATTTTTTGCAGGCCGTAATCACCATTGGTTAGACGAACACATTTTCCGCCTATAATGTCAATTGCAGGAATAATTATCATGGTAAATTGATAAAGTTTTTTAAAATTGTTTCTCCAACCAATCCTGATTTTTCCGGATGAAATTGTACTGCATAAAAATTATCTTTTTGCAGCGACGCACTAAACGGAACGATGTAATCCGTTGTGGCAGCGGTGTTTTTTCCTAATGCAGTATAATAACTATGTACTGAATAGACAAAATCATTTTCTGCCACTCCCTTAAATAATATCGAACTTAAATTATAAATACTGTTCCACCCAACATGCGGCACTTTAAAAACCCCCACTGCCGGGGGAACAAATAGTTTCACTTGTTCGTTAAAAATTCCCAGGCAATCCGTATCGCCTTCTTCGGAATAATTACACATTAATTGCTGACCGAGGCAAATGCCTAAAACCGGCTGTTGCAACGAAACGATCAACTTATCCAATCCTTTCTCCCGCAAATATTGCATAGCTGGAGCGGCATGGCCTACGCCGGGAAAGATAACTTTTTCTGCATTACGGATAACCGATTCATCATCGGTAACTACAGACGCTGCGCCCAACCGCTGTAAAGCATATTGCACGCTTTGTACATTACCTGAATTGTATTTTATAATTGCTACCATAAGTCTACTGCCGCTATCCCTTAAAAGGGAACAAAAGCAACAATTAATTGGTTTATAATACTCCTTTGGTTGTAGGAAGTGAGTTGTTCTTACTATCTCTTTTAACGGCCATTTTGATGGCCTTTGCAAATGCCTTAAAGATAGATTCAATTTTATGATGTTCGTTGCTGCCTGTTGCTATAATATTTAAGTTGCATTTGCTTGCATCACTGAAAGATTTAAAGAAATGATAAAACATTTCTGTTGGCATCTCTCCAACTTTTTCTCTTTTAAATTCAGCCTCCCAAACAATCCAGTTACGACCTCCAAAGTCGATTGCTACCTGGGCAAGACAATCATCCATAGGCAATAAAAAACCGTAGCGTTCAATACCTCTTTTATCGCCCAAAGCCTTTGCAATACATTCGCCTAAAGCAATGCCGGTATCTTCAATACTATGGTGTTCATCAATATGCAGATCGCCTTTGCACTCAATTGATAAATCAATATTACCATGTCTTGCAATCTGGTCAAGCATATGATCAAAGAAAGGTAAGCCTGTTGAAATAGTTGCTTTACCGCTGCCATCCAAATTTACCGTGATGGCAATTTTGGTTTCATTTGAATTGCGCTGGTGACTAACAATTCGGGGAGGTAATTTTAAATAATTATAAATATCTTGCCAGTTCGGAGACTCCAGTACCACCACATTTTTTCTTAAATCTTCGATGGTAGAATTTATTTCTGCTGCGCCGGGTGTCGAATCATTATTCAGCCAAAAGCCTTTACAGCCAATATTCTTTGCCAGTTGCATATCTGTAACCCTATCGCCAATTACAAATGAATTGGCAAGATCGTAATTGGGATTATTAAGATAATGAGTCAGCATACCGGTGCCGGGCTTTCGGGTAGGCGCCTGTTCGGACGGAAAGGTTCTGTCAATAAAAACATTTGAAAAACCGATAGCTTCATTTTGCAAACTATTGATAACAAAATTATGCACCGGCCAAAAAGTTTCTTCGGGAAAAGATGCTGTTCCCAAGCCATCCTGATTGGTAACCATCACCAATTCATAATCCAATTCAGCTGCTATTTTTCCTAAATAGCAAAACATTTCCGGATAGAATTCCAATTTAGAAAATGAATCTAATTGGTACGTGGGTGGCGCTTCTTTTATGATTACACCATCACGGTCAATAAAGAGAATTCTTTTGGCTGCCTTACCTGTTAAAGTTGTGCTGAGTATACTGCCGTTTTCGGCCACTGTACTATCGCTCATAGCTTCTTAATAAATTAATTAAAATAGAATTTTCGTCCTTAGTCCCAATCGTTATTCGTAAGCAATTGGCACAATGTACATCTTTGCTTCTGTTACGCACAATCACTTCGTGGCCACTTAAATGATTGTACAAATTATTGGCATCTTTTACTTTCACTAAAATAAAATTAGCATCGCTGGGAAATATTTTTTCTACAAAAGAAAGTTGTTTTAATTCTTCTATCAATATTTCTTTTTGCACAACCACTTCCTTTATCCATTCATTTACCTGGTTAATATTTTGTAAAGCTTCCACCCCTAACTGCTGAGAAGCATCGTTGATATTATAGGGAGGTTTTACTTTATTGAATAAGTCAATAATATCCAGCGAAGCATAACACAAACCCAATCGCAATGCTGCAAGGCCCCATGCCTTGGAAAGGGTTTGCATCACTATTAAATTGGGGTATTCTGTAAGCTCCTGTATAAATGTTTTTTGTTTGGAATAATTGATATAAGCCTCATCAATAATTACAATACCGGGAAAATTATTCAATAGTATTTCAACCGCCTCCCGGTCCATATCATTGCCGGTGGGATTGTTGGGCGAACAGATAAACAGCAATTTAGTGTTACTGTCAACTGCATCTAAAATACCTTCTACATCAAGCTGGAAATCTGTTGTAAGATTTACTTTTTTAATTTCAACATCGTTTATATTTCCACTAACCTCATACATGCCATAGGTAGGCGGACAAATAATCACGTTGTCTTTTCCCGGATTACAAAAAATACGATAGGCCAGATCAATTACTTCGTCGCTGCCATTACCAACAAAAATATTTTCTGCAGGCACACCTTTTATTTTTGCCAGTTGAAATTTTAATTGCCACTGCAATGGATCCGGATAACGATTGAATTTATCTGCCAATGGGGAGCCACTGGCATTTTCATTGGCATCTAAAAACACAGATGCTTTACCTGTAAACTCATGCCGGGCAGATGAATACGGTGTAAGGTTTTTAATATTTGGCCTAATCAGTTTATCTAATTCAAATTGCATTGTATATTATTTACTATTTCCTAAACGAATACTAACAGCATTTCTATGTGCATCCAATCCTTCTGCTGCTGCCATTAGTTCAACAGCGTTACCAATATTTTGTATGCCTTGTTTACTCAGTTGCTGAAACGTTACCTTCTTTACAAAGCTATCCAACGACACACCGCTGTAAGCTTTGGCGTATCCGTTTGTGGGCAATGTATGATTGGTGCCGGATGCATAATCACCCACACTTTCGGGTGAGTAATGGCCAATAAAAACACTGCCGGCATTTTCTACATATTCGGCCAGCATTTCGGCATTATCGGATGCAATTATTAAATGTTCTGCCGCATATTCGTTTAGCAAGTTGAATGCTTCAGCTACATTTTCCATTACAACAAAACGGCTGTTCTCCAAAGCCTTTGCAGCAATTTCTTTTCTGGATAATTGACTAAGCTGTTGAACAATGGCGGCTTTTACATTATCCACAATAGTGGTTGAACTTGCAACCAACAACACCTGGCTATCTGCACCATGTTCTGCCTGGCTTAAAAGATCGGAAGCAACAAATTCAGCATTACTTGTTTCATCTGCATAAACAGCCACTTCACTTGGACCAGCTGGCATATCGATAGCGACAGCTTCTTTGTTTACCAATTGCTTGGCACAAGTAACATACTGATTGCCGGGGCCAAAAATTTTATAAACCTGCGGAATTGTTGCAGTGCCATATGACATCGAAGCAATGGCCTGTACACCGCCAATTTTATAAATATTTTTTAAGCCAATCAACTGTGCTACATACAGTACAACCGGATTTACCGTTCCATTTTTATCGGATGGCGTGCACACAACAATTTCTTTACAACCCGCCATCACTGCAGGTATGCCCAGCATCAGCAATGTTGAAAACAAAGGTGCAGATCCACCCGGAATGTACAAGCCTACTTTTTGTATGGCCAGCGATTTTCTCCAGCATACAACACCCGCTGTGGTTTCAACTTTACCACTAGTTTCTTTTTGTGATTGATGAAACAGGGTGATATTGTTTTTTGCAATTT
>JANYCA010000035.1 GCA_025360525.1 Chitinophagaceae bacterium | reverse complement strand
CTGTTATTTCAATATTGTTTATGTCCTGGATAGCAGTTTTTACTTTTACTTTTTTTACCATCCCTTCTTTATCAACAACAAATACCACCACCTCCAAATCCTCCATGCTGGTTGCTTTTTTTTGATCTATGGCATCGTCTGCTGTCTTTTTTTCTACTTGCAGGCTGTCGTTTTTATCCCTGGTAGTAACCGCATTTATAGGTACACTCAATACATTTGGATGGGTTTTGGTTTGAATATCTGCACTTGCACTCATGCCTGGTTTAAAGGGAAAACTGCCTTTCGCCAACAAATCTGAATAGCTTTCCGGAAGTAGGCGTACATATACTTTGTAGTTGGTAACGTCGTTGCTGGTATTGGCCAAAGCAGTTTGTGTGGATGCGCCGTTGTTGCTACTGGCAATTTGGGTGACAATACCTTTAAATTTGCGATCGCTGTAGGCATCTACCGATACAATTACGCTATCGCCCAAGTGTACTTTGGGTACATCACTTTCGCCAACATCTACCCTTATTTCAATTTTTCTCATGTCTGCAATTCGCAGCATTTCTGTACCTGCCATCATATTGCTGCCAACTACTCTTTCGCCTTTTTTTACACTCAGCAAACTTACCACGCCATCCATGGGAGCTAGTACTGCTGTTCTGCTTAAATCTTTATTGGCTTTGGCCAGGTTAGCCTGGGCGCTTTGCACAGCCGCCATTCCACCACGAATACCTTGCTTTGCTGCATTGTAATTGGCTTTAGCAGTTTTGTACGCTGCATCTGCAATATTAAATTCATTGCTGCTGATAACCTTATCATCATACAACCGTTTTTGCATGCCATAAGTTTTTTCTGCCTGGTCCATATTTGCTTTTAAGGCATCCAGCGATGCCTGTGAGTTGGCAACTTGCGCCTGGCTCTGCATAACGCCGCTGCTGGCCTGATTGGCCTGTATGCTGTAAATATCAGCATAGATACGGGCTACTATCTGCCCTTTTTTTACAGAGTCTCCTTCCTGCACATTTAGTTCTGTAATTTCTCCGCTCACATCCGGACTTAACTTTACTTCTATCTCCGGAAAAACTTTGCCGCTGGCATTTACAATTTCAATGATAGTTCTCTTCTGAACTTTTTCAGCGGTAACCTTTGTACCCTCATCTTTACCAAATACGCCTGCGGCCTTCAAGCCTACAAGCGTTCCTATCAACAATACTACACCTATCAATATCCATTTTACTGTCTTACTCATGATTACTTATTTGTTTGTTTAAGGTCTGTGGTCAATTATGGTTGATAAAATAAATTATTGACCTAATTAAAATATTTTTTAAACCAACTCTTGTTTTTCATGGCGTCATCGTTGTGTCACTCACTTGTACCTTTTGTTCTGTTTTCATCTAACTAATCTATTTAACAATCTACAATAACTTTAAACCATTTTTTCTAAAGCTTTAATTCCTGCCCTTTATAAAACTCCAGTACTTTCATCCTAAACACGTATTCGTACTGTGCTACTAATTTATCTACGTTGGCTTTGTTAAGATTATTTTGATTGGTTATCAGTTCAAAAGTACCCAGCAACCCAACATCATAACGCTTCTTTGCAAAGTCGTAGGTTTTTTGGGATGCGGCTACCGTTACCAGTGTAGCATTGTAGCGCTGCATTGCTGCTGATGCGTTGGTATAAGCCTGGTATATATCCTGTTTTAATTGTTGATCGGCCTGCTCTATGGTTAATGATGCATTTTTAACATCCAGCTTCGATCTTTCATAGGCTGTTCTTGCAGCACCGCCATTATTAAAAATGGGAATATTGATTGCAACGCCAATGTTCTGTCTGAAGTTTTGATCAAACTGACTGCCGAACCCATTCCACATTTCTCCAAAGGATTTTTTTCCCTGTAATATTTCAAATTTTGGTTGTTGTACAAAATAATTGGTGCCATTTACATTTACAGCTCCAGAGGTTGGATTGGGTGGGCCATAGCCTATAAAATTGTAACCTGTAATTTTATCGGTTGAGTTTGCAAAATTGGTAGCCAGTCCTGCAAAGGCTGATATTATTGGATACATGCCGGCCCTGGCAACTTTTACATTTGATTCAAATGATTGAAGCCGCAACAAATTTACTTTTTGCGCAGGCTGATTGCTGAGTGCCATTTTATAAACATATTCCGGCATCAGATCCGCAAAACTCTCTACCGGAATTTTATCAACCGGAGGTATATCTATTTCAAAATTGGCTGCAGCATCCAAATTTAGTAAAGCTTTCAGTTGCAAAACGCTTAATTCTGCCGTAGCTGTTGCATTGATAATAGCAGTGCTGTCTCTTGCTAATTGGGCCTCCAGTTCTACCGCATTTAATTCTGGTAGAGCACCTGCATCAACTCTTTTACGGGTTGCATCCAGCTGGCTTTTTGTTTGATTAAATTGTACCAGCGCAATACCGATTTGTTCCCTGTTTAACAAGGCTTGCAAAAAAGAAGTTGCAACAGAAAGAGCAATATCATTTCTTGCTTTTTCCACACTTGCCTGGGCAGCTTTTGAATTGTATTTGGCTGTTATTATACTGTTTTTAACTTTTTGCCAGTTGTAGATCACCACATCTGCATTAAGATTAAATCCCTGAAACAGCAATTGTGTTGTTGCAAATAGGTTGGTGGTAGGGTTTACCGACCGGCCAAACTGCATACCGGTGCTATTGGAGAAATTGGCATTGGGGTAAACGCTGTTCCTTGCTTGCCTTTCATTTAGCGCAGACAACGATGCCTGAACTTCTTGTTGCTTTATAGAAATGTTGTTTTGCCAGGCATAATCTACACATCTCTGCAAGCCCCATTTTTCCTGTGCCTGTAAACCTATGGCGCCAATAATGGCCAATAATAATAAACAAAATGATTTATGCATGCCTCAAAAATATAGCATCTTGCTATAACAAGGTTAGGGCATTTTTATAAGCGGTAAAACTATCTAACAATCTATTATTATTAAGGGATGACAACCTGGTTAACTTGCATTTATCGCAATAATACCACCGTTCCTTTCCGTACAATTTCAATTCCTTTGTAGCTAACGCCGGATGCTATCCACACATAGGCACCTGCAGGTTGCAAGCTGTTTTTGAAGTAACCAGTCCAGCCCATGGATGCGTTGTTGGTGGCAAATACCATTTGTCCCAGCCGATTATAAATACTGAAATTTTTAAACTGCCGCATGCCTACAGGAAATGCTTTTAATACATCGTTGGTAAAATCGCCATTGGGTGTAAATGCTTTTGGTACATAAATTTCCGGACCGTCGTAAATTTTAATATTAATACTGGCAAAACTTTCGCAACCTACTGGCGAAAATGCCCTTACGGTGAACTGCTGGCTGCTGTTTAGGATTGCAATGGGATTGGCTATATTGCTGTTACTTAATCCAGCAGCAGGGCTCCATTGATACGTTGTGCCACCTGTGGCCAGTAATTGTATGGGCTGGTTTGCTGCTGCAATGGTATCGTTTCCGGCAAAAGCATTGGTACTAAAAATAGTTATATTAGTATCTATTGCCAGGGTGCATCCAGCCTGTGACAATACCGATAGCAATACATTATAATTGCCGGATGCGGTATAAATATGCTGGGTATCTTTTGCCAGTGAAAAACTGTTATCACCAAAATCCCATCTCCAGTTACTGACAATTTCTGCTGAAATATTATCAGCCTTAAAGCTAACGGGGTTGCCCTTGCAACCATTTGCAAACTGAACTGTGATGATGGGTAATTTATCTATTGTAAATAATCTTGTTGCTGTGTCGCTTTTACAACTGGCTTCGTCTGCAACCAATAATTGCACCGTGTGTGTGCCTGCTGAAAAAGCAAAAAATGAATTTTGTTGATTACTGGTTACTATTCCATCAACTATCCATCTCCAAGAGGCAATTGTGCCGGCCGAAATAAAAGAAGAATCTTTAAATGATATGGTTTGTTCTTCACACAGGGGTGTGCTATAGTCAAATTTTGCAATGGGATTTTCCTTAAAACCAATTATTTTTTTAGCGGTATCCGACAGGCATCCATTGCTGTTTTTAACTACCAATTGCACCAGTGCATTACCCGGCAACGCATAACTGGTTATTGGATTTTGGATGGTGGAAATAGTGCCATTTCCCAACTGCCACCACCAGCCGGTAATACTGTTACCGTTAGTTGCATAAGACGAATCTGTGAAAGTAGCAGCATAAGGCTTACATAAAGAAGCATTGTATTTGAATGCAGCTACAGGGGCAGGCATAATAAATATCGACTTTAGTTTAGTAAGTTGGCACCCTTTATCGTTAATAACAGTAAGCGTTGGGTTGTAGTTTTTTGAACTGTCGTATTGGTTGACAGGGTTGGGTTGCGCCGATTGAATACCATTTCCAAAATTGTAGTTGGTACTTGCTATACTTCCGGAAGTTACGGATGATAAGTTAGTAAACTGCAAATCGGATTTCTTGCAGAATGAACCGGTTACCGTAAAATCAACCACTGGTAAAGGATTTACCTGGAGTGTTGCTGTTACAGGTGCAGATGCACAGCCTTCTATTGATTGTACGGACAGTGACAGGCTTTTTACTCCAGCAGTTGCATACATAGTACTGGGATTTTGAAGTGAGCTTATTGCACCATTTCCTAAATCCCATTTCCATTGGTTAATGGTTCCCACAGTGGTTGAGGAATTGTCTTTAATCTGAATAGTCGCATTGGCACAACCATCGATGGTTGTAATACCTGCAACGGGTATGCTGCCGATCTTTAATACCTTGGTATTGATTTCAATACAGCCGTCTGCCCCCGTTACTGTTTGTTTTACGGTATAATTACCTGCTGTAACATAGGTATGAACAGGGTTTAAGTTTATTGAATCGAGCGGACTGCCATCTCCAAAATCCCAATAATATTTAGTTAAAGGAGCAAATGAAATGGTTGAATCGAAAAAGGCTATGGGTTCATTAATACATCTTTTTTGACCAGGAGATAATTTGAACCCGGGACTTAAAGCGGTACAAACCTGTTGCAGGTTCCTGGCACCCCCGGTGCTACCGGTAAATCCCCAGAATACGAGTGGGTTTCCACCGAAAACCTCCGTTACAAAATCTTTGACAACGCTTACCCGGAATGCACCATCTATATAAGCTGATATTTTTTTAGCATTGGCATCCCATTGAATTCGTAGAATATGCCAACGGCAGTCTTCGATATTATCATTGCCAGATAAAGCAGTAACGGGTCCGGCAATATTACTTGAAAGATCCAGGTGGTTGATGTTGCCGTTTAATTGAATGGCAATATGATCATAAGGAGGATCGTTGCTGTCGGTTTCAAAATTTTGCCAGGTATCAATGGTAATACCTACGGATGGAGAAACACCTGCAAAGCCAAGCCCACCACCGATAGTGCCAACACTGGTGCTTATGGGTTGTAACACAAAAACAATTCCATCTGCACCTGCATCATCACAGCCCAGGTTGATATTAAATGAAAAATCGAAAGATCGGGAGAGGTTTATTTTGATGTTGTTCCATACAGAACCGCTGTTGCTAAAGTTGTTGGGGGTAAGTGTGTAACAGTGGCAATTATCTTTAGTGGCATTGCCATTTACTGTGTATTGAGCTGTTAAATTATAGTAGATAAAAAGGGTAAACGTAATTAGTAAAGTGGTCTTAATTTTCATACAACCTCTAAAACGGGTAATAAAAAAGGCTATCCATTATTTTATATTGATGGATAGCCTGAGCAATTTATGGAATTAGACTAAAAACCTTTTTTCGCTACTCCATTAGCAATAGCTTCTAAAGCTGTGGCTTCGCCAAGCATAGTGGTCATTTTATTTCCTTTACCGTCGTGGCCTTGTGCCATATAGCCGCCACGTGCTGTTTTGGTTATTACTGCATCCTGCATTGGAACATTTTTTTCCTTCGTTTTCATGCAATAAGCTGTTAACAATTTTGACATTTTTTTGAATTTATGGTTAGTAAATATGGGTTGAAGTAGATTACTTCAAGGGACAAGTTACAAATTATTATTTGTTTTGGCAAATTATGGGTTAATAGCTGGCAAGGGATTAATTCGTATTTCTAAAGTAGTTAATGGATACGGGAGATGGTTGCAGACTAATAACTCCTGGATAAAATAAGAATGAGCATCTTTTCGAACGCTCATTCTTATTCAAGTTGTAAAATTGGTTATGCTGCTTAAACGTCAATTTTTGCATATTTGGCATGGGTTTCAATAAATTCCCTTCTTGGTGGAACTTCGTCACCCATCAGCATACTAAATACCCTGTCTGCTTCTGCAGCACTTTCTATTGTTACTTGCTTTAATGTACGAGTGGCAGGGTTCATAGTGGTTTCCCATAATTGGTCTGCATTCATTTCGCCCAAACCTTTGTATCGCTGTGTGTTTACACTTTCATCTTTTCCTTGTCCGAATTTTACAATTAATGCTTTCCTTTCCTCGTCTGTCCATGCATAATCCTGTTCTTTTCCTTTTTTTACCAGATATAATGGAGGCTGTGCTATGTAGACATATCCTTGTTCCACCATTGCTTTCATGTATCTGAAGATAAACGTAAGAATCAGCGTAGCAATATGGCTTCCATCCACATCCGCATCCGTCATAATGATTAGTTTATGATAGCGAAGTTTGGAAGTGTCCAGCGCCTTGGGATCTTCCGGCGTACCAATTTTTACTCCAAGTGCAGTAAACATATTGCGGATTTCCTCATTGTCGTAAATTTTATGTTCCATTGCTTTTTCCACGTTCAAAATCTTGCCTCTCAATGGAAGAATAGCCTGGTAACTTCTGTCCCTGCCTTGTTTAGCCGTACCACCTGCTGAGTCTCCTTCTACAAGGTACAACTCACAACGGTGAGGGTCTTTATCACTGCAATCGGCTAATTTCCCCGGTAATCCACCACCAGTAAGTACACTTTTACGTTGTACCATATCCCGGGCCTTTTTAGCTGCTGCACGTGCCTGTGCCGCTAATATTACTTTTTGGATAATTGTCTTTGCATCTTTGGGATTTTCCTCCAAAAACGCAACCAGCACCCGGCTAAGCGTACTGTCAACAATACCCATAACATCGTTATTCCCTAACTTGGTTTTAGTCTGACCTTCAAATTGAGGTTCGGGTACTTTTACAGAAATAATAGCACTCAATCCTTCCCTGAAATCATCTCCCTCTATTTCAACTTTGGCTTTTTCAAACATCCCTTCTTTTTCACCATAGCTTTTAAAAACCCTGGTGATGGAGCGTCTGAAACCAGCAACGTGGGTACCACCTTCAATAGTGTTGATATTATTTACATAGCTAAAGAGGTTTTCCTGGTAGCCTGTGTTGTAAATCATGGCTACTTCCACTGCAACGTTGGACGCTTCATCCCGGCCATCGCAATAGATTACGTTTGGTAAAAGGGGGTTTCTGTTGGCATTTTTGTCCAACATTTCTACAAACTCCACAATACCGCCTTCGCTGTAAAAAGTTTTGGTGTAGGTGCTGCCGTCATCCTCTTTTTCACGTAAATCCTGTATTACGATATTAATCTTTCTATTAAGAAAAGACAGTTCACGCAAGCGGCCTTCGAGTATTTCCCGGTTGTAAATTCCGCTGGAAAAAATGGTAAGATCCGGCCAGAACTGAACTGTGGTACCGTGTTTATCGGAACTGCCTGTTTCCCTTACCGGGTATTTTGGAATGCCTTTTGAATATTCCTGCTCAAACGATTTACCGTCTCTATTTACGGTTACATGAAGTTTTGAACTCAAGGCATTCACACAGCTTACGCCTACACCATGCAAACCACCCGATACTTTGTAAGAATCCTTATCAAATTTACCACCGGCATGTAAAACCGTCATAACAACTTCAAGTGCGCTACGATTTTCTTTCGTATGCAGACCTGTCGGGATACCTCTGCCATCATCTTCCACAGTAATGGAATTATCTTCATTGATAATTACCATGATATTCTTACAATGCCCCGCAAGGGCCTCATCAATGGAGTTGTCAACTACTTCATACACTAAATGATGTAACCCTTTTACGCCTACATCACCGATATACATAGCAGGGCGTTTACGTACCGCCTCTAAACCTTCTAAAACCTGTATACTATCTGCACCATAACCACTTTTGTCCGGAGCAACTATTTCATCTGTTTCTGCACTCATAATTTTTGATAAAACGGGTAATTGTTTTTCTAAATTGATTATCGGGCAAATATAAGCCAAATAAAGGGCTTATAAGAATTTAACACGATTTGGTGCAGGGAACTTTTACAAAGATTTCCACAACAAACGGAGCCATCAGTGAGAAGCGAAAAATTTTTGTTATAAGAGAAAAACTGTTGGTTTAGCTAAGTTTATTTATGCTTCAATATTGGCATTAAAAGTAGTGTTTCACCTAAAAGATACCTACAGGAACTTGTTAGAATTCATTCATTAAAAACATCATAAAAATGGTTTTCTTTACACTTTAAGTGGCTCTCTTATTCACCTGAATTATTAGAATTTTAATTAAAGAGCTGTTAATATTTTACACCTTATTACGCTGTTAGCTGATTCGGATTAACTATTAATGGGGGGAAAGAGGCTTGACTGAAGCAGCCGGTGCAGGTTGAAATGTAAAATAAATTGGAAGGTTATTGTATATTTGCATTGAAAATAATCAATGAATAAGGAACTAAACATATTTAAAAACCTCCAAAATGAATCCCTCGTTTTTAACGAGCTGGATGTGTTGCAGGAAATTGACAGGGTAGTTCCGGGGTCTGTAAATTATAGTATCAGGCGCTACAAAAAGCTCGATAGCTGGAATGTTGATGATACAGGGGTTTTGGTTTATCATTACGAAAAAAACAATCCATCCGAAAATTACCTTGAACTAAAGTTTTGTGTGAGTGGCAATGTTTATTGCCGTCAAAAGCAGGTTGAGTGCGACTTCTGTAAATTCAGCGCATCTAAAACCTGTGTTGAAAAAGTGGAGAGTGTAGATGTGTTAAGTTTTAGTTTTAAACCATCTTACCTTACACAGTTTGTTAGGGGGAAAAAGCAAATGAATATTTCTGATGAAGTATTGGCTTTTACACATCCTTCCTCATTTGCTAAGTCTTTGCCGCTTTGCGGAAAAACGAGATTGGCTATTCAGGCATTGCTAAACCATACCTATACCGATACGCTTGAAAATATTTTTGTGAATGCTCAAACCCAAATTCTGCTGCTTTACAGTATGGATTGTATGCTGGGGGATAAGGAAGAAATTTTTACCTGTAAGTTTTTGGCCAATGCGGAAGACAGGGAAAAAATTGTTAAGGCAAGAGAGGTACTTCTGCAACATATTGGAGAGCCACTTACCATTAAAGAACTAAGCCGGAAAGTTGCCATAAACGAGTGCTATCTTAAAAAAGGATTTAAAGAATTGTTTGGTACCACCATTTTCGACTTTTATCAAAGCCAGCGGATGGAGCATGCCAAATATCTCTTGTACAACAAAGGACTGAGCGTAACAGAAGTGTCGTCAATGCTTGGGTATTCTTCTATTTCTCACTTTAGCACTGCTTTTAAAAAGCATACGGGCATTAAACCTTGTGAATTGCTGCTTCGGTAAGGTATCCTTAGATTAATGTAACACGGTAATCAATCAGTTTTATTCATTCTTGAAAGCTTTGCTTAGCAAGTACATTCGACTTTGTCTTTAATATTTATCTCCAAACAATTTTCTTATCTTCGCCCATTAACATTCTCTATCAATATTTTATAGTAAAAAGAGAATATATAAGATTGTGAACCGTTTAAAAATCAACAACTTTCAATGGAATCAAACATAATTCCCATCATCGTTGGCATCATTGCCATAGCAGTAGGCGTAATACTAGGTAAATTAATCTTTGCTAAAAACACTACGAAACAAGTAGAAGAAGCAACACAACATTCGCAAAACATTATTAAAGAGGCAGAATTAAGAGCTGAAACCATTAAAAAGGAAAAGGAACTGGATGCTAAGGAGAAGTTTGTGCAAATGAAGGGAGCGCATGACAAAGAAGTATTGCAACGTAACCAAAAAATCCTTGAAGCTGAAGCCCGTATCAAGCAAAAAGAACAAAGTATCAACCAAAAAGAAACGAATGTTGAAAAGCAAGTAAAGGATAATGAAGCTATTAAAGAAACCCTGAACAGGCAAATTGAAGTAGTAAATACCAAGCGCACCGAGCTGGAAAAACACCAGGAAGAACATATCCGCCGGTTGGAAAAAGTGGCCGGCCTATCTGCTGAAGATGCTAAAGCTCAATTGATTGAGGGATTAAAGCAGGAAGCTCAAACAAAAGCCATTGCCTTACAGCAGGAAATTATTGAAGATGCAAAATTAAAGGCCAATAAAGAGGCTCGTAAAATTGTTATCCAAACCATACAGCGTACTGCTGCTGAACAGGCCATAGAAAACTCTATTACTGTATTTAATTTAGAGAGCGACGAAATAAAAGGTTCTATTATTGGAAGAGAGGGCCGTAACATCAGAGCGATAGAAGCTGCTACCGGGGTAGATTTAATTGTTGATGATACACCCGAAGCTATTGTACTTTCCTCATTTGATCCGTTGCGCAGGGAAATAGCCCGTTTATCGTTGCAAAGATTGGTTGCTGATGGACGTATTCACCCAGCACGTATTGAGGAAGTGGTGGAAAAAACCAAAAAGCAATTAGACGACCAGGTAATGGACATCGGTGAGCGCACTGCCATGGAACTTGGGGTGCATGGTTTGCACAAAGAATTAATTAGGATGGTAGGTCGTATGCGTTTCCGTTCATCTTACGGACAAAATTTATTAATGCATAGTCGGGAAACTGCTAACCTCTGCGCAATTATGGCTGCAGAATTAGGTATGAATCCGAAGCTGGCAAAACGGGCCGGCCTGTTGCATGATATTGGCAAAGTGCCTGATGAAGAAACAGAACTAAGCCATGCACTTTTAGGCGCTAAACTGGCTGAAAAATACGGTGAAAATCCTGCGGTAGTAAATGCCATTGGTGCCCACCACGACGAGATGGAAATGCAATACGTAATTTCTCCCATCATTCAGGCTTGTGATGCCATTAGCGGCGCAAGACCAGGTGCAAGGCGTGAGATAATGCAGCAATATATTCAGCGTATAAAAGACCTGGAAAATCTTGCACAGGCATACCAGGGTGTAGAAAAAGCCTACGCAATACAGGCAGGCAGAGAACTAAGGGTTATTGTAGAAGCCGATAAAGTGAGTGATGCGGACAGTGACAGGCTGAGTTTTGAAATTGCTCAAAAAATTCAAACTGAAATGACTTTCCCGGGACAAATAAAAGTTACAGTAATCAGGGAGAAAAGAGCGGTGAATATTGCCCGATAAAACTCTAAAATCAAAATAATAGAAGCTGCAAGTAGAGATATTTGCAGCTTTTTATTTTGATGGGTGGAGATTTTACTATTGAGCTCCTTATGACGAACCAACCTTAAATTGCTAGTTTTAATGCTTGTTACGAGCGCTTCTTTGTATATGGTGATAGGCCTTGAGATTATTTAATCCATCTATTTTAAAAAACTTTCTGTTACAACTTGGAACTTACAAAGTTTTCCTTACTTTTGCCGTCCGAAAATTTCAAGATTATGAACGCTGTAAGTTTTGTACACGAGCAAATAACAAGTAAGCCAAATTTACCCGCTTTTAAAGCCGGTGACAACATTACTGTAAACTATAAAATTGTAGAAGGAAGTAAAGAGCGTATCCAAAGTTTTAAAGGAGACGTTATCAAACGCCAGGGAACTGGTGCTACTGCAACTTTTACAGTTCGTAAAATGAGTGATGGAGTAGGAGTTGAGCGTTTATTTCCTTTTTATTCTCCCAACATTGAAAGTATTGTATTGAATAAAGTTGGTAAAGTGCGCAGGGCCAAATTATTTTACCTGAGAGAAAGAAGCGGCAAAAGTGCCCGTATTCAAGAGAAAAGAAAGCCGGTTGTACCAAAAAGTAAATAAAAGCGTTATTAAAAATATTAAAAGCGGAAATCAATTGGTTTCCGCTTTTTTAGTGACCTTTTTTGCCCGATTAATTTTTTGGAATAATTATTGAGAGCAAATATGGAACTCTATAAATCCTAATCCCATTTAAGAATAGTTACTTATTTTATTTTAAAAACCTAAAACCCGTACCAAATGAACCGCATCCCACTAAAAATTGCCGTCTTTATCATCTTTTCACTTTTATTATTTTCCTGTTCCAGGGGCATTACTATGTCCGAAGCCGCAAATGGCAAAGCTAAATGTGGTCGTTACATCCGGTAATTAAAAGTTTGCCTTCGGCAAATTAACAGCTGAATAACGAATTATCTAACCACAAAAGGTTGTTTAGTTCATAATTAAATTATCTTTGTTGCTTAACTAGAAAAATCATGACAACATCATTATTGACAACCTTTTTAATTGGCATGCCAGGCGGTTCCGAATGGATTTTTATCATTCTTGCTATTATTTTATTATTTGGTGGAAGAAAAATTCCCGAGTTGATGAAGGGTATCGGTAAAGGTATCAGGGAATTTAACGATGCCAAAAGCAATGTAAAAAGCGAAATTGAAGAGGGGATGAAAGAAAGGGATAAGGACGATGAAATTAAGGCTTTAAGGCAGCAATTGCAACAAAAGCAAGCTACGGAATTACCAAAATAATTTTTCGTTTGCCAACATTATTTACGGCTGAAGTGGTTGATTGCATTGCATCAATTGCCTCAGCCTATTTTATAACTACCATTCATTATAGCAGATATTTTGTACAAGAGCATCAGCGAATATCAACAGGAATTACTTGCAGGCAATACGTCTTGTGTTACCACTGTGTCAAATTATCTAGAAAAGATAAACCAATACAAACAACTCAATGCATTTACGGAAGTTTTTGCCGGCGAGGCTTTAGAAATAGCAGCTCAATTAGATGAGAGCAGAATTGCGGGTAACCAGCCGGGTAAATTGCATGGAGTTGTTATTGCAATAAAGGATGTCATCAGCTATAAAAGACACAAATTATCAGCTGCTTCTAAAATTCTCGAAAATTTTGTTGCAGTTTACAATGCCACTGCTGTGCAACGCCTATTAGATGAAGGTGCCATTATTATTGGTAATTGCAATTGCGATGAATTTGCCATGGGAAGCACCAATGAAAACTCTGCTTATGGTCCTGTTTTAAATGCGATTGATAATACCAAAGTACCTGGCGGTTCTTCTGGTGGAAGTGCAGTTGCAGTGCAGGCAGGCTTGTGTATGGTGAGCCTGGGGAGCGATACAGGCGGTTCTGTACGGCAGCCGGCAGACTTCTGTGGTATAATTGGATTAAAGCCAACTTATGGCCGAATATCAAGGTATGGCTTGATTGCCTATGCCTCTTCATTTGACCAGATTGGTATTTTTGGAAATAATGTTCAGGATATAGCACTTATCCTGGAGGTAATTGCAGGACCAGATGATTATGATAGTACTGCTATTCCAGAGACCCTATCACTTGAGGGCGGTGTTGATGATACCGTTTCTCAAGGAAATTCATTGTCACCAACGGAAAAAAAATACCGTATTGCTTATTTTGATGAGGCAATCAATCATCCATCGTTGGATAGCGAAATAAGTGCAGCCATAAAAACATGTATTGCAGATTTAAAAAAGAATGGGCATACAGTGGAGTCGGTAAAATTTGATTTGCTCGACCATATTGTCCCTGCATATTATGTACTGACTACTGCAGAGGCAAGCTCCAATCTTAGCAGGTTTGATGGAATAAGATATGGTCATACTACCAGGGAGAATATAACTGATTTAACTGCGTTTTATAAACAAAGCCGGAGCGAAGGTTTTGGCAGAGAAGTTAAAAGAAGGATTATGCTTGGTACTTTTGTTTTAAGTGCCGGTTATTACGATGCATATTATACCAAGGCGCAGCAGGTAAGGCAATTACTGGTAGATAAAACGAACGATATTTTCAGTCAGTATGATGGGATAGTTTTACCAACCTCACCTACTACTGCTTTTTCAATTGGAGACCAATCGGACGACCCCATTGCCATGTATTTGGCAGATATTTATACGGTTTTTGCAAACCTTACAGGATTACCCGCCATTAGCCTGCCCTTGTTTAAACACAGTAATGGTATGCCTTTTGGCCTTCAGATTATGACAAATAAAAAAGCCGAATTAACTTTGTTACAAATATCGTCGCAATTGATGCAGCAGTATAAATCTGCTTAGCATATTGTATCATGAAAAAAATAGGTTGTACATATCTATTCTTCCTTTCTCTGCTGCAATTTTCATTTGCAGCACCAGCTGCATATTATAATGAAAGCATTACAAATGTATCTGATACAAACATAGTAGTAGACACTGTGCAGGAAGATGCTATAATTGAGGAAGTGCTGCAATCGAGAGTAGCTCCAAAAAAGGAGAAAGTGGAGTATTTTAACCAGGTTACCAAATACGGTTTTAAAAATCTTTTTTCCAACTATAGTTACAACGCATCGCTTCCTTATACTTCACAAATTAACCCGAATGCAGAAGTTTTTATCCAGGATTATATGCGGGGGCATTCTAAATATTTGTTGAATATGAAAGGTTGGGGGCAGCCTTATTTTAACCTGATAGAAAATGTATTGGCCCAGTATGGTTTGCCGAGGGAGTTAAAATATATTGCTGTAATAGAATCTAATTTAAGCAGTTCCGCAACCAGTAATAAGGGTGCTGGAGGACCCTGGCAGTTTATGCCTTATACCGCCAGGGAATATGGCCTTTCAGTTAATTCATTTATAGACGACCGGAGGGATTATTACAAAAGCAGTCATGCAGCAGCAAGGTACCTGCTGTATTTGTATAGTCAATTACACGATTGGCTATTGGTAATGGCGGCTTACAATGGCGGCCCAGGCAGGGTTTACAGTGCCATTAAAAAAAGTGGCAGTAAAAATTTCTGGAACCTGCAATATTGTTTACCGGAAGAATCCAGGACGTATGTGAAACGATTTATAGCTACCCATTATATCATGGAAGGTGGGGCAGGAGTTACTACAATCGGTGGCAACCAATCGGGTGGCGTAAATGGTTTTGCTGGCTACCAGCGTAATAGAAATCTAAATAATGGCATAAAAAAAGCCGACAGTTTATCTGCTGCAGAAATGGTAGAGGTGGAAATGCTGACGATTTCAGGAAAATACAACTCGGTGGTAATAACTAAAAACCTGCTGATGGACATTGCCTATTTCAATCATTACAATCCTGCTTTTGATGATATGCTGGCTACAAAGGGATCTTACGACCTACGATTACCGCCCGATAAAATGCAATTGTTTGTGGCTAACAAATACAGCATTCTAAACGAATGCGTTCAATTAATGTTGGGAGGCGCTGCTATGCCGGTAAACAGAATTAATTATCCAACACCTTCTGCCAACAAGAAAAAAACATTAAAATAGTAGTCTTAATTTATTGTTGTCCGAGATAATTTTTTAAAGTTATCATTATTTTTTTAGGTATCTAACTTCTGCTTACACTTGCCTACATTTCCATTTTAGTTTGTAAAGCAGGGGGTTGATGTATTATAGGATGTTTTTTGATTCTACTATCTTTTTCATGCCTTTTACGTTTTATTTTATATGTTTCAATAATTGCTGACAATGCCACATAATTCATTATGTGTAGCCTTATAAGCGTTGCCAGTATTGAGAAAGGCATTGCTGAGTTATGTTCTTTGTGCATTACGTCTAATAAAAGCAGTGCTATTAAGGCGCACCATATTTGTATTTCAATGGCGTTGGCGTTGTCGCCAAAAAAGTAGGTTAATGGAAAGTTTTGTTTTAACTTTTTAAAGAAGGTTTCTATCTGCCATCTTTGGGCATAAATGGCTGCTATTTCTACTGCGGTCATTTCAAAATTATTGGTAATATATACAAATGCTTTGCCGTATTGTGCAGAGAAAAATGCTACCCGTCGCATTTCTTGCTTCCTTTCTTCTTTGTTATCCTTATAGGCAATTTCTATTCTTTCATCTTTTAAAATATGCTGTGCATCATTAGGTAATTCAAACTCTTCTATAGAAACATAATCAGCATTGGTCTTTTGCCGTGTGACATAAAAAATATTTCTGGCTGTGAATGCTTCAAACTGTTTGTAATTAATATAAGCTTTATCGAAAGCAATGATAGAATAATCAGGAAGATTAGAGATGTATTTATAAAACTGTTGGTCATGCAAAGCTGCAGCCGTGTATTTAATAAATGAAGGCATATTGGTGTCTGCATTTAAAAGAGTATGCACTTTCATTCCTCCCTTACTGGTACCGTCTTGTCGTTTGCGCCCTGCAGGTTTTAAGATGGCTTTAAATAAAGAAATGGTACTGCTATCAAGTATATACAGTCCTTTTATGGTATTTTTTTTCAAGCAGCTGTCCGAGATAGTATTTTTATAAAAGTTATATAGGCTTTGGTAAATGGTACCAAATACTTTTGAAGGACGGTTTTTATTACCGTCACTTAATGTACTTCTTGGTGGTACTCGAGAAAGGTTGAGATGATTTAGCTTACCTTGACAAACTTCAAGCCCACACTGCAATTCACGCAGTGATGTGCAATGAGAATATACGCCATATAACATACTCACCAAGTGATCCCACAGGAATAATTTTTTATAGCAATGATTGGCTTTGTGTTCAACAATTGCTTTTTTTATGATACTATTTTCAATTAGAGAAAGTAGCTGAGAAAAGATAGGCTGTCCGAGATAATTTGTAGATTTGTTCATATCAAACTTTATTGTGTAGTAACTACAAAGTTGATAAAGGGTGGCCATAAAACCGCCCTTTTTTTAAATTATATCGGACAACACTAGTCTTAATTATATATACGTTCAATAACTTTTGCATATTTTTCCATAATTACTTTTCTTTTTAATTTAAGCGTTGGAGTAAGCTCTCCGCTTTCTATTGTCCATTCATTGGGGAGCAGCTCAAAGCGTTTTATTTGCTCAACCTGGTTAAAGAATTTATTGAAACTGTCTATCAGCTCCTTGTATAATTCCAGTACCTGCGGATTGTTAACTGCATCTTCGCTGGTAACAAACGGAATATTTTTCTGCCGCATCCATTCTTTAAGGTTAGGTATGCTGGGGACAATCAGTGCACCTACAAATTTCTTCTCAGCGCCCACTATCATCATTTGCTCCACAAATGGAGACTCTTTCATTTTATTTTCTATAGGTTGTGGTGCCACATATTTGCCACCACTTGTTTTAAACAACTCCTTTTTTCTGTCGGTAATTTTTAGATATTTTCCATCTTCAAATACACCAATATCACCGGTGTGCAACCAGCCATCAATCAGTGTTTCAGCGGTTAAGTCCGGTCTTTTGTAATAGCCCATCATTACGCTGGGCCCTTTAACGCATATCTCTCCATCAGCTTCCAGTTTTACCTCTTGTCCCTGCAATACTGGACCAACAGTTCCGAATTTGGTACCACCTTTGTGTTTGCAATTCACACTAATTACTGGGCTGTTTTCTGTGGGGCCGTAGCCTTCATAGATAGGGATTTTAGCAGCCGAAAAAATTCTTATTAGGGATACCTGGCAGGCGGCTCCACCGGTTACAATAAATTCAATATTACCTCCCAACGCTTCTCTCCATTTACTGAAAATTAATTTGTTTGCAATGGCAAGTTGCGCATTGTACAAGATGCCCTGGTCTTTTAATACGTCGTATTGGTTGGCTAAATCAACAGCCCAATAAAATAATTTTCTCTTTACGCCAGTAAGTTTCGCTCCTTTTGCCATTATTTTTTCGTACACTTTTTCCAGCAGGCGAGGAACCGTGCAAAACAGGTTAGGCTTAACATCCTTCAGGTTATCGGCGATAGTATCGAGGCTTTCGGCATAAAAAATAGAGATGCCGCTGTTCATGTAGATATAAGTAACCATCCTCTCGAAAATGTGGTTGAGTGGTAAAAAGCTCAACGACCTTGCATTTACTTTTTCTTCAAAAGGAAAACTATTTACCGAGTTGAGTACATTGGTTACAATGTTTTTATGGCTCAGCATTACACCTTTTGGAAAGCCGGTTGTGCCAGATGTATAGATGATAGTAGCACAATGTTCTGGTAAAATGGATTTTTGTACGATTGCTAATTTCTCCACATCAGCGGCGGTAGCTGCAGCGATAATTTCCTTCCAGAAAATTGCTCCGGGTAATTCATCAAATGCAAAAATATTTTCTAAAGTAGGTACCCTGTTTTTTATATTTTCTACTTTTGCAAGTATATCTTCTCCACTTACAAAAGCCAATTTGATAGTGGCATCGTTAAAAATAAATTCCAGTTCATTTATGTTTGTGGTAGGGTAAATGGGGCAGAGTAATGCACCAATTTGCTGACAGGCTAAATCAAGTATTATCCACTCTGGCCTGTTTTTGCTGATGAGGGCAATTTTATCCTGGTTTTCGACGGTCATATCATGGCCACCAATACCCATTGCTAAAAGCCCCGCACTTAACTGATCTACCGTATCTTTTACCGCTTGTGTGCTGATGGGGATCCATTTGCCATTAGCCTTGTAATTAAGCATATCGGCTTTTGGAAATTTGTCTAGCTGATTTTGTAAGAAATCAAAAATTCTTGAGTTTTCGTTCATAGCAATCGTTCTTTCATGGTCTAAAATAAACATTTTTAATCTTGGTAATTACACCTCTCCACTTCAACACGGTATTTACCAAAGCAAGCCACAAAGGCTATTGGTAAATTAAGGCCAGCCGATGTTGGTAAAAAATAAAATTCAGTTTAGTTGTATGGCATGCAGCACATAAGTTAAATAAGTAAAACATTCCTGTTACCCGAAATGGTATATAAAAGTGGATTTGCAAATAGGTTGATGCTGTTTTAAATGTAGTTAGTGATAATATTGCCCGGCAGGTATTTTAAATACCCTGCCTTTTTGAAAACGCATAAATTCATTGTATTCAGGGGCATTAACGGATATCCAGTTTTGATATGCAGCTAAATTTTGAACCGGGCCAAATACCCACTGGTTATAGGCTTCAAACATACCTTCCTGCAATAATTGGCGGTGTTGTTGAAACATACGGGACGGGTATTTATCACCATAAACCTGGTACCAGTCTAATATAAAGCGTGCCCTTATCATGGTGAGCGATTCTGTATTGATACCAGCAGTTGCAACCGCACTTTGTTTATTCATGGTTTGTAAAAAAGCAGTCTCAAATGCAGTGGGCTGTTTGCTTGCTTTGGTAATATCTGCTTCGGCAAATAATTTTTTATAACTCTCCAGTAAGATTGTTTTTATTTCGGGTGTACGGTTGCCAATTGGTTCTATGTTGATGAATATTTCACCATAAAGTATGCTCCATACTTTATCGGTTGTGAGATAATAATATTTACTGGCATTGTAATAGTTTTTTGAATAGCCAGGGTCCATTTCAATTCCTTTTTCCCACAGTTTTATTGCTTCGTAATTTTGCTGTGCCCATAAAAGTTCACCCAACTCATTGTACATAGGGCCGCTGCCGGGGAATTTTTTAACACCCTTTCTGTATAATTTTTCAACTTCTTTTAATTGCTCTAATTGGGTATAAATGTTTCCGGCAATCTGGTAGCACTGGTCATCTGCATCGTCCCTGTCAAGTAAGGGCTTTATAGTTTCTAAGGCTTTTAGGTTATCTTTTTGAAAATAGTAGGCGAGGGAAAGATCTTTGGCAATCTCTATATTGGCAGGTTCCATTTGTGCAGCCCTGTTTAGCACAAGCACTGCATTGGCATAATCTGCCTGTTGCAAAAACGACCTTGCTGTTTCCCTGAGTTCGGTGGCAGTTTGGGCATAACTATCATTGACGTAACTCAATAAAACAACGACTGCTGCAAATAAGTATTTTTTCATTTTGCTAAAGATAAAAAAAGAGCTGTTAATAAAAACAACTCTTTGATGTAAAGTAAATATTTTTCGCTGTTAATCTTTTATCAAATGGGTAAGTAATCCGTCTCTTAACTTAGGTTCAAACCAGGTACTTTTAGGCGGCATTACATTTCCACTATCTGCAATATCAAATAATTGTTGAATGCTTACAGGGTGCAGGCTTATGGCGATTGCCATTTCACCACTATCCACTCTTTTTTCTAACTCTCCCAAGCCACGTATGCCGCCAACAAAATCAATCCGCTTATCTGTCCGCTGGTCTTTTATATCTAGTATTGGGGCTAATAAGTTTTCCTGTAAAATACTTACATCCAATATTCCAATGGGGTCATTTGTATAGGTGCCTGGCTTTGCAACCATTTTGTACCACTGTTTATCCAGGTACAAACCAAATTCATGTAAGATGGCCGGGGAGAAAGCTCCTTCAGCCTTTTCTACTGTAAATTTATCCGCTAGTTTATCTAGTAATTCGGCAGTGCTTAACCCATTTAAATCTTTCACCAGCCGGTTGTAATCCATAATATATAGCTGATCGGATGGGAACAAAGTAGTAAGGAAAATATCCGCACCTTTAGGTGCTACTTTCCCAAGTGCTTGCCTCACTTTAGCTGCAGAAGCTGCTCTATGGTGGCCATCTGCAATATAGGTACAAGGCACATTTTCTGAAAATAACCTGCTGATTTTTGTAATCGTGGCATCGTCATTTATTATCCAGATTGTATGCTGAATTTTGTCATCAGCCAAAAGGTCGTACACAGGGTTTTTATCCTTTTTCCAGTTATTGATTACCGAGTCTATTTCGGGTACATTTCTGTAGGCCAGGAAAACATTTCCGGTTTGGGCACCGGTTGTTTTAATGTGGTTAATTCTGTCCTGTTCTTTTTCCGGCCTGGTAAATTCATGCTTTTTTATCAAATCGTTTTCATAATCATCTACACTGCTGCCACAAACCAAACCAGTCTGGCTTTTGCCATTCATGATAAGCTGGTAAATATAATAGCATGGTTTGCTTTCCCTGAACAACACATTGCGGCTTAAAAAAGCATCCAGGTTTTCTTTGGCTGTATCATATACCAGTTGAGCATGGATGTCTGTATCTTCCGGCAAATCTATTTCACTTTTGGTGATGTGTAAAAAACTATAGGGATTGCCTTGTGCTTCAATTTTAGCTTCTTTGCTGTTCAGCACATCATAAGGTCTTGATGCTACATTTTTAGCATGTTGTGCTTCGGGCCGCAATGCCTTAAAGGGATGAATGGTAACCATGGAAAATTAATTAGAAATAAAAAATGTAATTATTATCAGGCATATTGTTTTGAAAAAGCCTGCATGGTATCTACCAGTACCTGTACACTGCTAATGGGTAGTGCGTTATACAGGGATGCCCTGAAACCACCAACCAGCCTGTGTCCTTTGATACCCACGATATTATTTGCTTTAGCTGCGGCTAAAAAAGGTTCTTCTAATGCTGCATTATTCATTACAAAACAAACATTCATTTTGCTTCTGTCTTCCGTTACAACTGTACCCCTGAATAAAGGATTATTGTCAATTTCATTGTACAGTAAAGCTGCTTTTGCATTATTAAGTTTTTCTATTGCTGCAACTCCGCCGGCAGCTTTTAACCACCTAAGTGTTAACATACAAACAAATACTGCAAACACAGGAGGCGTGTTCAGCATGCTTCCGTCAGCAATATGGTTACGGTAATCCATGATGGTTGGGATGGGGCGTTTTATTTTACCCAATATATTTTTATTAACAACTACCAGATTTACCCCGGCAGGCCCCATATTTTTTTGAGCTCCGGCATAAATTAAATCAAAGGCATTAAAATCAATTACCCTGCTAAAAATGTCGCTGCTCATATCGCCTACAAGCGGAATACTGGTTGCAGGGATTTTTTGCCATTGGCTGCCATAAATAGTATTGTTGGTGGTAATGTGAAAATAAACAGCATCGTTTGGTACTGCAAAATCTTTTGGAATGGCAGTGTATTTATTTTCTTTTCCGCTGCACACTAGGGCAACATTGCCAAAGAGTTTGGCTTCCTTAACCGCTTTTTGCCCCCAAACCCCTGTATCGGCGTAGGCGCCTGTGTCTTTTATATCCAGCAAATTCATGGGTACCTGCATAAACTGGGTACTTGCGCCTCCATGTAGAAACAATACCTCATGGTTATCGTCTAACTGCATCAATTCCTTTACCAAGGCCCTTGCCTCGTCCATTACGGCCTGAAAAGTTGGGGTGCGATGCCCTAATTCCAGTATAGATAAACCGGTATTATTATAATTGAGTATTGCTGCTGCGGCTTGTTCAAATACTTCTTTGGGTAAAATAGAAGGACCTGCGTTAAAATTATGAACCAACGTAAAATGTTTTTTGTTAATGCAATGAAGTTGAATTGTGATGCAAAAATAGTTTTTTGAAATATAAATAGACTAAGTAATTCGGGAATAAATATGGTATAGCTAAACCTGTTAAGTATTTATTAGCCCAAATATGCTTCATAAATCAGGCACAACGATTACACTACATATATCTTTATAAACCTTCGGTTGTTTAATAAGTATAAACCAGGATGTCAGTGTGGCTGCTGTTCATTAAAATGCATCTTTGTAAACAGGCTAATTTGTAATCTTATGGGCTATTTTAAATGAATAAATTCGTGAAGAGGGGAAGGACCTTCATCTAATTATAGTGTTGGTGTATAATTTTTCCTTTATTTTGCAATAAACCAACGCTATAGCCTAACTATACCTATCAATCATTGTGATATTTTTACAAAGCACCTTTTGTAAAAAAAGCAATCGTATAATTTTTTTTATGACCGTATATTTTAAGCGTTTTCTTATTGCAGGTATGCTGTATTTTATTGCTATAGCAGCCAATGCACAGGTTAATTCCCTTGCTTTACAAAACTTATCATCTGTAAACATTGATGATATCTCCGACACAGAAATTAAATCCTACCTGTTAAAAGCATCAGAGAATGGAATTACTGAACAAAATTTGTACAGGATTTTGGAGGAGAAAGGATTACCTGCCGCCGAAGTTGCCAAGCTTAAAGAACGAATTAGCCTGTTACAAAATTCGAATGACAACAAGACCAATGAGCAATCAAAGGATAAACCTAATAAGGAAAAAGATAAAATTGATCGATCGGAAAATAAGGACGTAACGCTTGTACCGATGCAAAAGAATAAGGGCGACCTTTCTATTTTTGGGGCCGAGTTATTTACAACAAACAGTCTTGTGTTTGAACCCAATCTGCGAATTGCAACTCCTGTAGGTTATATCATTGGCCCCGATGATGAACTTATAATAAACGTATTTGGCTACAGCGAAAAAACTTATAATCTCACGGTGAATGCTGAGGGTAGCATTTATATTCCTCAGGTAGGACCCATAAATGTAAATGGGTTGAACATTGAGCAGGCATCCGCAAAGATTAAGAAAACGCTGGCGGCTACCATATATAAGGCCATCAACGGCGGCGGCACCAAGGTGCAGATTTCGTTGGGTAAAATAAAAAGCATCAGGGTAACTGTTATTGGGCAGGCCAAAAAACCTGGAACATATACCATATCTTCCTTAACCAGCCTGTTTAATTTATTGTATCTGTGTGGCGGCCCTACAGATTTGGGTAGTTACCGTAAAATAGAATTGATAAGGGGAAATGAATTAAGACGTACCATTGATTTATACGGATTTTTATTAAAAGGAGATCAGCGGGATAATGTATTGCTGAGTGAAGGCGACGTGATACGGATACCCTATTACATTACCCGGGTAATGTTGAATGGAAATGTAAAGTTGCCGGGTAAATTTGAATTGGTGAATGGTGAAACCTTTGATGATGTGTTACAGTTTTGTGGAGGCTTTAGTGACGATGCTTACAAATCCGCGGTAACTATTTACCAGCTTACGGATACAGAAAAAAAAATAACTGATTTATCAAAAAGTCAGTACAATAGTTACCATCCGCTTTCAAGCGATTCTATTGTAGTAGGTAAAATTTTAAATCGTTATACCAATAAATTAATCATTGCCGGTGCTATACAAAGGCCGGGCGTTTATGAGCTTACGGTTAATTTAAAGCTAAAAGATTTATTGGAAAAGGCAGGTGGATTAAAACCTGATGTATATACCAAAAGAGGCGGTATTAGCCGCTTAAGCCAAAATGGAACATCGCAACAGGTATCGTTTGATATTGATTCAGTAATGAATAATTATACAGATATCGCACTTCAAAAAAATGATAGTGTTACCATCTATTCCATCTTTGATATAGACAATAATATTACCATAACAGTTGATGGTAACATCAGGCGGCCGGGTATTTACAAATGGGTACAAAACCTTACATTGAATGATGTGATATTACAGGCAGGCGGTATTACAGAATCGGGAGATAACAGAACAATAGAGATAGCAAGGCGCATTAATAATATAAGTTTAACGCAGCTAAACCATTTGCAAACGGAAATCATCAATGTAGACTTAGCAGATAGCGCAGCAATTGAAGACGTAGTATTAAAGCCTTATGATGCTATCAATATCAGGCAAAAGTCCAGCTATTCAAAGCAGCGTACTGTTTTTGTAGAGGGCCTTGTTATCAATCCCGGCAGGTATACACTTACCATGAGCGGCGATCGTATTAGTGATTTATTAAAAAGGGCAGGAGGCTTTAGGGCTAATGCGGATACGACAGCATTGGTGATAAAAAGATTATCGAGGAAAGATCTTACTGCAGATGAGCGGCAGAAAGTATTTGCAAAACTGCTGAATATTAAGTCGGACAGTATTAATGCTACCGAAAGAATAAAAGACGAGATTTATAAAGACTATGATAAAATAAGTATCGATTTGAATAAAGCATTGCAGGATAATAAGGAATCTGAAAATATGCTGCTGGAAGACGGTGACGTATTGACCATTGAGCAAAACAGTAATTTGGTAAAAGTAAGTGGCGAAGTATATTACCCTACCATTGTACCCTTTAAACAAAATGCCAACTTAAAATATTATATTGAAAAGTCTGGCAGCTATACAGAACTTGCTCGTAAAAAAGGCATATTGGTAATTTATCCTGATGGAAAGGCGAAAATGGTAAAGCACTTTTTATTCTTTAAGAGTTACCCAACGGTTGTTTCCAGATCAGAAATTTTTGTGCCGCAAAAATCTGAAAAAAACAAATCTAAAATAACAGTAGCTGAATGGGCAGTAGTGTTGTCTTCACTAGCATTGATAGCAAATGTGATCGTAAATATTCGTAAATAAATTTAATTGCTGAATAATAAAAAATGACAGATTCGTTCATAAAAAATACAAATATTTCATCGGCTGGAATTGATGATGAAAATGCACATACCAGTAATTTTTGGCTTGATTTTTTTAAGCTTTGCCTGAAGAGATGGTGGCTGTTAGGTATCGTAGGAATTGTTGCTGGAGTAAGTGGTTATATGTACGCACTTTATCAGCATCCCCAGTACGAAAGCAGGTTAACATTTGCAATTGACGCAGGATCAAATGACGGGATTTCAGGTGCATTAAGTCTTGCTGCACAATTTGGATTTGGTATGAGTTCAGGACAAAGTTTATTTGATGGGGATAATATTCTTGAAATAATAAAGAGCAGGCGTATTATTGAGGGTGTAATGCTTTCTGTAGATACATTCAATGGTAAGCCAGTTACCCTTATTGAAGCGTATCTTGAAATGAGTGGTACCCGGGAAAAGTTTAATGATAAGCCTTATTTAAAAGATGTTCATTTTCCAGTAGGATCAACAAAACAAGGGCTTTCTTACCTGCAGGATAGTATTTTAAATAATGCGCAACTGGCTTTTTCTACTGAATTTATTTCGGCAAGCAGACCCGATAAGAAATTAAGCATTTACGAGTTAAGAGTAAGAAGCCAGAACGAAAAATTTACCAAAGATTTTACCGACAGGTTGCTAGAAGCTACGACCGGTTTTTATACAGAAATTACCAGTAAAAAAGATAAGGAAACGTTGGAAATTTTAGAACAAAGGGTAGGTTCATTAAAAGGAAATGTTGGTTCCAGCATTGATGTAAAAGCATCTAATCAGGATGCTAATGTTAATCCTGCTTTTGCTGCAGCACAGTCCCCATTATTAAAGGAACAATACAATGTTCAAGCCTATGGAGAGGCTTACAAGGAAATGTTTAAGACGCTGGAAATGGCCCGATACCAGTACCTGAAAAAAATCCCCTTGTTGCAAATAATTGACAAGGCTGATTATCCTATGAAAAAGATTAAACTTGGCAAGCTAAAGGCAGCAATTTATTTTTCTACCATATTTATTCTTTTAACTGCCATTTTAATGGTACTGATAAAAAATAATAGAAAGTAAATTGACGATTGACAAAAAAAATATTCTTACTATTTTCAATTCCGGGCTGCTGCTTGTGCCTGGTTTTCTTTATGCAATTTTTTCTTTGGCGCTCTCTAGTAACAGGCTGTTACCTGATAAAGCAAATACCACACTTTTATTACTTAATATAGCACAGCTCCTAAGTTTTGGAATAACTATCGGTAAATATGCTGCAGACCAGATGCTTTTAGCAAAGCTTCATCAAAACGAAAATGCAGCGTTAAAAAATTTCTTCTTAAAACGTGTGGTACCTTTTACCCTCTTATTTTGCCTGTTTCTTTTTTATTCAAATGGTCCTGCAATTGCATTTGCACTTTTCATTTGTATACCTATTGAAGTATATGTTATTATTACCATTGTTGAGTTGAATATTTCCAGGAAATACTACACAGCCTTGCTACTTAATTTAATTGGTTATCCGTTGGTTTTTACAGCATATATTATCTTCTCAAAGTTTATTAATTTGCTGGAATACCAGATACTGTTGATTTTCTCCATTACATCTTTAGGCAAATTAATTGTTGCAATCAATCTAAGAAAAATCCAAAAGCTACGTAACGATGTTCTTTCTATGTCAACGCAGGTGCCTTTGCAGCAAGCTGGTAACTATTTGCTGTTTAAAGTTGACCAGGTAATTATTGCATCTAATCTTGTACATTCTTCATTTTTTAGATTTTTGTTACCAACAGATTATTTATTTTATTCAAAATTTACTGAAGTATTTTCTGGTATAGCAACTTCATTAGGACCAATACTGGCAAAATTTAAAAATAAAAATTCCGGTGTTATTTCTATTACCCCACTACTTAAAAAAAAGAAGTTTATAGCAATTTTTTTTTTAGCTATTGGTGTGCAGGTGTTGGTTACGTTAATATTGTTGGTTAGTGTAGATAAATTGCATCTGCTGATGCTGTTACCATTTTCAATTGTTACATTATTAATAATTCCCGTAAATATGATCAATTATGAACTTTATCGGACGAATGATTTAAAAATGGGAAATTTAACAAACTTGGTTTGCTTTATTATATCTGCTGTATTTATTTCAATTAACTCTTTTGTAAAGTCACCTTTATTATTTGCATGGATTGTGCCAGTGCAATTGCTTGTCTTCATTGCTATTTTCTATTTTCGAAAATCAAGGAAATATGTATAAACACAGACAGTTGTTTTTTTTGCCAAGCTTTTATCTGCTAATTACATTTTCTCTGGCATACGTAATTTATTTATTAGATGTTATTAAATGGGAAAAGCCACCTTTGGAATTGCACTATTGGTGTATCATTACCATTCTTACAGCTTTGTTTAGCGTTGCTGTACATTCACCTGCTTACAAAGTAATAATTAATGAGCCTGGTTTTAAATCTAAAATAAAATCGCCTTTTATTGTTGGGAAAATTTCTTTCCTGATTGTATTATTAGGCCTGGCGATAGGCGTGCTTGGAATTGTAAAATATATATTGGACTACTCTAATTTTTTAGGTGCCTTTGGAATTTTTTATGCTGTGTTTACAGAAGATACAGGCCAACTTAGATCATTGGCAGATAACGTAGATAGCGTAGGTACACAACTTTCGTATTTTTCCTGGTTGGCAGCCTTCATAATTACTGCAGAAGTTGCTGTGGAAAATAGGGGTAAAAAATGGATATTCGCTATTGTAGGGGTTGTAATTCTAAATTCAATATTTTTAGATAGAACCCGCCCTGTATGGTTAATTTTTACCTGTGCTTTAATATATTTTCTTATTACGTACGATCGCTATAGCAGAAAAAAAATCTTGTATTTCATTGCTGGTATTTCCACATTTTTTATTTCCATTTTCATTTTAATAGGGTCTCTTTTAGGCAAAGGCGCTGATGATGTGAGCTATACAAAATTTAATTTGCCACCATCCATACAGCCATTTTTTTTATACCTGACATCTTCCTTTGCTTATCTTGGCCGACTAATATATGTAGATGCACCCTGTAATTATTCACCTGCAAGGGTAACATATCCCATACAAAAAGTTTTAGTTAAACTTAATTTGGTAGATCAGCCTCCTAGTCAAATACTTGATTTTTTTACAGTACCCTTATTAACAAACGTCGGTACATTTTTGGAACCTTTTTTTCAGGATGGCGGCAGACTTTTTTTGGTGTTAGGAATTATCTTACACACCTTCATCTTTGATAGAGTGGTATTGTATTTAATGAAAAATATTTCTCAAATGGCTGTAATTGTAATTTCTACCATTTGCTTTATAAATTTTATTGCGTTTTTTGTACCTAAAATTTCATCTACTGCTACCTGGTTTGTTGTGTTATTTGCATACCTGCTTGCAAAATACAAATCCATTCAAGCAAAAAAACAAACCTCATAATGAGGAATTCAGCAATTATTTAAACATGCTAAAAAAATCATTTTTTGTTGAGTCAACAGAGTAGTTTGCAATGATACCAGCTCTTGCGTTTTTGCCTAACTCTTCTCTTTTTTCCGCATGCGCTAATAGGTATGATAATTTGCTATACCATTCTTGCTCATTCGCAGCCCAATATCCATTTATACCGTCTGTAACTACTTCTTTATTTGCACCGATATTGCTAACGACCGCAGGAATACCAAGGCTCATATATTGTATTGCCTTAAAAGCACATTTCCCCAGCTCTAACACCGTATTCCCCAATGGCATTATTCCGATATGTATGTTTAGTAAATCTTCAATTTCTGTAAGTACATCCCAGGGCTTATAAACATATTTTATTTCTTTGTACAATGGGTCTTTGTCTGCTATAATTAAAAAAGTAAACTCATAATTTTCCTGTAGTTTTTTTATAACAGAGATAATAATATCTAATTGAACGAAATTGGTGA
>JANYCA010000018.1 GCA_025360525.1 Chitinophagaceae bacterium | reverse complement strand
TAAATTTACCACACAAATCAACCCATCATGCCTTCAAATAAATTAAGTTACCTCGCCGAAACCCTTATTGGTTCTGAAATAGTAAAACTGGGTGCAGATATTAAAGAGAAAATTAAACAGGGTAACAACATCTACAACTTTACGATCGGCGATTTTGATAGTTCCCTGTTTCCGATTCCCTTGGAACTACAGGAAGAAATCATTACTGCCTATAAACATCATTTTACCAATTACCCGCCGGCGGAGGGCATTGAAGAATTGCGGGAAGCCGTTGCTGAATTTTTATTGCAACGGGAAGGGCTGCAATACAATACCAATGAGATACTTATTGCTGCCGGTGGCAGACCGTTAATTTATGCCGCTTACAGGGCCATTGTTGATAAAGGAGAAAAAGTGATTTACCCGGTACCAAGCTGGAACAACAATCACTATGTACATTTTACCGAAGGGCAGCATGTACTGATTGAAACCAAAAAGGAAAATAATTTTATGCCTACGGCGGATGAGATAGCACCCCATTTGCCTGGCGCAACGTTGCTGGCATTGTGCTCGCCATTAAACCCCACAGGCACCACATTTACCAAAGAAACACTGGAAGCGATATGCGATTTAGTGATTGCAGAAAATAGCCGCCGCTCTACGGATGAAAAAAAATTATACCTGCTGTATGACCAGATTTACTGGACACTTACTTACGGGGATATTCAACATTACAATCCTGTTTCTTTAAGACCAGCCATGAAAGAGTTTACCATTTTTATTGATGGTATCAGTAAATCATTTGCTGCCACCGGAGTAAGAGTGGGCTGGAGCATGGGCCCTGCAAACCTAATTGCAAAAATGAAAGCCATCAACAGCCATGTTGGCGCCTGGAGCCCAATGGCAGAACAACATGCCACCGCCAATTATTTAAAGCAAACAGAAAATATTGATGCCTGGTTTACACATTTTAAAGCAGGGATTTCCGAAAGACTTAATCGCATTTATGCCGGTTTAATTCAATTAAAAGCCGAAGGTTTTAACGTAGATGCAGTGGCACCACAAGCAGCCATTTATTTAACCATACAAGTAAATTTAGTGGGAAAGAAAACCGCCACCGAAAATATATTGGCAAAGCAAGCCGATGTAACAGCTTATTTATTAGACGAAGCAAAACTTGCGGTAGTTCCATTTAGTGCTTTTGGTGCAGGTACAGAAAGCAGTTGGTACAGGCTAAGTGTTTGCACCTGTAAAACACAGGAGATTGATGCGATGCTGCAACAACTAAAAGATGCGCTGCAAAGACTTTTATAATTTGAGCAAAAGACATTCAGTAAATGATTTTGAAGAAATGGAACAGCCGGCCGAATCCATTATTGCAACTTCTTTAAAACGCTGCAAATGCTGTAAGGTGGCTGATACATTAAATAAATAGCCCCGCCATTGCTGGCGGGGCGGTTGTTTCACTTCAACTCTCAACCAATGAAACTTTCTTTATAAAAACCAGCTTACCGGGTTCATCCTTGTTAATGTGTTGTAGCTTAAATTCCCGGCATCATCCGATGTATTTATTCCAATTTTCTCCAGTTGCTTTTCAATATTTTGCTTTACTTTTTCCAATGAATCCTTAATACGTAGCTGGTCTTTTTCCAACTTATTTTTTAAAGAGTCAATTTTATCAATAGTGTTATTGTGATCATAACGATAGTTGTCATCAATCTTTACACCGTTTTCATCAATATTGATTTTTTTACCGCCATCATTAATTTCAATACCATTTTTATTGATCTTAATTTTTTTATCATTCTCGTGCTTCCATTTATCTGCAGGCGAGCCATCCAGGGCATACAGGCCATCAGCTTTCATTACATAATCCACATTTTCATCCCAGCCATTTTCTTCATCATCCAGGTCGATATTAAAATCTTCATCATTATTCCATGGCCCGTTTATACGTACATGCCCACGGTTTACATTGCTATTGATTTTTATTTGTTTTCCTACCGGCACATATACTGTGATAACCACCCGCTGGTTTCTAAATTTGTCTGTTGTATTAATAGCAATCCCTTTATCCAACACCAGCAACGAGTCTCTTTGCACCGCATTAAACTGTATCAAATTAGCAAGCGTATCTGCATAGCGCTTAGTACGGCCGTTAGCCATTTTTGTCATGGTAACTTTAAAACTGTCGTTTGTTGATTTTACAATTTTTACTTCAATATTTTTAATGTACGCAGTATCATCTTCTATTCCTTCAAAAGGCTGAAAGTTAAACGACTTGTAGCGGTATAATCTCTTTTCAGGAGCATTGGTTGTTACCTCCAGTTTGGCTACGGAAGCATTGCTTAAAGTTATTTCCTGCTCAACAATATTATTAATGGTTTTAAAATCCTTTGTTACTGATGCCAATAAACATATAAAGCATACCCAGCCTAATATCCAAAGACTAATAAAAGAAGCCCTTAATACTTTTCTGTTGCTTTTCATTTTTGCAAGGCGGCGTATTAACCAGGTAATTACGCCAATTACCGGTACTGCAATAAAGAAAAGCAACGTGCCCCAGGCAAATGCATTTTGCCATCCCTCCGTTAAAACAAAATCCTTTAAAGGAAAGATACCGATTGAGGCAATCGCAACTGCAAACAATGCAACAACCAGTGCAATACTTACACACCCGATAATAAAATATACGAAGGCTTTAACCAGGATTACAATCACATCACCGAGTGATGTGCCGCCACGTTTTACGGCCGTTTTAATCTCTGAACCCATTTGCTGTCCTTTGCCTTCCGCAAATATTTTTACTTCTTCCCCAAATTTTTCAGCCCTTTTCTGTACCCCTTTCATTTCTTGTTTCACAGAAGTTTTAATAGAGTCAATATCTACTTTTTCCCCTTTCATTTCGAGTTTTTCCGCAGTAGAGCTAGCCTCCGGCAATACCAGCCACAATATGATGTACACTATCAAAGCACCGGGACTAAACGAAAAGTTTATAAAATCCGGAAAATCACCAAATCCAAAATTTCTCCATCTAAAAACAAAAGATAAAAATGGCAACAGGAAAAGTACCCTCGGTATCCATGGGTTGATGCCGAAATAATTTCCCAGTCCGCCCCCGACACCCGCAATAATCTTTTCGTCGGGGCTGCGGAATAATTTTTTTCGAGGTGCGCCTATTTCTGTAGATGCACTACTTGGCACCGCAATCCATAAAATAATGTAGGCTAAAATACCGGTACCAAAGGCCAGTGAAACCACTGCAAATACAACCCGAACAATTACCGGATCGGTACGAAAATACCTCGCCAGGCCGCCACAAACACCACCCAGTACTTTATTATTTTCATCTCTGTATAAACGTCTGTGGGTGGTGCTATCATCGCTGTGGCTATCCGTTGCAGTCTTTTTTTCATTGGTTGCTTCACCTAATTTAGTGGCCACTTTTTCTTCCTCTCCATCAAATTCTTCGGGGCGGCCCATACTTTTAATGATGGCATTTACATCATCATCTGTAATGCAGGTGGCACCTTTTTTTAAACGCTCCTGAAATAACTCACCAATACGACTTTCAATATCGTTGATGATTTCTTCTTTGCCTTCTTCGTTTTCAAAAAACCTCGCCAGGCTGGCAGTATAGTTTTTAAGCAAGTCAAAAGCAGATACTTCTATCGGTACTACCTGCCCGTGGAAGTTTATATTTATTACTTGTTTCATGACTGTAGTTATTAAAGTGTTTCGTTAGTTGGTTGATTTACCTAAATAGAAATTGATGCGGTCCCATTTTATTCCGGCTGGTTAAGGTCGTTGCTTATTGTATATTCCTGTTCCGCCTTGGAAAGTGCTTGTACTGCATTGGCCAGTTCGTTCCAGGTGGCTTCCAGTTCTTTGTAAAATGCTGCCCCTTTTTCTGTTAGCATAAAATATTTTCGTGGGGGGCCGCTGTTACTTTCTATCCAGCGGTAAGTAAGGAACTCGGCGTTTTTAAGCCTCGTAAGCAAGGGATAAAGTGTTCCTTCAAAAATGTTGAGATTGGCCGCTTTCATCTTTTCAATTATGTCCGACGGATAAGCCTCTCCCTGTTTAATCACCGAAAGGATACAAAACTCTAGCACCCCTTTTCGCATCTGGCTGGCTGTGTTTTCAATATTCATGGCTCAATGGATTTTAAAATTCATAGCAATATTTTTTAAACTTTTGCAGACCTAAGTTGATTGTTTTTTTTAAAACTCTGCGGACTAAACATTTGCAATTTTAAACCTGATAGAACAAAGCTAAGGTAAAGTTTGGTACTATGCAACACATAATACCTTTTATTTTTTAGTAGCTGGTGGTAAATACTAACAGGATTGGAGACAAATGTCAAGCTGGTACTGCATTAGAGGAGAATATGATTATTTTAAAATAAATTTTATTTTGGCTGATTGGCATTATTTTGCGACGAATGGATACGGTAGGTATCTAAAATGCCATCTTAAAGCGGTGTGAAAAAAGGCGAATTAAAGTTTAAGAATTGGCTGGGAGGCATCGGTAATATGGTCACGATTTTGTATTGATAAATCGGGTAAACCTCTGTAATTGTAATTGAAAAAGAGGCTGCGAATGTTTGGAAATAATCAACCCAAATGGTAGAAAGATTACTTAACCCTTTCTACCCTAACCCCAACGCTCATTATATTAGCCAATGGATTTTCTCTCATTGTTTGTGCAATGGTAAAGCTATAATTACCAGGTTGCTTAAACTTAACAGGGCCGGCTGTAATTAATTTTCTTACTTCCCAAATATCATCCATACCTGTGCCCTCCCAACCACTGGCATCGTTGCCTAATTTTAGATCGAAACGCTGGTATTTAAAACTACTGTCGCCAGGAAAACGGGTCCCAATATTTAGCCAAATATTATTGTAGCGGTAAGCATCTGTATGGCGGAGCACAACAAATACTTTGTAAAGGGCAGCGGTATCACTAATGGTAAAATCAATTTGAGGTTGCTGGCTGTACGCCCATTTATAATTGGGTACCGCAATGTTTTTTTCAAAAATATCCAGTTTGTTACAGGCAGTAAAAGATATACAAACCAGGCAGCATAACAGGCTTGATACGGTTAAATGCTTAAAAGATAATGTCGTCATTTGCTAATAAAAAAAATAAGCACAAATAAACAAATAAACTGGCAAACCTCCTTACAAAACATTTAATATCTGTTCTTTGGCTTTCTCCAGTTCATCCTTCATAGTTACCACACATTTTTGAATTTCGGCATCGTAGGCTTTGCTACCCGTGGTATTTATTTCCCTGCCAATTTCCTGGATCATGAATGATAATTTCTTTCCTTTGGACTGGTCACTATCCGCCAGCAATATTTTAAAATAATCGCAGTGTTGTTTAAGCCTTACCTGCTCTTCGTGAATGTCAATTTTTTCAATATAGTAAATTAGTTCCTGCTCCATGCGGTTACTATCGTAATTCTCTTTACCTACATATTTTTCCAGCAATTGCGTTATTTCTTCCCGTATCCTTTTTATGCGGTTGGGTTCTAATTGTACAATCGTTTCTTCCTGTGCATTTATTTTGGTTATGCGGCCTAATAAATCTTTTTCAATACTGGCTCCTTCTTCTTCCCGGTGTCGGTTTAGTTCATCCAAAGCTGCCTGTAAAACTTTTTTAAATTCTTCAAAATCATTGTCATTTAAAAAATCGTTAGAAGGTGTCACCACTTCCGGCAGACGCAACAAAGCACTCAACACGGAGTTGGTGTCAATATTTAATTCTGTAGCTAATACATCTATTTGCTGATAATAGGCTTTTATTAAATCGGTGTTGATAATAACAGGCTTACTAGTGCCATTTTGTTTGATAGTAATTACACAATCAACACTACCACGAATCAATTGCTCCTGCAACATACTTCTAATATCAAACTCGTAAGGACGCAACAAAGCAGGCAGGCGCAATTGCATTTCAAATTGCTTTCCGTTGAGTGATTTTACCTCAACTAAAAATGTTTTGTCGTTTACTGTTTGTTCGGATCTTCCAAAACCGGTCATTGATTTAAGCATCGTAATTATTTGTTGTGTAAGTTACTATTATGTTGGTACGAAACAGGTTTCAAAAAAAGATAAATAAGATGAGTCTACTTAAAAAGCAAATGGTTTATTTCCTTTTGCGAATAAATAATCATGTCGCCGGGCATTACGTCTTCCATATTACATTGCCCTATCCGATAGCGTATCAATCTTACTGTGGGAAAACCAACAGCAGCAGTCATCTTCCGCACCTGCCTGTTTTTGCCTTCTGTAAGTTTTATTTTTATCCAACTGGTGGGGATCTTTTTCCTAACTCTTATGGGCGGGTTTCTGTCAGGAACTTTTGGTTCCTTTTCTATCAAAGCTACCTTGCTTGGTTTGGTTCGATATGCCTTTCCATCAACGGTAATTGACACCCCCAATTGCAATGCAGTCATCGCCTGCTGCGTAACCGCCCCATCTACCTGCACCCAATACTCCCGTTCGTGTGCATTCAAAGGGTTTAGTAGCTGTTGATTTAATTTTTTATCGTTGGTTAAAACTAATAGTCCTTCACTATCATAATCCAATCTTCCCACAGGATAAACATCGGGTGGCACATCAAAAAAATCTTTTAATGTTTGCTTCCCATCCTGCGATGTAAACTGGCTCAATACATTGAATGGCTTGTAAACAATACAATAAAAATTCAAAAGAAAAATATTTAGAGATGCTGATAAAAATGAGGCTGATTTTTTTTAAAAATAAATTTCAGCAGTATGCAAAAATAAGAAAGCCCGACGTTTGAGGCCGAGCTTTATTATATGAATGGGTTAGTAAATACCAGGAAATAAATTTCCCTACACAATATTAAAAATAATTTCTCCTTAATAGAAAGTTTATTTATAAAATTTTATTCACATTTTGAACCATCCTGTGGATAATGGCAACGACTGTAATGCATCTTTATGAAACAAACATTTTTGCACCGGTGCAAAAAGTACTTGCTGCACAACAACAAACTATTTGCATGCATTGCCTGAAACACTTGATATCACAAGGTTACAGTAATGTTCTTCTTTTTAAACTATTATGAGTTTAAAATTATTGCATTCAATTATTAAACTAAATTCATTGCTTTACTACCAGATAAAATAATACATCCGCAGCGCTGCATTTTTTAATTTTTAATTTTTACTTTTTAGGGAGGTGCTTATTAAATTTAGTGATTACAAAGCCAATTAACTTTGCAAAAAAATTATCTCATGCAATTTCCCTCACCTGTTTCTATTAAATGGATAGCATCCTTCATCGATGCAACCATAATTGGCAATGATACATTGGCTGCCACGGGCATTAATGAACTACATAAAGTTGAAGAAGGGGATCTTGTTTTTGTTGATCATCCAAAGTATTATGCCACCTGTATTAACAGCGCTGCATCCTTTATCATCATCAATAAAACAACCGATTGCCCGGAGGAAAAAGCGCTGCTAATTGTTGAAAATCCATTTGAATCTTATTGTAAAATTGTTAATCATTTTAACCCATTCACCCCTTCAAATAAATCCATCAGTGAGAGTGCTGTTGTTGGAGAAGACACTTTTATTTATCCAGGTGCATTTATTGGCAACAGGGTACGTATAGGCGGCAATTGTATCATTCATCCCAGTGTTAGCATCATGGATAATTGCATCATCGGCAACAATGTGGTGATACAGGCAGGCACTGTTATTGGCAGCGATGCTTTCTATTACAATGGTAAAAAAGACAGGGATATTTGGTATAAAAAAATGCCTAGTTGCGGAAGAGTTATTATAAAAGATTTTGTAGAAATTGGTGCTAATTGCACCATCGACCGTGGCGTAAGCAATGATACCATTATTGGCGAAGGCACTAAGTTTGACAACCTTATTCATATTGGCCACGATACGATAGTTGGAAAGAATTGTTTGTTTGCTGCACAGGTAATTGTAGGTGGTTGTGTTGAAATAAAAGATGGGGTTACTCTTTGGGGGCAGGTAGTTGTAAACAAAACATTAACGATTGGTGAAAATGCGGTTGTACTTGGTAAAGCTGGCGTAGTTGGATCAATCGAAGGCAATAAAACCTACTGGGGCACGCCTGCACAAGATGCAAGTATTGCCAAAAGAGAATTGGTTTGGATTAAAAGAATACCAGCGCTGTGGGACAAGGTTTTTAATTCATGATTTGTCTATTTTCTATTCTGTCATCATCTGGAAGGATTAAAATCGTACGGCAACATATCGCCTACTTTTTCCCAGCTCCAATAGCCATTGATGGTGATATCATTTTGGTCAAAATAATAACCATTTTGTTCTATGCCTATTGATTGTGCTGCCGTCGTATTTACCAACGATAATTGAAACTCTTTTGGCAGTTCGTCGTTCTGCTCTAAATAATCTGCAACAGGCTTTTCATTTTTATACAGCACTGCCACATCCGGCTGGTTGGGATATATTTCAACCAGCATTGTACTATCATCCTTTTTATAGTTGAGTGCAGCATAAAAATTCTTTAGCTGTATTGCTGAATCAATTCCTGCGTTCTTCAACAAAAATTGAATTTCAAAACCTTCTTCTTTTAAATTTTTATTATAAACGCTCCTCATAAAATGCAGGATGGATCCTTTGTAAGCAACCTCCCTGTTGGCCTGCCAAAGCATTGCCTGCGCTGAATCTGCCGGCTGCATGGCTTCAAACAAAGGATAGCCAATGTAGGCACTTGCCAAAGTTCCATAGTCGTAGGTAAAAGAATCAATTGTATATTTAATGGTATAGCCCAGCGCCGGATTTTTAACGATGATAGGTTCGCTTGCCAATACTTTTAAACGATTTCTTTTTTTAGAGAAATAAAATTTTAATGCTTCTTTATTCTGTATGCTGCACTGCTTGCTGTTGGCTGTTTTGCCGATAAAATTTTCAATAAAAAAATCACCGTATTTTTCGAGTCCGTTCTTTACTTCATTGCTGGCTATAATGGAAATCTCCTCCATTGCTTTGTCCTTTTGTTTCAATTCTATTACTATGTTGTTGTTATAGGCATCAGCGGTAGAAATCCTTTTGGAAACTGTTTCATAGCCTGTAAATGTTATCACCAAATCGTAGCCGCCGTTATTCAATCGAAGTGTGAAAATACCTTCATTGTTGGTAGCGGTGCCGGTAGTGGTATTTTGTGCAAAAACAGAAGCAGCGATCAACGGCGTTTTATTTGCAGCGTCTATCACTTTACCGGTTACTAAAAAAGTAGTTTGCTGGCTAAATGCAAACAAAGAAAATAAGCATATTGTAAAAAGGAAACTTAATTTTTTCATGTGTTTACATATTTAGCCTACGGATTATTTAAATTAATCAATGAGGCGAAACTACGTTTCTACTTGTTAAGCATTTGTTGCAATTGGTTTGCTGTGTAAGCAATGGTATCTTCCAGCTTGATATAATTAAAATCAGGCAAAAACTTTTTCAGTTTTGTATTATTGAAATTAACCTTTGCAAGGGCTGTTGCTGCAGTTTCTTTTGTTATCAAAGGATCGTTACCGGTAAACATGCTTTTAATAGCTTCTAAACGCCATACTATTTGGGCGAGTAAAGGTGTAATTTTTTTATTGGGCAACTTTTTATTGAATGCCTTTGCAATCATATTAAATACATCCTGGTAACTTTTATTTTCTGCAGAGAGAATAAATCGCTGGTTGCTGATATCACTCTCCATTAATGCCAGCATTGCTTTAGCAACATCCCTAACATCTACAAAGCCTGTTGTGCCATCTGCATACCATGGAAATTCCTCATATACCGATTTAAAAATCTTAGAGCTACCTTGTTGCCAGTTGCCACTGCCTAAAATTATTACCGGGTTTACAATTACAGCATCAAGTCCTTCACCCATACCACGCCATACTTCCAGCTCGCCCAGGTATTTGCTTTTCCCATAGTTGCTGTTGCTGGTATCTTCTGTCCAGTTCATGGTTTCGGTAATCATTTCATCTTCCCGAATTCTTCCTAATGCAGCTACTGAACTTACATACAGCATTTTTTTTACACCCGCATTAATGGCTGCATTTACCACATTGGAAGTACCTTCTATATTGATGGCAAATAGTTCCTTTTTCCGAGCCGGGTTAAACGTAACAATTGCAGCACAATGGTAGACTTTTTCAATTCCCTGCATCACTTCATCCAACCCTGTGGTATCCATAATATTGCAGTGGCATTGCTCCAATAACGAATGATTAAAATTTGCTAAGGGCGTTTTATTGTAAATGGCTGTAACCCTTTCTCCCTTTGCCAAAAGTTGTGTTATCAATTCGTTTCCCACCAATCCTGCGCCACCTGTAACTAAAATTCTACCTTTGGAAACACTGTTGCTGTTTGTACTTTGTGTCATGCTAAATTGTATAATATTTTAAAAGGCAAGCATTAAGTTTTTCTCTTAAAGCAGTTAATTTAAATAATCATAAAATCCTTTACCGGATTTTTTACCCAATGCACCCTTTGCTACTTTATCTATCTGCATTGCGGCTGGCTTAAAGCGCTCCGCATTATTAAATGCATCATACAAACTTTGCGAAACGGATAAGTTGATGTCCAATCCTATTAAATCCATCAGTTTAAAGGGGCCCATTTTAAAACCGGTTGCTTCCATAATAGCATCTACATTTTCTATGCTTGCTATGCCCTGCTCCACTATTTTCATGGCTTCCAAATAATAATGACGGGCTACCCTGTTAACTACAAAGCCCGGTGCATCTTTGCATAACACGGGCGTTTTATTTAGTTGTTTACACAAATCATATACAGTTTGTGAAACGGAATTGGATGTTTGCTCACCTTTTACAACTTCAACCAGTTTCATTACAGGTGCCGGGTTAAAAAAATGCATTCCCACTACTCTTTCGGGATGGCTAATGGAACGCTGTAAAGTTGATATAGAAAGGGAAGAAGTATTAGAAGCAAAAATTGCATTGTCATCATTAACATGGGCGAGTTTATTAAACAGTTCAATTTTTGCTGCTGCATTTTCTATAATCGCTTCTATTAACAAATCTGCTTTGCAGTGTTGAATATCGCTGATAAAATTTATCCGGGAAAAAATTGCTGAAGCATCTAAAGCCGATATTTTTTGTTTGCTGATCAAGAAATCAAGATTGGCTTTTATGGCGGTAGCTGCTTTGTCAAGCATGGTTGCGTTTACATCAAACAGGGTAGTTACAAAACCGCCCTGTGCAGCCACCAATGCAATTCCACTGCCCATTGTGCCGGCACCAATAACGCAAATGCTCTGTATCATCTTTCAAAAATAAGCCAGATTAATGGATAATGAGTTAATGTAAAATTCAGAATTGGCCAAATGCTTTTAGCCTTTTATCAGCCGATAAGCTGTTTAATGTCGTTAAAAATAATCTCCTTGGGTATGAATAAAGATTCCTGACAATAATGTCGAAATTTTATAACAGATTACCAGTAAATGTTATACTGCAGGATGCACTAATAAGCTGCATGATTATCAAATAAATTATCCTGCAACATTACTTAAACGGTAACTTAATTTTAAGCAATAGCAGTTATATTTACCTTTCATTTTTCAATTAATTATTTACACATGAAAAAGAATTTAGTACTCCTGTTAGCTGTATTGCTGCACATTACTGCAACAGCGCAGCAGGGTAAATACCAATGGCAACAAGCTACTTCGGCCGGTTACACCTACAAATATGTAACCAACGATCCCGCCAAGGCGAGGTTTTATACGTTGAAAAACGGACTAACGGTAATACTTAGTCCGACCAATAAAGACCCCCGTATTCAATGTTATGTTGCAACCAAGGCTGGTAGCAAAACAGATCCTGCAGATCATACAGGACTTGCACACTACCTGGAGCACATGTTGTTTAAAGGAACAGATAAATATGGTTCTTTAGATTGGAAAAAAGAAAAGCCGGAACTGGATAAAATAAATGCGTTGTACGAACAGTACAACAAAACTTCCGACGTAGCTAAGCGCTCTGCAATTTATCACCAGATAGATTCTGTAAGCGGTGTGGCTGCCACTTTTGCCATTGCCAACGAATACGATAAAATGATGAGCAGTATGGGCGCACAGGGCACCAATGCATTTACATCGTTTGAACAAACGGTTTACACAGACGATATACCTGCAAATGCTACAGATAAGTATCTTAAAGTACAGGGCGAAAGATTTCGCAACCCGGTATTCAGGATTTTTCATACTGAGCTGGAAGCTGTTTATGAAGAAAAAAACCGTGGATTGGATAACGATGGAAACAAAGTAAATGAAGCCCTTTTCAGCGAATTATTTAAGAACAATAACTATGGTAAACAAACAACCATTGGTACCATTGAGCATTTAAAAAACCCATCGCTGGAAGCAATTAGAAATTACTTTAACACCTACTACGTGCCTAATAATATGGGCGTAATACTGAGCGGCGATTTTGATCCTGATGTAATGATTAAAAAGATTGAAGCCACTTTTGGGTACATGAAAACAAAAGCCATTCCTGCCTATACATTTGCACCCGAGCAACCCATTACTGAACCGATATTAAAAGAACTTGCAGGGCCAGATGCAGAAAGTGTAACCATTGGCTTTAGACTGCCCGGCAATAAAGCCAAAGATATTTTGCTGGCAGATTTAGTAGGCCAGCTATTAACCAATGGCAAAGCTGGTTTAATGGATTTAAACCTGGTGAAAAAACAAAAATTATTAAGGGCATCGGCATCTGCTTTCACATTGATTGATTATGGTGTATTGTATATGTCTGGCACACCCACACTTGGCCAGTCGCTGGAAGATGTAAAAGCATTAATGCTGGGTGAAATTGACAATTTAAAAACAGGGAATTTTGATAATAACCTTATCACCTCAATCATTAACAACCAAAAGAAAACTAAAATTCTGGCAACAGAATCCTATGGCTCAAGAGCCAGTGACCTGATGGATGCATTCACCAGCGAACTTGACTGGAAAGAACAGGTTGCCTATACAGACTTGTTAAGCAAACTCACCAAAAAGGATATTGTAGCATTTGCCAATAAATATTTTGGCAATAACTATGTAGCCATTTTAAAACGCAAAGGCGAAGATAAGAATGTTTTAAAGGTTGAAAAGCCGCCTATCACTCCGGTTGAAACAAACAGGAATGCTCAAAGTAATTTTGTAAAAACTGTAAATGAAATGCCGGCTACTCCTGTAAAGCCTGTATTTTTAGATTACAATAAAGACATTCAAAAAGGTAGTTTGGGTGCTGCACAAATTTTGTATGTACCCAATAAAACCAATAGCATTTTTCGACTCCGCTATCGTTATGAGCTGGGTACCTGGAATGATAAAAAACTTGGCATAGCTGCACAATACCTTCAGTTTTTAGGTACAGATAAAATGAGTGCAGAAGATATCACTAAAGAGTTTTATAAAATTGCCTGCAGTTTTTCTATAGCTCCCGGTACAGAGTTTACTACAGTTACTATTGAAGGCTTACAAGAAAATTTCACCAAAGCTGTTACACTTTTTGAAAACCTGTTAAAAAATTGCAAGGCAGATGAAGCCGCTTTGAAATCGCTAAAAGCAAGGTTAACAAAAGCAAGAAGCGACGCTAAACTAAATAAAGGTGCCATTATGAGCGGACTGGTTAGCTTCGCAAGATTTGGCAATAAAAACCCATTCAACTTTGTATTAAGCAACGATGAAATGAATGCCATTACTGCCAATGAACTGGTAGACATTTTGCATACAATGAACACCAATGCACACCAGGTTTTATATTATGGCCCGCAACCACTGCCAGCTTTAACAACTGGGTTAAAAGCATTACATACAGTGCCGGCTGCATTTAAAGCGGCCAACGAAAAAGCTGCATTTACTTACGCAGAACAAACTGCCAACCAGATTTTATTTGCCGATTACAACATGGTGCAGGCAGAAATTCGCTGGGTACGCAATACTGCAGCTTACAGTGCCGATGCAGAGCCAATTGTAGATATTTTTAATAATTATTTTGGAGGTGGTATGGGTGCACTTGTTTTTCAAACCATCCGGGAAAGCAAGGCATTGGCATACTCTACTTTTGCTTTTTATGCCAAGCCTGATAAAAAAGAAGATCCCTTTTATACCCTGGCCTATGTAGGTTGCCAGAGCGATAAATTCAATGAATCTGTTGTGGCAATGAATGAATTATTGAACGACTTGCCAAACGTGGTTGAAAACATTAAAAGTGCTAAAGTGGGTATTATAAAAGATATCGAAACAGAACGCATTACGCAAGATGGCATCATCTTTAACTACCTTGCCGCACAACGTAAAGGACTTACAGAAGATATCCGCAAAATGATTTATGCTAACGTAAACAAAATAGGGTATGATGAACTAAAAGCCTTTCATACAAAAAATATTGCCAATAAGGCATACACCTATTGCATTGTGGCCTCTGAGAAAAAACTTCCTGAAGATGTGATGAAAAAATACGGTGAAGTAAAGAAGTTGAGCCTGGAAGAAATATTCGGCTATTAATATTTACCTATAAAATTATTATTCGCAATGCCCTGGTTAAAAGCCGGGGCATTTCTCATGTTACAACTGAAGCAACCAATTGGCAGGCTATCCCCACAAATAACCCAGCATAAATTTCTTTAGCAGTATGATCGCTGATTATTAAACGGGCAGTACAAACAATACCTGTTAGTAAAAAAGCAATAGATAAGGGCAACGTCATCAGCATTGTATTGGAATTCATTATCAACAAAAACAAACCGAGTACTCCGCCCATTCCAATGGCATGCATGCTAATCTTAAAATAAATGTTGGCCATTAATGCAACTGATGAAGAAATGAAGACTGCAAATGTAAAAGCCGTTAATACAGTTGGGATATTAGGCTGGTTTCTAAAAACCAGGTAAGCCCAAAAAAAGAAAATACCGCAAGCGATGTAAGGGATTATCCTGTCTTGTTGCGTTGTAAGCAGCATAGACTTGATAAAGCCCAGGGCTTTTAACAACACCACAGTTATCAATGGGAAAAACACCATGGTATAGGATATCCTGATAAGCAACCATGTTTTTTGCTGCACACTAAAACCTGCAAAAAGATAAGGGTGAACAAAGGTTAAAAACCAGGTTACGTACAATGGAATAAACAAAGGATGAAAAACATACGAAAAAAAATGGGCAACAAACTTAATTACTGATGGTTGTACATTTTCCTTTTTAAAAACGGGGTTTACTGCCTGCATGGAAAGTAGTTTTTTTGGCAAAAATAGTTAACCGGTAGGTTGTGCTAAATCTTCATTTTTAATTACGGTAAAAATCTTAAAAAATTACTTCGCTTATTACAATTCTTTCCGCAACCTTGCCACCGGAATATTTAATTGCTCCCTGTATTTGGCAACGGTTCTCCTGGCTATATTATAGCCTTTTTCTTGTAATAGTTCTGTTAATCGTTCATCACTTAACGGCGCTTTTTTGCTTTCGTCACCAATTAAATCGCTCAATATTTTTTTTACTTCTCGTGTACTTACCTCTTCTCCGCTATCGGTTTGCAAACTTTCGCTAAAGAAGAATTTAAGGCGGTACGTTCCAAATTCTGTTTGAACAAATTTGCTGTTTGCAACCCTGCTGATAGTACTGATGTCGAGGTTGGTTTTTTCAGCAATATCCTTCAAAATCATTGGCCTAAGTTCTGTATCATCTCCGGTTAAAAAAAAGTTGTACTGGTAATTCATGATAGCATCCATTGAGCTAAGCAGTGTATGCTGCCGCTGTTTAATGGCATCGATAAACCATTTTGCGGAGTCTATTTTTTGTTTGATAAAAAGCACGGCTTCTTTTTGTCGTTTATCTTTTTTACTGCCACGATCGTAATCTTTCAGCATATCCCTGTAGCCTTCACTTATCCGCAGGTCGGGCGCATTGCGGCTGTTAAGCGACAATTCCAACACACCGCTATTATTATTGATAAAAAAATCGGGAATAATGTAAGCCTCATTTTTGCCGCTATCACCCACATTGCCACCGGGCTTTGGATTAAGGCGAATAATTTGGTTGATAATTTCTCTTAGCTGATCATCTGTAATATTAAGGCCCCGCTGAATTTTTTCGTAGTGTTTCTTGGTAAACTCGTCAAAATATTTCTCCATTACTTTAATGGCCATTTCCACATGATCACCAGCTGCTTCCTTTCTTTCTAACTGTATCAGCAGGCATTCCTGTAAACTCCTGGCACATACGCCGGGTGGGTCAAATTGTTGTATCTGAAGAACCAGGTTACCAATTTCTTCCTCGCTGGTTTGTATATTTTGCCTAAAGGCCAGGTCATCTACAATAGCGCTAATATCTCGGCGCAGGTAGCCGTCGTCATCGAGGTTACCAATAATTTGTTCTGCTACTTTTTGTTCATGTTCATTCAGGTTCAACTGGCTTAATTGTTCCAGCATCACTTCATTAAACCCGGTTTCAACCTTATGTGGAATGGTTTTGTTATCATCGGCTTCCGGATAATTTTCGTCCCTCATTTTATAATCAGCAATGTCATCATCGCCATCCTGCACATAATCGCTGATATCAATATTCTCATATTCATCTTTGCTGCCATCCAGTTCGCTCTCTGCATCCTTGCTTTCAAACTCATCTGTTGTGTCATTTTCAAATTCCTCTACCTCGTCTTCCTCGCCGGTTTCCAACGCCGGATTTTCTTCTAACTCCTCTTTAATTCTTTCTTCCAACATAGCAGTGGGTACCTGCAGCAATTTCATTAATTGAATTTGCTGTGGCGATAGCTTTTGTAACTGTTTTTGGTATAATCCCTGGCTTAAGCTCATAATTTATCCACATCCCTAAAGGATATCATTTGTTTTTAAGTAGTTAAAATAGCGCTCGAACAATGCTTTTTTTACATTTTATAACGAACGAGGCAAACTTTATAGTCTGTAAAAAACGTAAATTTACACACATTGAACAGTTAAGATGAAAAATAAATTCAAAATTTTATTTCTTTGCATGATTTTTGTTAGCAATTTTTCGATTGCGCAAAATAACTACCCGGCCAGCGCCAAATTATCGTTGCTGCAGCTGACTGCTACGTCTAACAAGTTTTCAAAAAATTTAATAGGAAATACTGCAGAGAATGGTAAAATAACTTCTCCAATCTTTTTATCACCGGGCTTCTATGCCAGCCAACTAGGCATTTTCTGTAAACAGGAAATTAAAATGGATAAGATTACAAAGCTGCCGTTTCGCTTTAGGTTGGGTAGCGTTGCAGACTGTAACAGGCTAGAGGGGAAAAACAGGTAAACTACCAACACTACTTTAAGCTTATGCATTTAACTGAGCTTCACTTATTCTAAAGAAGGCAAGGCTGCAGGCTCTTTAAAATAATTTAACCGAAGGCTATCACTCCATCCATTGGGATTAGTTTCAAAAGTTTTACTACTAAAAAAAATCATCCCGTTAATATTGGGTGTATTTCGCAGTGCTTCTATTTGCCTGCTTAATTGATTGTTATTGCTCCATGCCGCATTGGAATTGGCTCTGTAAATACCAATACCTATGTAACACTGTTTGCCGTAGGTATGTTTGCCCCACCAATTCAGCAATACTTCAAATGGTGCCTTTCGATGACCAAATTCCCAATACAGTTGTGGTGCCACATAATCGATCCAGCCATTTTTCAGCCATAATAATATATCTGCATACAGGTCATCGTAGTTGGATTGTGCTCCATTGGTTTTACTGCCATTAATGGGATCCCGGTCCACATTACGCCACACGCCAAATGGGCTTATACCAAACTGGCATTGCTTATTTTCTTTTTTTATTGTGGCAGAAAGGGCTGCAATAATAGAATCTGTGTTGCTCCTGCGCCAGTCGTCTCTGGTTAGTCCGTTGCCATACAATCGATACGTGGCATCGTCGGGAAATACTTTGCCTTCTATCTTATATGGATAAAAATAATCATCAAAATGGATAGCATCTACCTCATATCGGCTTACCACATCTTTTACTACAGCTGTTACATATTGCTGTGCAGCTTTATTGCCCGGATCAAAATATTTTTTATCACCATAAGTAATAAACCACTCCGGATGCAGGCGGGTAATATGTGTAGCAGCAACTACGGTTTCATTTATATTAAAAACCGCCCTGTAAGGATTCATCCAGGCATGAAAAACCATTTTACGCTTGTGGGTTTCGGCAATCATAAACTGCAGGGGATCGTAATAGGGCGAAGGAGGCTTACCCTGTACACCGCTGAGCCATTGACTCCAGGGCTCGTAGGGAGATGGATAGAACGCATCGGTGCAGGGTCTTATCTGCACAACAATGGCATTCATTCCATTTCGTTGGTGCATGTCAAGTAACCGGATAAATTCAACTTTTTGAGAATCTGTATTAAAATTGCCCTTGCCTGGCCAGTCAATATTATCAACAGTAGCCACCCATACGCCTCTAAACTCAGACCGGGTTTGCGCATGGGCATTATGAGATAAACAAAAAAATAAAAAATAAAGAGATACAATCTTTTGCAGCATGATGGGGTAATTATTTTCTTAAGGAGGATTTCTTAATTGGCTTGGCGCATTTTATCCAGCAAAGTGTTGAGAGCTTTAGCTTCAGATTCACTAAGGGAATGTACAATGTTATTCATTTCTGGCTCAAATTTATCCAAATGGGCTAAAAGGGCTTTGCCCTTTTCTGTAATGGTTACATCCACCAATCTTTTATCTTGCTTACAGGTGCCTTTTTTTGCTAACCCTTTTATTATTAGCCTGTCAACAATCCTGCTGGTATCGCTCATTTTGTCGAGCATGCGTTCTCGTATTTTAAGCGTTGATAACGGCGCAGCACTTCCCCTTAAAATGCGCAATATGTTGAATTGCTGCATGGTTAGGTCTTCATTGTCCAGGATTTTTTTTAGCTGCTCAATTGTCCAGTTGTACGTATAAATTAAATTGACAATAGTCTTTTGATATTCGCTGGTAAAAGAGTGCTGGTTTATATCATTTTCAATACTCATAGATAGGTAATTATCAAGTTGATTTTCCAAATTCGTTGCTATAAATTTTAACTAAAATAACAAAATAGCTTATTAAAAGCGGGCCAAATATAACACCCCAAAAACCAAATAATGTAATGCCGGCAATTACACCAAAAATGGTTATAAGGGGATGAATGTCCATAAATCTTTTTAATAAAGTAAGTCTTGCTACATAATCAATATTGGTAATTATTACCACTGCGTAAATTAATATTCCAACACCATTAGCGGTATCATTAATTGCAAAAGCATACAACGTTAACGGCAACCATACAAATGCAGTACCTACCACAGGCAACATGGAACATACGCCGGTTAAAAACCCCCACAAAGCATAATCCTTTACGCCAAATATAGCGTAGCCGATGGTTGCAAAAATACCTTGTATTATTGCTAAAATAGGAATTCCAATGGCATTTGCCCGAATCATATTAATGGTTTCGTTACCGAGTAACACTATGTTTTCTTCCTTGAGGGGGATGGATTTATCCACCGCCTTTTCAACCTCCCTACCGTTTATCAACAGAAAATAAAGTACAAAAAACATAATGATAAAGTTACTTATAACGTTTAGAGAGCTGTTGAGAATACCTGGCAAAAGACCACCTGCCTTTAAATGAAAAGCCCTCGTATTTTCTTCCGTTATTATATTAAACCCGGTTAGTGACTCAATTTTTTTTCCTACTATGGATGCCTTGGCTAAAATATCTGCTGGGTTATTTAAAAGGCTACTTATTTTATGACTGATTAATTGTACGGAAAAATAGATGGGGATGGCAATCAGTATCATACTGGCAAAAATAAACAGGTAAGCCAGCAAAATTTTATTCCAACGCTTTTCAATGGTGAGTCTGAAATATAATTTTCGCAACAGGATGTACAACGTAAGTGCACCTAAAAAGCCTGGCAGCAACACATACAATTCTTTTACTAACAAAAGGGCCAGTAAAATTATAATCGCTAATAAAATAACCTGCCGTAACCGGTCATTAAATGTATTGGGCATAGGAAACTAAATAAACTTCCATTATGAGATAATATTTATACATCGTTAAAGGTAACCAATGTATAATCATCCACATTCTATACCATTTATTAGTTTTCCCGGCCGGTGGTTATCTTTTTTAAAAGACAAATAAAAACGGTATTAACAGTTGAAAATCAACTGCTGATACCGTTACAAATATTGGCGAAGAACGTGTATAATATTATGCCGCTTTTTTAAGCAAACCCGATTGTTGCTAGTGCTAATCCGCTTTTATATTTGGCTATACTTTTTTAAAAATTAGCTGTTTTTAATTTGCGGGGAATTTTTACATCAAATACCATTTCGGTGCCGCTCCTGTTAACTTTTATTTTGTATGATTTGCGATCTTCATCGGGCACCAATTCTTCTCTTGCATCATCTGTATTATCAATTTTATTACCATTAATTTCTGTTATAAGATCATCTTTTTTTAGCCCTGCAATTGCTGCTGCCGAGCTGTCTTCTACATTGATGACTTTTACATTACCTCCTTCCTCGGTATCCTGCAGTTTAAGGCCAATTTTCTTCTGACGGGGAAATGCGTTTTCCATTGCATTTTGCTGCAGTTCAAATACATCTTCCTCATTAAATCCCTCCATGTTTGGAAGTGGTGCCAAGTGCGGCATTTCGTAAGCACGTGCCTGTGGGTGGCGTGGTGCCGAGAAAGAATAACTCCTGGTAATTGATTGTTTCCTATTACCCAATATTACTTTTGAAGTGTTTTCTTTACCGTCTCTTTTGTACGTAATTTTTACTTCATCGGCCGGCTTTTTAAGCGCAATTACATCTGCAAGTACTTCTGGTGAGGTAATTTTTTCATTACCCACCTTGGTAATAATATCATCTTTCTTTATTCCCGCCTTTTCTGCTGCACTACTTTTTGAAACCTCAGCCACCTTAACACCGCCACTGGCAGCTTCTGTAGTAACTCCTAAAAATGCTTTGTTCATATTTTCGCCCTCAGCACCATCCCTATTAAAGTTATAATTGAAATTTTTACCGAAATCAAAACCACCTGGACCTTCGCCAAAATCAAATTGCATCATTTTATCACCTTCCCTTATCACCATTTTTCTTTTATTAATGCTGATATTTTTATCAATAAATTCTGCCAGAGGCTTACCATTCACTATAATGTCTTCCCCATTTATTTCTACCTTTAATTTCATATCCTTATCACCCTTGTTTCGGATGATAATTTCCTGCGTTTCCTTTTTTCCTGGCTTCTTGTCTTTTTCAACTTTCTCCAATTCTATTTCCTTTTTTTCAATTACATTCTGTGATTTTACAAATAATGGCAGGCCAGCTAAGCCAGTTAAAATAGCGGCAAACAAAAATTTTTTCATGATTGATTTGTTTAAATACGAAATGTTTAGTACTTCAAAACTAATGGAAATATTTTATTTACGAAATATTTCGCAGATATTTTTTTAGCTTTAACAAAACTTTTATTGTGAAAAAGTTTAGCTTCATTAAAAAGGCAATAAAACATTTTTGGAGCGGTATGTAGTAGTATCAGTTTTCCAACAACAATAATTTTACCTGTTCAATAACTTCCTTCAATTGGCTGATGTTTTGTCCGCCGGCAGTTGCCAGGTTTTTTTGGCCGCCACCACCGCCTTTTATTAAAGGCGCTACCTGTTCCTTTATAATTTTTACTGCATCCAGGTTTTTGGCAGCAACTACTGTGTCGGCAATGCCGATAGCAACATAGGCTCTACCATCAATATTGCTACACAGTACAATAAAATGATCGTGTAAATGATTTTTAAGATCAACACATAATTTTTTCAATGCATCAGCACTACTTACCTCCACCAGTTCACCTACAAAAGAAACATTGTTGATGATTTCATCTTTTTGCAACAGCTCGTTGCGGATGCCTACCAACTGCCTTGCTTCCAGGCTTTCGATGCGCTTTTTGTATGCGGCATTTTCAGCTTGTAAATATTCAATTGACTTGATTGCATCCTTACTGTTTTTGAGTGTAGCATTGATTGTATCAACCAATAAAAATTGCTGGTTAATTAATTTTTCAGCTGCCTTTCCGCTTACCGCTTCTATTCTTCTTACACCCGCTGCTACAGCACTTTCACTTTTTATTTTAAACATCCCGAGTTGGCCTGTAGCACCTACATGCGTACCGCCACATAACTCGATGGAGTATTTTTCATCCATTATTACCACCCGTACGGTATCGCCATATTTTTCGCCAAACAACGCCATGGCCCCCAATGCAATAGCCTCCTCTTTGTGCATTATTTTTGTTACTACTGTAATATTTTCTCTTATTTTTTCATTTACCAGCTTTTCTACCGCAGCAATTTCCTCATCCGTTACTTTAGCAAAATGACTGAAATCAAATCGCAGGTGCTCTTCGTTTACCAGGCTTCCTTTTTGTGCCACATGCTTGCCCAGCACAGTACGCAACGCAGCATGCATGAGGTGCGTAACGCTGTGATGAAGCGTGATATCATTCCTGCGGACTGCATTTACAGTGGCCTTAGCAGTGGTATCAATCGCTGAAGGCAGCGTATCTGTAAAATGGATAATAAGGTCGTTGTCTTTTTTTGTATTGGTAACTTCAATTAGCTCATTACCAAATTGCAGGGTACCGGTATCTCCTACCTGGCCGCCACTTTCAGCGTAAAACGGCGTGATGTTCAGTACCAACTGGTATTGCTCTTTTCCCTTGGCGGTAACCTTTCGGTACTTAATTACTTTGCTGCTTGTTTCAATAGTATTATATCCAACAAACTGGTTGCTGGTATTTTCCATGAGTGTAATCCAGTCTTCGGTTTCTAAAGAGCTGGCAGCACGCCCTCTTTGCTGTTGCTTTTTTCTTTCCTCCTCATACCCTTCTTCATCAACTGTTAAATTATTTTCCAATGCTATCAGCTTGGTTAAATCTATTGGAAAACCATAGGTATCGTTGAGTTCAAAAGCATTTTTACCGTCAATTTTTTGGGTTGATTGAGAAGCAGCCATTACATCGGCAATACGTTTGAGGCCTTTGTCCAATGTTCTTAAAAAAGCTTCTTCTTCTTCTTTAATAACCCTGCCCACAAAATCCTGCTGTTGTATCAACTCCGGAAAAACATTTTCAAACTGTTTTGCAATTACCGGCAGTAACTGAAATAGCAACGGTTGCTTGTAATCTAAATAAGAATAGTAATACCGGACAGCTCTGCGTAAAATTCTTCTTATTACATAACCAGCCCCGGTGTTGGAAGGTAATTGTCCATCGGCAATGCAAAAACTGATGGCACGGATATGATCGGCAAGTACCCTAAAGGCAATGCTTTCTTTGCCACCATCACCAGAAAGAGAATTATTGGCATTGTATTTTTTACCAACTATTTTTTCGATTGCTTCAATAGTGCCGCTAAAAACATCCGTATCGTAGTTGCTGTTTTTATTTTGCAGTACTCTTACCAATCTTTCAAAACCCATACCTGTATCCACATGTCTTGCAGGCAAAGGCTCCAGGCTGCCATCTTTTTTTCGATTGTATTGAATAAATACGTTGTTCCATATTTCTATTACCTGCGGATGATCTTTGTTTACCAACAATTTTCCAGCAACCAGGGCCCTTTCATCGTCGGGCCTGCAATCCACGTGTATTTCCGTGCAGGGGCCACAAGGACCTGTATCGCCCATTTCCCAAAAATTATCCTTTTTATTACCGAATACAATCCTATCGGGATGCACAAATTTTTGCCACTCGGCCAGTGCAACTGTGGAGGCCGGTATCTTTTCCTTTTCATCTCCCTCAAATACGGTTACATACAAACAGTCTTTATGAATACCAAATACTTTGGTGAGTAGTTCCCAGCTCCAGGCAATGGCTTCGGATTTAAAATAATCGCCAAAGCTCCAGTTACCCAGCATTTCAAACATGGTATGATGATAGGTGTCAACGCCAACTTCTTCCAGATCGTTGTGTTTGCCACTCACCCGCAGGCATTTTTGTGTATCCACTACCCGTTTAAAAGGTGCGGCTTTATTGCCCAAAAAATAATCTTTAAACTGGTTCATACCTGCATTGGTAAACAATAAAGTTGGATCGTCTTTTAATACAATAGGGGCAGAGGGTACGATGGTATGTCCTTTAGATTGGAAGAAATCGAGAAACTGTTGACGTATAGCTGCACTCGTCATCATGGTATGAGATGTTTTTGGGTTGATTTTTGAGATTTATCCATCTATATTTGTAATCGTTGAAATATAGCGGTGGCAAAGGTAAGGAAGAAAGCCCTCCCTGCCTCCCCTGCGGGGAGGGGAACGAAACCGAAAGTTCCTGTTCAATTTTTTTTGAACAAGGGCTTACTAAAATAGAAGTTTTTAAATAGCATGTGTAGATAAAATGCGGATGACTCAATTACAAATAAATCTTGTGTTGGTTGTTAATACAAAAATATCCTTGACCATTAAAAGCACTGCTGTTTAGCGATTTGATGCATGAAAAAAATAAAATACTTCTATAACACCAATACACTTCGCTACGAAAAACTAGTTACGCCATTTCGGGTAAAACTGCTAAGGATTTTTGGTTTTCTTTCTGGTTTGCTGGTGAGCTCGGTGCTGGTGATATGGTTGTACACTAAATTTATTCCTAAACCTACCGATACCGAGTTAAAGCTGAAGTATGAATTGATGAAGGAAAATTATAGCACCCTTTCAAATAAAACAAGTTTGTTGCAGCAACAAATGGCAGAACTGGAAAAACGGGATAACGAAGTATACCGCTCCATTTTTGAAGCCAACCCTTTACCCGATAGCGCCAGGGCAAGACTTACTGAAAATAAAAAAGAGGTTGAAAAAGTGAGTATTATGAGTGATGACCAGTTAGCTACTGATATTGCCTTAAGCCTCAACAACATCAGCGCCCGGATAAACTACCAGCTAAAAAGCTACGGAGATATTGAGAAACTGATTAAAAACCAGGGCAACAAACTCAATAGTATTCCGGCAATACAACCGGTAAGCAACAAAGAATTAACCCGAATTGCAAGTGGGTTTGGCATGCGGATTCATCCTATTTATGGTATTGCAAAAATGCACAACGGGCTCGATTTTACAGCGCCGCAAGGCACACCCATTTATGCTACAGGCGATGGCACTGTTACTGCAGCTGGCGGCGGTACGGGTACCGGTAATCATGTTATTATTAACCATGGCTATGGTTACGAAACAGAGTACATGCACATGGTGAGGGTAAAGGCAAGAGATGGCCAACGTGTAAAACGTGGTGAAGTAATTGGCTGGGTGGGCAGCACCGGCGCCAGTACCGGGCCGCATTGCCACTACGAGGTACATATTAACGGAAGGTCGGTAGACCCTGTTTACTTTTTCTTTAATGATTTAAACGCAGAACAATACGACCGCTTGCTAAAGATTGCTGCTACCGGTAGTGCCAAAAGTTTTGATTAAAAGAATTTTCAATAATCAAATAGAAGGATTATTTACAGCCGGTATAACAATATTATAGCGATGCTGTAAAGAAGGTGATTTTTATTAGAAAAAACCTGCTGCCTTATAACAGTTGGCAACAGGTTTTTAACTCCACGTTTTTAAGTTTCCATTACATCTTTTTTTACGAGGTATTAACTTTTAAAAGTCAATAAATACAAAAGATGAATTACCCAACGGATCTTTTATTTCTTTATTGGAATTGAATGAATATCAGCTGTTGTAATTTTCCAATCGCCCTTATCCGTTTTTATCCAGTTTACAGTATAAACGCCTGAGGGTTTAGCCACCACTGAATCATTTACAATTACATCAAATTCATACTTTCCGGTATAGCCTGCCCTGTCGGTACCCGACCATTCCTGTAATGTTGAACTTTTAAAATGATTGACCATCTTTATATTGGGGTGTATCCACTTCGTTGCAATTTCATCAGTTGTTGTTCCAATAAAATCATCATCAATCAACAATGCATTTGCAGTAAATAAATTGCCAACTGCTGCAGAGTCGTGGTTATTGAAACTGTTTCCCCAGTTTGTAATTAAAGAGTCGATGGGTGCTTTGGCAACAACTGATTCGGCTACAGGCCGGGTGCAGGAAAATACTAATAGTGTAAGTGCAGATAGTGATAATATATTTTTCATTTGTTTATTATTTTTTTGTGGTTTAGAAAATAGTGATAGCGTTTAACCTTTATGAACTCTAGTTTACAGCAAACTTCGTTACTTTATCATCGTTGTATTGGATAAACACATTACCCGAATCTTTGATCCCGTACTTATATCCCTTTTTATAATTAAAGCGGCCTATTTCTTTGCCAGTCTCCAGGTTCATAGCAATTACCTCATCCTCGGTGCCCAGGTAGTACAAGTGATCTCCGTAGGTATCGGAGAAATCCATCAACGCATCTTTTGCTTTAAAGCTGTACTGCATTACACCTTTATTATTAAATGCAGCCAATCCTTCTTCTCCCAATACCATGATTCGTTCTTTAGAAGTAAAAAGGTATTGTGCCTTACCTACTTTTGATTCCTTCAATTTTACTTCAAATGCTTTTTCGCCGGTGGCAGTATTCATGGAATAGACACTATTTTCATCGGCGACAATTAATTTGTTGTCGGTAACTAACAGGTTGGTAATTCTGTCATCAAACTTTTCAGTTTCCCATTTCAATTTTCCGGTTTCCACATCAAAGGCCTTTAGCCCAAACGGGCCCTGCCATTTCCATTTACTAAAAAATCCACCACTATCATCTCCCTGTATGTTGGTAAAGCCACCAATTTGTGCTATCAGCATGCCGTTGATAAGGGTGAGAGCAGGTATAATTACCTTGCGACCATCAACAGGCGTTTCCCAAAGAAGTTTGCCTGTTTCTATATCATATTTTTTTAGTGATTTATCCCTGCCCCTTTCAAAACTGGCTAAATAAATATGTTCTTTTGTAAATAACGGCTCTGCAACAGCATTGTATAGTTGCGATGAGCCGCCCATGCCACGATTTAATGAAAGATCAAATTCAACCTCCCATAGTTTATTACCATTGGTAAGATCAAAAGCCATTAAACCGTTCATAATTATAAAGGCCTTATTGTCTCTTACCAACAAATCAACCAATATGCTGCCTGAACCTACTCCTTTTTCAATACCTACCGTCGCCCAATCAAAAATGGAAAAGCTTTTTCCGACAGATTTTTTAATTTCTACCACTCCCTTTATTACAGTGTTCCAATTTACTTTTGCTGTAGCAAGATCAATACAAACCAGGTTGTTTTTTAAGCCTGATCCGATGGCCTTTAAAGAATTTACCTGGTAGGCAAATACCAACAGCTGGTTAGTTTTTTTAAGGTATGCATAGCGGCCGATTACGCCTTTAATGCCCTCCACAGTTCCTTTTTCCTTTCCTGTTTTTTCATCAATAAACGTAAGACCATTTTTTTGTAACACAACATAGCATTTTGCCTCATGAATAAAAATAAGGTTACCTAAATCAATGTCGTTAAACTGGTCGTTGCTCCATAATTTATTACCGGTGTTTAGATCTACGCAAAAAAGTTCATCATTACCTTTTTGCTTGCTGATAAACAGCATTGTTTCGGTTTCTTCAATTATCTGCTGAGACTTTGCTTCTTTTACCCCGGCCATATCCATAAAAGATTTTTTCCACAATGGTTTGCCGCTGGCACCATTTAAAACGCTTACTTCTTTTTTGGTAGTGCCTACAACAAATTTTCCATCCGAAGAGGTGTATTTCCAGTAATCGGCATCGTTTTCAAATTTAGTGTTCCAGGTTACGGGGAAATTTGCCTGGCCAAAAATTGAGGTGGCCATAACCAACATCAATATTAAAGTGCTTAATTTTTTCTTGTGCATACAGTTTAAATTTAGATTCAAAGAAATACTAAACAGATGTAAAAAAAAGTGTGAAAAAAGTAGTAGAGAATTAGCGAAGACCTGCCTTTCTTAAGGCACCCATCTTATTAGCTACGTGCAATTTTTCGTAAATATTACGGATGTGGGTACGAACCGTTTCTACAGAAATAAATAATTTGGCGGCAATCTCTTTATAACTAAATCCTTTGGAGAGCCAATGGAGTACTTCTCTTTCCCTGTCGGATAAATCCTCTTTGGCATCTTTGTAAACAATTTCCTGCTGAAAAGCGGTAACCACTTTACGGGCTATTTCGTTACTCATGGGGCTTCCTCCTTTCCGCAAATCCCGAAGCGCATCAATTAATTTAGCGGCTTCAGTATTTTTTAAAATATAGCCGGTGGCGCCGGCTTTTAAGGCTTTAAAAACTTTGTCTGCATCATCGTAAGCACTTAATACCATCAATTGAATATCGGTACGAAGTGGTTTTAGCCAGGCAATAAATTCAATGCCGGATTTACCCGGAAGCTGAATATCTGTCAATATCAATTCAATCAAATCTCCCATTCCGTTTTCAAAGTATTGTATCGCTTCTTCTGCAGATGCAAAACTTGCCTGCAAATCAAATTCACCAGAACCGGCTATCAATGCAGCCAGGTAGTTCCTTATCTTTTCATCATCTTCTATAATAATAATAGGAGTCATATTTTTTAAAGATAATCTATACCTGTTTTTTAAAAGTGTGAAAAAAGTAGTAGTACGTTTTAAAAGGTAAAGCAATATTTTACCTGCGTACCCTTTTCTAATGGTATCCACTCAATTGTTCCACCAACGTCATCCATACGCTTTTTCATATTTACCAGGCCATTGCTGCCGGTTTTTATTTTTGCAAGGTTCATTCCTTTTCCATTGTCGGTAATGGTAAAACAACTATTCCTTTTTGTAATCTCCATCTTTAATTGAATAGTAGTAGCTCCGGCATGTTTCAGGGCATTGTTCAGCGCTTCCCGGGTAACTAAATACAAATTTCTTCGTTCGGCATTGCTGAGTTTTATAGCTGGCACTTCATCCGGAAACTCAATATCGAATTGCATTTCCAGCGATTCAAAATATTGGTATGATTGTTCCCGGATATAGGCGAGCAGATTTTCCAAAGTGTCATTTTGCGGATTAAGGGCCCAGATAATTTCACTCATTGTCTGTACCAGTTTTCGGGCAGAAGTTGCAATGATGCTGATATCCTTTTTTAAATGGGGTACATCTTTATGTTGTGTTTGAATTAACTCACTTAACAAAGCGATATGTGTAATGCCACTTCCAATTTCATCATGCATATCGCTCGAAATACGGGACCGTTCTGCTACAATTAATTGAAACTGATCATCCTGGTTTTTTAATGCCGCAATTACTCCCGCAATGGCTTCTATCGCATTAACGTCGGGCTTTAATAAACGGGCAGCGGCAAAAAGTACGGTTTCAATTTTTCGCCCGGTAAACAAATAAGCAATCACATTTTCCTGCACTATAATTGGAGTAAGAATAAAATACGGAATCCCAAAACTATCAATCAGTAATTTAATAAAGGGAGTAATTTTAGTTTGGCTGTTCACTAATAATGACGACTTTAACAGGGCAAAAGAATACTCAACGAAAATATTTTTTTTTGTTAATAAGGCTGTATCAATGCCAAGGTTTCCTTTGATAAATGCTGGTGTAAAAAAACCAGGCATTTTATTAACCGGCAGTAAAATTAGCGACAAATCATTTTGTAACTGTACATTTATCTCTTCCGTAAAATGATCGTAGATTTCTTCAAAAGCCAGAATTGGTTTAAATTTATTTAAGGATGATATTAACGCAAAACTGGTTTGCATTTGCCTGATCTCATTATTCATTTCCGCCACCTTATAGTCACGACTAACCACAGCTCCGGATAATTCGTTGAGTTGTTTTTTATAATAAGCAACTTCCTGCTGCAGTTTCATTATTCGCTCTTCAGGCATTTCCTTTTCGATTATTATTCTACAATTAAACAAAGAACACCAGTCCAGTCAAGCGGTTGCAACCTGCCCTTAACCCTTGCAACCTCCACACCACAATAAAAGCCCATAAAAGGTATGTCACCAATACTTTTTCGCACTTCTGCAGCATCTTCAAACTCGCCTCCTGCATATGGCTTAGCTCTTCCTGCACAATCAATATAAAAAGAAAATAAAGGTTTTGCTTCATTTAGTTTTGCCTTCATATCATCAATGCCTGTTTGGATATAATCAAGGTTCACACTGCGTCGCATTAGCTGCACCTCATCACCGGTTTTTAAATCCGGCTCAAACATCACCAACGATTTAGTCGGTATATCTACTGCCAACAGCAGCCGGTTAGCATATTCCTTTTCATCAAAAGGTGCAAACTTTTCTCCCCTGTTTACACCTAAGGTTACAAAAAATGAAAAGTCTTTCCATTTAAGGGTATGGTTGTTGCCGAGCAATTCGTCAATTACTTCCAATGCAGGCCTGTTATCAATTTCAAATATTACCGGGCCCTCTGCTTTTGTAATGGTAAGGTAGGCACTTGCAGGCTTGCAGCCGTGTATGATCGTTGTTTGCATGCTGCATTTACCACCCACTAAAACAGCAACTACATTTTGTGTAAGCACTTCATTATTGTAAAACTGGTAGGTAGTGGCGTTTAATTCCATATCCGCCAGCAAACCGGCACCTGCGCATGAAATACCTGCCGGCAATTCAGACTCCAGCCCTTCAAAAAGCCAGGTTGCAAAATTGAGTCTTGGAGGGTTTTGCTGTTTGCAGGAATCATAAAAAACCAGTAGTGCATTATCCTGTTCGTTGGCTGCCTGCTTTATTTTAATGCCCAATGCTTCGCCCGCTTTCCGTTCATCTACATTTAAACCGGGCGCTGCAAAAATTTTAAAAGTAAGGGTATCGGAAGCAAACACGGTAACGCCTACTTCAAAACCTTCGTAGCCTAAAAAATCTTTTGTAATAATGCCGATGCTGGAACCACCCAAAACAGGTGTATCACCTAAAACAGATTTAATGCCCGCTAAAAACTCGTAAGGATTGTGTTTGCCGCTGCAGAAAATGAGGGCAAAATCGGCCTTTGTTATGCCGGCTTGTACAAGTGCGTTGGTAGATGCTTCAATAGCCGCAGTCATTGAGTTTGTCCGGCTGCTATGTGAAATGCCGATTTGGGTTGCCATGGGTAAGAGAGGTTATTGTTACGCTAAAAAAGATGCAATAAATGTTGGTGCCATTCTTTTTTTTGTGGCCTGCTCATAAGCGTAGGCCATACCAATTAGTTGCGGTTCTGAATATGCAGCGCCAAAAAAGGAAAGGCCAACCGGAAGCCGAAAAACCATACCACAAGGCAATGAAATATGCGGATATCCCGACATGGCCGCCGGTTGCGTTAGCGAAACATCTCCCCACCTGTCGCCGTACATTACATCAATACTGCAGGCGGGCCCCATGGTAATTCCGGCAATGGCATCCAGCTTGTGTTGCTGAATTACTGCATCAATTATTTTCCTGGATGCATCACGACCCTTGGTTAACGCTTCCACATACCCAGCAGTTTTTAAATCGCCTTTCTTGTCAGATGCTTCCAGGGTTTCCTGTTTAAAATAAGGCATGGCTTTATCTTCGTTAGTCTTGTTAAAATCAATAACGTCTTTTAAAGTTTTTATTTTGTGCCCGGCGCCGGCGAGGTATTTGTTTACACCATCTTTAAACTCGTAGTGCAAAATTTCATTTTCATATTTGCCTATCTCGTTTATCTTTTCTACATATTCAATTTCGATGATATTGGCACCCAGTTTTTTCATTTGTTCTATGGCTTCATCCAATAATTTATTTATAAACTGGTTGGTACTTTTTATCTTCCTGTCAATACCAATATTTTTTTCCTTTAATCCATCGGCCGTTAAAAATTTGGTGTAGTCGGTTTGTGTTTTGCCAATGCTTTCTTTTGTTACAGCATCGGCCTCATCTACACCTGTGAGTGCTGCCAATAAAATAGCAGCATCTGTTACCGTTCGTGCCAGGGGGCCGGCAGTATCCTGCGTTGCAGAAATTGGAATAATGCCGGAGCGACTTAGTAACCCCACTGTAGGCTTAATACCCACGAGGTTATTTACAGATGCAGGGCATGTGATAGAACCATCTGTTTCGCTACCAATAGCTACTACACAAAGATTGGCTGCCACTGCAACGCCAGACCCAGCACTGGAGCCGCAGGGATTGTGATCGATGATGTAAGGACTTTTTGTTTGTCCGCCCCTGCTGCTCCAGCCCGAACACGAATTGGTAGAGCGAAAATTGGCCCATTCGCTGAGGTTGGTTTTACCCAGCAACACTGCACCGGCTTCTCTTAATTTGAATATGATGAAGGCGTCTTTTTTTGCAATGTTTCCTTCCAGCGCAAGAGCGCCTGCGGTGGTTTGCATTTTATCGCCGGTATCAATATTGTCTTTTATTAAAACGGGAATACCATGTAGCGGCCCCCTGACTTTTCCATTTTTTCTTTCCACATCCATTGCCTCTGCAATAGCTATTGCATCCGGGTTTATTTCAATCACCGAATTTAATTTTGGACCGGCTTTATCAATTTGATTAATGCGATCGAGATATAATTGTGTTATTGCCCGGGCCGTATATTCGCCAGACTTCAACTTTTGCTGCAGTTCGCTCACAGTAACTTCATTCAGAGCGAAAACATCTCCGCTTGTGGCGGCAGGCTTAGCTTCTTTTTCTTTTTGTTCAACAGCAGGATTGTTGCAGGAAACAAATGAAAGGGCAGTTACAGCAAGGCTGGCAACAGAACCGGTCTTTAAAAATTTTCTTCTTTCCATAATTTTTTTTGTTGTATAAAAATAATCTGTAAAAATGTTTTGTACTTCGTGTTGGTTATCTCATTAAAAAATATTTAATAAATGGCATGCAGGATATGTTTAATTTTTGGGTACCGGTGGTGGTGCATCAGGCAGCATTGCTTTCCATACTTCGATTCCTTTTCTTTTTAAAAATTCTTCTTTTATATCTGCCCGCAATTTTTCATTTTCAAATAAATCAACCATGGTGCTTCCCAGCGTTTTGGAAACGAATACTATTGCCTTATGGCCGATAGCCATACCGCCGCAGGCAACTACCACCCATGAATGCCAGGGTGCTTCAAAAGGTGCCGTTGTAGCGAGCAATGAAATTTCCGGAACTATATTACTTACATCTCCTACATCAGTTGAACCGCCTGGTGGGTCTGGCTTGGTTGTTTCCAGTGGCTTGATAGAACCATTAATTCCTTTTGCTTCCAGGCCATATTGTTTCATAATGCTATCACCAAAAGCTAACTCTTGTGTGGTATAAGAAACGGGGCCTACCAAATTCATATTGCTTTGTAATGCTTTTGCACCGGTTTCATTAATCAATAATTCATACATACCCCTGTTTAATTTAACCTCGTAGTCTACACCTGCCATCAGCGCTGCACCTTTTGCAATATTCTTCATGCGTTCCGCCACTTCGGCAACGCCTTTGCGTTTTGAATCTCTTATCCACAACCAAACACTGGCTTCTTCCGGAATTACATTCGGCACATCGCCTGCTTTTTTATAAACATAATGCATACGCACCGATGGCCTAACATGCTCTCTTAAAAAATTAATTCCTATGTTAAATAATTCTGCAGCATCCAATGCACTGCGGCCGTTCCATGGATCGGACGCAGCATGTGCGCTTTTGCCTTTAAATGAAATGTCGTAATCTATAACAGCTTGCGAACTCTGTATGCCGGCCTTGTTTTCGTAATCGGGATGCCAGTCCAGGCATACATCGAGATCATTAAATAAACCAGCTCTTGCCATGTAAACCTTACCTCCTATATCTTCTTCTGCAGGCGTGCCGTAAAAGCGGATGGTGCCTTTTAGTTTGCCGGCAGCAATCAATTCCTTAATAGATAAAGCTGCACCCAAACTAGCTGCACCAAACATGTTATGACCGCAACCATGGCCAGCCGCACCGGTCACCAATGCCTCTTTTGTTGTCTGGGATTTTTGAGATAAACCAGGTAGCGCATCAAACTCGCCCAGTACGCCAATAATGGGTTTGCCCGATCCAAATTCTGCAATAAAAGCGGTGGGCATTTCTGCTACTCCACGGGTAACACGGAAGCCCTGGGCCTCGGCATAATCTGCCAAAAGCTTTGAAGATTTTGTTTCCCGTAGTGCAATTTCTGCAAAGCCCCATATTTGGTCACTGAGTTTTATCAATTCCTGCTGGTGCTTTTCTACAGAAGTAAACACTGCATTTTTATTTGCAGATAAATTTGTTTTTTGTGCAAAAAGCAGTTGAGAGAAAAAGAGTAATGGTAAAAGTACAGGTTTCATTTTTGTGTGTTTTATAATTTTTAGTAAGTGTCGTTTGATGGATACAACATTCTATTCCCCCGGATGGTATTCTTTCTCTTTATATTTCAGCACATCTTCTTTATAAAAAAGCACGTCTTTAAACTGGCCGATGCAATACATGGTTAACTGATCGTTGAAATGTTTTGATTTGATATCGCCGCTGTTACCACCTGCCAGCAATGATTTTGCTTTTATTTTTTTGCCAAACTCAACGGCACATACAAAGCTGTTGCCGCTTACGCCGTAACGTTTGCTGCTGCCATTAAAATATCTACTTACATAACTAGGTAATGCACCCCATAATGCAGATGCATAGCCGATGGGGTAACTTTCTTCCTTGTCGTTGTATTGCTGGTTTATATCGCTGCTTATGCGCTGGTAACGGTTTACAGTACCCCAGGTAATTTTCCAGTCGCCGTATTTTGCTTTTAATTCGGCCACCACATTTGCAAGCGGCAGCAATAAGTCGTTTGCGGTTGCAATGGCTGCAAAATCTTTTGCCGATTCCACCTGACTTTTTTCTCCTTCTTCAATATAAACTTTTCGCATTGCTGCAGGCAAATGTTCTGCCCACTCAATAGCAAGCAGGGTAGCCACAGCATTTTCATTCATAGAGTAATCCCATTTTTTTAATTCAGCAATGGGCGCTTCCAGCAATGCAAATAAACTATCGCCGGCATGAATATTTTTTTCAAAAGCTTTGATCAATGGCGGTATTAAAATTTCAAAAGCGGCCAGTTGGCGGTTGTATCCTACGGCTATCATTTTATCTAAGGTGAATGCGTTGTTGCCTGCCAGTAATCTTGCAGCATTTACCCCACGGAAATTTTCGCCATCGGGCGCCATGTAAGGAAAGTAATTACCCCGCTGGGGACTGCTGCCGGCAGAAACTGTAAAAGGCGTGGAGTTGCAGTTTTGTATAAAGCCGGTGGAAGGATTGTACACATGCACAATTTCATCCAACTTGTGCAGGCCTTTCCATTCTGTATTGATAATGCTTCCATCAACGGGTTTGCCCCAGTTGTAGGTTTCGTCTCTTTTAGGAACATAGTCACCATGCCAGTAGGCAATGTTTCCTTTATTATCGGCAAACACGGTATTGTTGCTGGTGTTGCTCAGCAGCTCCATATTCTTTTTATAATCATCAAAGCCTTTTGTTTTGGTACGTTGCCAACTTTGAATGAGTGAGGTCATGGAGCGGTTAAAACTTTTTACACTAATGTATTTGCCGTTTCTTTTTGTCATAACCGGGCCATGATGGGTATAATATGCAAGCAGGTTTTTTACTTTTATGTTGTTGCCCTCTTTATAACTCACCCGAATAGTTTTTTGTATAACTTTTTTTAATGCATAGTTGTATTTGTAAAAGAGGCCGCTATCGGTTTTTATAATTTGCTCTTCGTACATATCGCTCACGTCAACGTTACTGCTGGTGTGCATCCATCCACAATTTTCATTAAAGCCCTGGTAAACAAAAAACTGCCCCCAGGTAACTGCGCCATAGGCATTTAATCCTTCTTCGCTGTTTACATGCACTTCGGGCCTAAAATAAAATGTTACGTGTGGATTGATGTAAAGGATAGCATTACCCGATGCTGTTTTAGAAGGCCCTACTGCAAAGCCATTGGAGCCGCTACTGAACTCTTCATTTTTTTTCCGCAGGGCCAGCGGTACGTCTTTGCCTGTATAAAAACGCTGCAGTTCAGCTTCATCAATATCGCCGGTGCTGATGGCCCCGATGCTACCATCGGTCCACAACAGCGGATACCAGGGCTCAAAATGATGCAGCAATGCCGGCTTTGTTTCAGGATGTTTGTAGAGATAATAATTAATACCATCTGCATAAGCGTTCAATATTTGTTTTAGCCACTGCGGCGCATTTGTATAATCTTTAATAGCATCGGCCGAATCGATTATAAGCCGGATGTATAAATCATTGTAAATATCAGCCTCCCCGGTAACCTCACTCATGCGGCCCAATTTTTCAATGTAATTCATCTCGACTCTTTTAAAATCGTCTTCGCATTGGGCATATAATAAACCAAATACGGCATCTGCATCTGTTTTGCCATAAATATGTGGTATACCCCAGTTATCACGAATGATGGTTACTTGTGCGGCTTGCTGTTGCAGATTGCTAATATCTACTGGAGACAATGACTGGGCCAATGGCCGAAGTGGTAAGCAAGCAAATAACAGGATAAAAAACTTAAGGGCGTATTTATAAGGACACATTGAGTTTGGAGAATATTTCATGTTGATTTTTTACAACTGTAAATTAAATTTTATCAGCTCTTTTCCCAAACAAAAATCCGTTAGTTCAATACCTCGTACATGACCACTTCTGAGGTTTTATTTTTAAGTTTAAAAGAGCCAATTTTATTGCAATGGAAAGATTGTTTAACTTTTTCGTAGCTGGCTTCATTAATTAAAATCTGGCTACAAAGCGCAGCACTTTGCAAACGTTGTGCAGTATTTACACTATCGCCAATAACTGTATAATCCAACCTTCGCAAAGTAACAGAGCCAATGTTACCAGAAATCATTTCACCGCTATTGATACCAATGGAAACAAGTGGCGAAAAATCCTGGTTGGCTGCAGGCAGAGCTGCAATTTTACTGCGGATAGACAGACAAGCTTCAATAGCCCTGTCCAAATGGAAAGCCCCTTTAAAGACTGCCATTACGCAGTCGCCAATAAATTTATCTATCAAACCATTTTTTGCATTAATCTCTTTGGCTATCACATCAAAATAATTATTCAGGAGTTCAATAACCGTATCTGGTTTTTCTTTTTCGCTGATAGAGGTGAAACTACAAATATCGATGAAGGCAACCGATGCCTCAATTGTTTCGTTGGCCATTATAGATGCTTCGTACTCCCTGCTTCCCATAAAATTGAGGACACTTTCATCCACATACATTTTAAGGATATTGTTTTCTTTAATTGCCTTTAATGTTTCCCTAATATGTTTAATATGCTGGATGGTTTTTTCCATCGTTAATTCCAGGTCGTCAAAATTTACAGGCTTGGTTACAAAATCAAAAGCACCCCGGTTCATTGCGGTTCGGATATTGTCCATATCACCGTAAGCGGATACCATCACTGTCTTAATCAGTGGATTGCTCTCATTCAATTTGGTAAGAAAAGTTAATCCATCCATTTCCGGCATATTGATATCACTCAGCACCATTGCCACATCGGGATGTTGCTGAATTTTTTCCAATGCCTCTTTTCCGTTCAGGGCAAAAATGAACTCATACTTTTGATCCCTGATTTTCTGCCGGAATTTTTGCTTTATCAGTATTTCTAAATCAGATTCATCGTCTGCTACCAAAATTTTTGTCATACGATCCTGGTTTTTAATTTTTCTTTTAATGAAGTAAAGTCCAGTGGTTTGGTCAAAAAATCATCAGCGCCCAATTTCATTGCATAATCATAATTTTCATCATCACCGTATGCTGTAATCATCATTACAATAGGCGGGGGTTTTTCGTACTTTTCCTTAATATGCTTTAACAGCTCAAGTCCACTCATGCCAGGCATATTGATATCAGAAAGAATCAGTACCGCTTCGTGCTCATGCTTTTTCATAAAAGCCAGTGCTTCTTCGCCTGAAAATGCGAACAGTATTTCCATTTCGCCGCTTTTTATTTCTTTGCGAAACCTTTGTTCAAAAAGAAATTGTACGTCCTTCTCGTCGTCAACTACTAAAATTTTCATTTATGTTTTTTATGCTGGTAAGATAATAATAAATGTTGTGCCTTCGCCTTCTTTGGTTTCCACCTTCAACATTCTCCCGTGCCCCTGTGTAACCACATCATAACTTAAACACAAGCCCAACCCTGTGCTGTGCAAAATGCCTGAAACCACTGCTGTCGTTGAAAATGGAGGGCACGTATTGATGTCTGATTTTTTTATTACAGCCGTTACTACGCCTTGCTTAGCGGTATACCATACCAGTTTTTTTTCCGGGGTAAAAACCATGGGGACAGTCACCGGCTTATTATAACTTATTTCTTTTTGAGGAAAAGGTTTTTCATCCGGAACAGAATTGCAGGATGAAAATAAAATAGTAAAAAATACTATTGAAAAAGATATACTGATTTGATACCGGTATAAGGTTAATTGAATCATCATTAAATTTTTGGCAGGCGAATTATAAATGTACATCCTTTTCCTTCTTTTGTTTCTACTTTCAATTCGCCTCCATGTCCTTTGGTAATGATGTCGTAACTTAAAGATAAACCTAAGCCGGTGCCGTGCCCGGTTGGTTTGGTAGTAAAAAAAGGTTGAAATATTTTTTTCAATATATGGTGAGGAATACCATTGCCATTGTCACTTACCCGAATCTCCACCCTGTTGCCACCCAATTTGGTTCCAAGGGCAGCGCCAATTACCCTTGTGCTGATTGAAACGGTGGGCTCGTAATCATCTTTATTTTCTTTTACGGGCTCACCTTCCGCTATTGGATAGGTAAGGCTGTTCTTTTTTTCTTTAACGGCAAAAAAAGCATTGGTGAGTAAGTTCAATATTACTCTGCCAATATCCTGCGGAATAACATTAACTAGTCCGATGGATTCATCAAAATAAGTTTTGATGGTAGCATTGAAGGATTTGTCTTTTGCCCTTATTCCATGATAAGTAAGCCGTAGGTATTCGTCGGCTAATTCATTGATATCTGTAGGTTCTTTTTCTACGCTGCTGCTACGACTGTGATTCAGCATGCTTTTTACAATTCCATCGGCCCGCTTACCGTGATGCATTATCTTTTTTTCGTTGTTGATAATATCCAATGCAATAGCTTTTACTTCTTCAAAATTCCCGTTATCAATTTCCTCCTTCAGTTCGGCCATCAACTCGGTATTTAGTTCACTAAAATTATTTACGAAGTTTAACGGGTTTTGAATTTCATGAGCGATACCTGCTGTAAGCTCCCCGAGGGAAGCCATTTTTTCTGATTGGATAAGCTGAGATTGAGTATTACGCAAATCTGCAAGCGTATTCTCTAACTCTTCTTTTTGCGCCAACAGTTCGGCTGTTCTTTCTGCCACCAATGCTTCCAGTTCGTCTTTTCGTACTGCAATTACTTTGTTTAATTCATCTTCGAGTTTTCTTTTAATACGTTCTTTTTCTGCTATTTTACTTTGCCTGTTATGACTGAACAAAATGGCAGCCATCCATATTAACGTAAGCGTTTTTGCACTGTCAATATAATTATCCCATTTAATAAAATAATCCTTGCTTATTAATTGAATAAGGTCGCTTAAAAGGGCTGCTACCAAATAAGGTACAAAGGCTAATATAAACAAGCGTAAAACCCGCAATTCTTTCTGCCGCAGTAAAATAATTACTCCCGACAGCAGAAATATATGCCAGATCCATTTGGTAATGTATTCAAGTGAAAAAGTAGCTTCTATTGCAAAAAGTGCCACGAAAAAGGATATTGCATAAATCAATGGCTTTAACCATTCAGGCTTATTATTGCTCATCGCAAATTTGCGGAGTCGCTGTGAAATTACGATACCAATTAATAGAGGACCTATCGAAAGAGACATATAAAAACGTTAAGTTAGCACTAAATCTACGTGGATATTTTTAACTTACAAACACGGGTACATTTAAAATTGACACAGTGTATTAAAGGGTGCCAACCTTCATAATAAAATTTTGAACATTAAAAGGTTGGCAACCCTTACAACAATTTTAAATACACGCAACCAACCCTACAATGCTGGTTAAACCTTTTTATTTTTTAGAATTAGGCATTAAGTTCGCAAAGCATTTACTCCATTGTGCTAGACCCTATTTTCTTTTTTTTCTTGATAAAAAAAGTAACAAGAAAAATGCTGAGTAGGCAAGGGCATTTCAGCCCAAGCCTCTCACAGAACCGTACGTGATAGTCTCCCATCATACGGCTCGTGTCATTCTTTAACCTTTGCAATACCCTTTCTCCCAGTGATAAAACAGGGTTGGCTTTGCCTGTCTCATCCTGTTTAATTTTTCGTAAGATGCTTTGACCGAGGTGATTTTGTATTTGTTTCGTATCCACTCTGTAATTCTTTGCTCTGTGTATCGCATCAGCATTGTTAGTTTGTCTTTACTGTATAAGCCATAATAGTTAATCCAACCTCGCAACTTTGGATTGAGGATTTCTGCTATTTTCTCTATGCCCATTTCTGTATTTCGCCATTGTACTGTTTCTTTTAATATTGTTCTTATCTTCTTTTGATTGTGCTGGCTTATCTCGGCAGTAAAGGCCGTATACATCTTCGTTCCTGTCTTACATATCCTTGCTCTTGGTTGATAGCTGTATCCTAAAAATTCAAATTGTACATTGTCGTGTTGTTCTCTGCGTCGGTAATCCTTACAATATACAAGCTTTGTTTTCTCTTCGTTAAGACGTAAGCCTACCGCCGTCATTCGCCCTTTGATGGATTGCAGTATTTCTTCTGCTGTTGTTTTTGTTGGGCAATGTGCCACAATATCATCAGCATATCTTACAAAGCATACTTGTGGATGATGTATTGTTATCCATTTATCAAAAGCAAAATGTAAAAACAAGTTTGCTAACAATGAACTTATTACTCCGCCCTGTGGTGTGCCTTTTCCATTTCTCATTTTTACTGTTCCATCTTTGGTTACTACTTCTGCGGTGAGCCATCTTTTTACATACAATATCACCCATTTTTCTTCTATTACTTTCTCTACTGCTTTTAGTAAAAGTACATGGTCTATTTCATCAAAAAATTTGCTGATGTCCATGTCTATTACCCAGTTGTTTCGGTAACAGTTTTGTCTTACTTGTTCTATTGCTTCTTTACTACTTTTCATAGGACGATAGCCATACGAATGCTGATGAAAATCCTTGTCTATCTTGCATTCCATGTAATCCTTTACTACGCATTGTGCTATTCTGTCACGTAGTGGGGGGATGCCAAGTGTACGCATTTTACCATCCCTCTTTGGTATCTCGGTTTCTCTTACGGGTTGTGGATGATAACTGCCAGAGGCGAGGCGGTTCCATATAACATACAGGTTCTTTTCAACATTTATTTCAAATGTTGCCCAACTCTCGTTGTCGATTCCTACAGCTTTACCGCCCTGCCTTACTTTTTGATACGCATCCACTACCATTTTAAATGTAATGGGTACTGTTTTTGTTATGTGTACATTCATTTTTCAATCATCCCATTACTGGTTGTTTTTTAGTTTGTTCACTGAATAACCAAAGCCCTTCGCTCTGCTGTGTTTCCATAGCTTCATCACTACTATGACTTTGTCCGACTTCCAACAGATTGATCTTTCACAGATCAAGTACCGCTGTTGGATCTCCCAAGTTTTGTAAAGATGCCTGCTTAATAGTCATGCCGCCTAAATAACGGTGTGCACACAATCGGTAAACCAGGTGTCCTTTGTGTTCGTCCCAACTTCGCCTTGAAGAAGTGGTTTTGCATCACAACTTTACGGTTTTCGATACTTCATCAGCGGTTCACTTTCGTTCATCTCTATTAATCTTACCTGCTCTCACGAGCTTTTCTCTATCCGTTCACCACAGCAGCTTTACAGCTTTTGCAGCGTAGAGTGGTTTGGTAACCCCGCCTGCACAGCGTTACCGATACTTCATAATAACATAGCACTGTCATCATTGTATCATCATCTTTACAACATTCAATGTCTGCAACAAACATTGATTCATGGCACAACAAGGCTCCGAATAAAAAGGCTGAAAGTTTAAATGTAAGCCTAAAATCAAGGAACTCGCCGCCAGAGAAAAATACTTTGAAATTTATGCTGGCTCAAACAGCCTTGATTTCTTAACGCCTTACATTTAAAATTTCTAGCACTTTTTATTCGAGGCCACACTAGCCTTCAATTGCTAAGTAAAAGCCTACTCCAATTATTTTTTTAATTACTAAAATCATTCTTTACTCAGGCCTTTTATCACCACATTTCCGGTGCCATTTTTATCGCAGGGATAACTAAATTCTTTTTGCCATGCTTTCGGATTATTGATAGTGGCATAAAATTCATCCAGGTATTGAAGTGCTGATTTAATATATTTTGTATCCAAAAGTGTACAACCGGCATATAAATTATAGATATCATTTTTTAAACGGTTAAAAGTTGCAATTGTACTTTCAAAAAATTTTAAATCTTTAACGCAATATCCCCGGTATCGGCGTTCCTTAACAGAACTCATCAAGAGTGCCTCTGCTGGTTTTGCATAGGGTGCATTCACCAACCCTGCATGATCAAAATCGTAGGGAACTGCCTCCGCAACACCAGTTGATTCGTTATTTAGCAGTTTAATATTTTGAAGGTATTCAACCGACCAATCTGTATTTGCAATCATAAACTCAAATACTGCCATTGTTAAGAATGTTGCGGTATCGGTATCTTGTGGATATATTTTTCTTTTTATTACAACTACGTTGTTTCGTTGGGCCATCTGCTCTTCATCTTCCAATAATATGGTATAAAAGGGCTTATATTCTTTATTGCTTTTGGTATCAATTAGACTAACCTTTAATAGTTTTGCTTTTAAGCTTTTTGGCGTAATTAAATTATATATTTTATAAAGCAAATATTCCTTTATCACATACCCATCCGTAAGGCAAGGCATCACCATTTTTAGTTTATCCTGGCCCCTAAAAACAGATGACGGTAGTTTTGCGTCGTTAATAAAATGTATTAATAAAGGAGGATAGATGCAATTTTCTCTCATTTTTCTAAAATGACCTCTTGTTTTTGCTTCTACCGGCAACGAGATTTCTGTGCCATCGGCATTTTTGTACAACAAAATTTGCGGACGATAAGGGTCGTTATCAGACCGGTCGTTTAGTAAATCTTTGATGTTGCCACTAATGGTAATGTTTAATACTTCATCATTATCAAATAATCCCGTTTTCTCTTTAGTGTTTGCTGTTGCCTGGGCGTTGGCGGGTACAACACCATAAGTAAAAAGTAAAACAATCAGCCATGTTAGTGATAGATAATTTTTCATACCTTTTTTTTAAAATCAGAGAAAAAAATCCAATATAATTTAAGTTTATCATTTAAAAAACAGGCTTTTACTGCGCCATTCTCAGTTACTTAAACCGGCAATTGAATAATAAATGTAGTACCTTCTCCCTCCTTTGTTTCAACTTTAATCTCTCCTCCATGTCCCTTAGTGATTATATCATAACTCAATGATAAACCTAATCCTGTTCCCTGTCCGGACGGTTTTGTGGTAAAGAATGGATTAAATATTTTTTCCAATATTTTTTCAGGAATACCCGGCCCGTTATCACGAACAGAAATTGAAACGCCCCCATCCCCTGAAGGGGTGATAATACGTTTTGTACTCACCCAAACCGTAGGATTATGTTTATAAGCAGGGTCTGAGCCCCCTCCTTTGCGGGGCAGGGCGGCCGCATAAAAAGCATTCGTCAACAAATTTAAGATCACCCTTCCAACATCCTGGGGAATGATATTTATTTTACCAATGGTTTCATCAAAATCTGTTTTCATAGTGGCATTAAAGGATTTATCTTTTGCCCTTAAGCCGTGATAACACAGGCGCAAATATTCATCTGCCAATGCATTAATATCTGTTGGTTCCTTTATGCCATTGCTGCTTCTGCTGTGTTGCAACATACCTTTTACAATAGCATCTGCCCGGCGGCCATGCTGATTAATTTTTTGTTCATTTTCTTTAAGGTTATTGAGCAAATCGTCTTCGATTTTAAAATCACGAACTTCTTTTTTACGTTCCACCAATAGTTCATCTATTAATTCTGTGTTTAGGTCAGAAAAATTATTGACAAAGTTTAAAGGGTTTTGTATTTCATGGGCAATACCTGCTGTAAGTTCTCCGAGTGAAGCCATTTTTTCTGATTGTATCAATTGAGTTTGGGTAGTGCTTAGCTTAAGGTATGCTTTTTCAATTTCTTTAGCCTGTGCCAAATCTCTTTCCCTAGTGCGCTCCCTTTCTACCTTTATTACCCTCTCTTTTTGAAAACGATACAAGGAATAAGCTATGGCAAAAAACAACAACCCAAATAAACAGTAAGCCCACCACGTACTCCACCAGGGAGGTGTAATGTTAATTGCAATGTTTTTCTCTGCCCAAATACCGTTGCTTCTGCTAACTGCTTTTATATGGAAACTGTATTTACCGGATGGTATATTGAAGTAATAAACCCTTGACTCTGAGCTAGGTTGACGCCATTCCTTATCATAGTTTTCAAGCTTGTAATAAATTATCTTATCCTCTAGATTACCATAATCAACCGCATTAAAACTAAAGGAAAATACATTTTGGCTATGTTGTAAATTGAGGTCTTTTGTCTTATAAAGTGACTCTTGCAATGGACCACCACTGCCGGCTTTTACAGCCTGGCCATGTAGCCAAAAACCGGTTAATTCAATTATTGGACTCCCGGACCGGGCTTTCAGTTTTTCAGGATAAAAAGCAAAATAACCTGCATAATCACCAAAAAATAATTCTCCATCTTCACCTTTATGAGCAGTTCCATAATACATGAATTGTGTTACCACGCCACTTTCTTTACCATAATAAATATCCCAGTCTCTCTTTTCGTTTAGCCTGTAAATTCCGTTTGCGGATGCCATCCAGATATTATTTTGATTGTCCGTTATCATTGAACGAATGTCATTAATAGCTAAACCTTTATTTCCTTCATCCAATAAAGAAAAATTATCTGATTTTCTGTTATAACGATACAACCCCCTTTCGGCACCCACCCATATGATGCCGTCTGAATCTCTGATTATACTGCTAATATTAGCATCGGGTAAATAATGCTTAAATTTTCCGGATTGCCAGTTCAATCTGTTAATACCGCCGTTTTCCCCGGTACCAACCCAAACGTCATTGGTTTCGTCTTCCAAAAATGCAGTTGTAAAATTTTTACTTAAACTGTTTGTATCCGTTGAGCTATTTTTATAGTGCGTAAATTTCCCGGTTTGGGTGTTTAATATGTCGAACCCAAAACCATTCGTGCCTATAAATAAATTTGATTGATGATCTTGATATATCTTAAAAGTTAAATCATTTCCTAAACTATTTTTATCATTAGGATTATGCTGATACCGGGTAATTCTTTTTGTAGTTGGGTTAAGCCTGTTTAGTCCCCCATTTGTACTTAACCATAAATCTCCCTGTTTGTCTTTTATAATACTTGTAACAATATTATTGCTTAAACTATTACTATTACCTGGTTCGTTGATGTATTTAATTATAGAATTATTTTTGATATCCTTACGATAAAGACCACTATCTGTGGCAAACCAAAGTACCGATGCTGATTCTTTATAAAAAGCATTAACGCCCGAATTATTAATATCGTTTTTAAAAAAAGGGATTTTATTTGTGTAAATATCTATTCTGTATAAATTATTTTGTTGGGTACTTAACCATAAAAACCCATCAGATGAAGGGTAAGCAAGCCAGCCGCTATTATCTTTAAATTCGCCTGATTTATCGGCATTATTTCCAAATCGAGTTAGCTTTTTTGTTATCGGATTATACATTACCAACCCATTTGCAAAGGTTCCTATCCATAAATTTTGGTTAGCATCTTCCGTAATAAAGGTGATATGGTCATCTACACCTTTTAGAGCAGGCCGGCTTAATGCGGACGGATTAGCTGCATTGTAGCCGTATCTTTTAAACAAACCAGTTTTTCTGTCCATTGAATGCAAGCCATC
>JANYCA010000011.1 GCA_025360525.1 Chitinophagaceae bacterium | reverse complement strand
ACCAAAGAAATTCCCGAGGGACTAACAGACTGGCACGGCGAACCATGGGATGCATCCAGCGGTAAACTTGCTGCACATGCTAACTCAAGATTTACAGCACCTGCTTACCAAAACCCTGCTGTAGACGATTGTTGGGATGATATTAATGGTGTGCAAATAGATGGATTTATTTTTGGAGGAAGAAGAAGTACAGGTATTCCACTGGTGTATCAATCTTTCAACTGGAGCTTTGGTGTTTACCTTGCTACAACTATGGGCAGCGAAACTACTGCTGCTGCATTTGGAGAAGTAGGCAAGGTAAGAAGAGATCCCTACGCAATGCTGCCGTTTATGGGTTATCATATTGGTGATTACGTAAACCACTGGTTGCAGTTTGGCAGAGACCTGCCCAACGCTCCAAGAATATTTGGGGTAAACTGGTTTAGAAAAGATGAAAATGGAAAATTCCTATGGCCAGGTTTTGGTGACAATATACGTGTGCTGATATGGATTGTACAACGTTTAAGAGGACAAGCATCTTCTGTAGAAAGTCCACTGGGATGGATGCCCCGTTATGAAGACCTCGACTGGAGCGGATTGGAAGATTTTACCAAAGAAGATTTTTCAAAAATTATGACTGTAGAAAGGGAACCGGGCAAACAGGAATTACTAGGCCACGAAGAGTTATTTGAAAAAATGTATGATAAGCTTCCAAAAGAATTTTTCTTTATGAGAGAGCTGTTATTATCTGCCCTGTGGCGTTCTCCTGAAAAATGGGAATTAGAACCTGAAGTTCATGAATAAATAAATTGGGTTAGGCTTTTACTTCGCAAATAAAGGCTATTGTGGCCTCGAATAAAAAGTGCTAGAAATTTTAAATGTAAGGCGTTAAGAAATCAAGGCTGTTTGAGCCAGCATAAATTTTAAAGTATTTTATTCTGGCGGCGAGTTCCTTGATTTTAGGCTTACATTTAAAATTTCAGCCTTTTTATTAGGAGCCTTGATTTTTTTTGTTTCTTTTTTTTATCAAGAAAAAAAAGAAAATAGAGTCTAACACAATGGAGTAAATGCTTTGCGAACTAAATGCCTAATTCTATAAATAAATTTACAATTACTTTCTATTTTATTAAAACAACCATTCTTACCCAACTCAGGCAACAGATTTACCCGTTGCCTGTTTTTTTAAATTTATTACAATGATCAATTGGTTCACAGATTTGTTTACGCATAATTCCATTGCACAAACCGTATTAGTTTACGGTTTGGTAATTGCCGTTGGTATCTGGTTGGGCAGGGTAAAAATTGGTGGTATTTCTTTAGGCGTTACCTGGGTATTATTTATGGGCATGTTTATGTCGTATGCCGGCATTTTGGTTGATGAAAATACCGATCTTTTTTTAAAAGAATTTGGATTAATTCTGTTTGTGTATTCCATTGGCTTACAGGTTGGACCAGGCTTTTTTGCCAGTTTAAAAAAGAATGCGCTCAATAATAATTTACTTGCCATTTTAACTGTATCCATCGGCGTAATTATTACCATTATATTGTTTTATGCCAGCCGCAATCATATTTTTATAATGACGGGTATTATGAGTGGCGCTGTTACCAATACCCCTGGCCTTGCTGCTGCACAGGCGGCAGTAACTGATCTTAATATTACCGGCACCGATAAATCGTTGATAACCTTGGCCTATGCTGTTGCCTATCCATTTGGTGTATTTGGTATCATCGGCTCGTTGTTATTGCTTAAAAAAATATTCAGGATAAACCTGGAAGAAGAACAGGAATTACATCGGAAAATAAATATTATCCGTGCCAATAAACCGGTTTCTCAACATTTTATATTAGAAAATAAAATGTTGATAGGGCAGCCATTACGCATTCTTTTTAACATGCTGAAAGAACGCATCATTATTTCGAGAATGTTGCATGGTAACGAAATTGTAACACCTACACCCGAAAATATTCTGGCAGAAAATGATGTGCTGCTGGTAGTAGCTTCCAAAAAAGAAATGGAGCAGCTTAAATTAATTATTGGTCCTTTTAGCAGCATAAACTTAAAATCTTCTACAGAAAGTAATTTAATTTCAAGAACCATTATTGTCACAAAAAAATCAGTGACGCATAAGCGCCTGGGCGATTTGCCCGAATTATTTCATCAAAACTTTACATTAACCCGGCTAAACAGGGCAGGCTTTGAAATGGTGCCACATGGTAATATTATTTTGCAACTGGGTGATACAATCAAAGTGGTAGGTACTGAAGAAGGGGTGCATTTTGTAAGTGATGCATTAGGAAATTCTCTTAAAAAATTAGAAGTGCCAGATCTGGCCCCCATTTTTATCGGTATTGTACTCGGCGTAATTTTGGGCAGCATTCCTTTTCATTTTCCCGGAATGCCGGTAGCTGTAAAAGTGGGCATGGCCGGTGGCCCGTTAATAATCGCTTTATTATTAAGCAGGTTTGGGAATATTTTTTACCTCAATAATTACACCACCAACAGCGCCAACCTAATGATACGGGAATTGGGTATTTGTTTGTTTTTGGCCAGTGTTGGTTTAGCCAGTGGTAAAAACTTAACCGTAGCTTTCTCTGATGGCAGAGGATTTCTCTGGATGGCAATGGGTATTGCTATAACCGTAATTCCACTTGTAACGGTGGGCATTATTGCCAAAAAATACTTTAAAAAAACATACTTCGAAATTTGCGGATTGTTGGCAGGCGCTTCTACCGATCCACCTGCATTGGCCTTTGCCACAAAACTTGCCGGTAATGATATCCCTTCTGTAACCTACGCTACAGTGTACCCACTTACTATGATTTTACGTATTGTAGTAGCCCAATTACTCATTTTACTTTTTAGCTGATTACATCAATAAACTTTCTAAATGAAAACCTCTGTTAAGATACTGCTGCTTACATTTATACAATGTTGTTTTGTAAGTGCATTTAGCCAGGTTTTACAAAAAAAAATTGAGCATGTTACCCATACCTGGGTAAGCATTAACAGCATCTTTTTTCTTAATAAAGGATGGTTTATAATGGCAGATGCTCACCTGCGGGAGAATGGCTTCTTTCAATTCAATTCATTTTATTTTGCTCGGATTGGGGTTGGCTTTCAATTGGATAAAAACCTGTCTGTAGCTGCAGGATACGGCAACCTGCTCTCCTCCTCTACCACCGATGGCTGGTCTACAAAATCAGATGAAACCCGGCTTTTTCAACAAGTAGTTTATAAATCCGCCTACAAAAGTAAAGTGAATGTTTTGCAACGATTGAGAAATGAACAACGTTGGCAGGATATTATTGTAAATGATAAAAAAACCGGCAACAAAAAGTTTAGCAACAGGGTACGATACCTGTTGAGCACAAACTTGCAGGTTTTTAAAAGTCCCAACCTGCCACAATTGGTTTTAGCAGATGAATTGCTGGTACAATTTGGTAACGATGTTGTGTATAATACATTTGATCAAAACAGGATTTTTATCGGCATCAAACAAAAAATAACGAACAGCCTGTCTTTTGATGTCGGCTACATGCGGGTGTTTCAGCAAAAAAGCAACGGAATCAATTACATGCAAAGCAACACAGCCAGGTTATTTTTTTACTACACTGTAAAAAATAAACATGCTGATAAAAACCTGCATCATAAAGTGCTGGATGGGCAGGAGTAAACATTTGTTTTTTTTCTACCTGTGGAAAATGATAGAAATAATACGAACTTTTTTTAGTGGTCAATTGTTCACATACTCAAATGACCCATTAATGAAAAACATTCAGTTTCCGATAATTGCTGTTACAATATTTGCAGTTGTATATAACGCCCTTCCTTTTTTTGAGACAGGCGATTGGTTGATTATGTTATTGTTTTCCATTTCGCCGATAGCCGTTATTTGGATGGCCTATCGCATTTTAAAATACGGCATTGCATCCAAATATACTTTTGAGGAAAAATTTTACGAAGATATTGACTAATCCGGTTAGCCTTAAATTCGAGTTTTTCTGGTGCAGCATCTAATAACCCTTACAAATAGCAGTAAATGTTTAAGGCGTTGCCTGAGTAACTTAATGTGCCTGTTTTGTTTTTTCTGAATCGTTTTGTCTATCAAATCACCGTTAATTACTTTTTTGCACCGGCCTTTCGCCTGGCTCGTGTTTCTTGTTTGTAATTACGGGAAAGAAACTACAGCGGTATATTTCCATGCTTCTTTCTTGGGCGTTTTGCCACTTTATTTTCCAGCATGGCAAAGGCCTTGATGAGTTTGCGTCTTGTATCTTTTGGTTCAATCACTTCATCTATAAAACCACGTTCCGCAGCAAGATAAGGAGTTGCAAATTTTAATGCATACTCTTGCTCTTTCTCTAATAATTTCTGTACTGGGTCTGCTGCCTCCATAATCTCTTTTTTAAAAATAATTTCACTGGCGCCCTTTGCACCCATTACAGCAATTTCTGCAGTAGGCCAGGCATAGTTCATATCTGCGCCAATATGCTTGGAGTTCATCACATCATAAGCACCACCGTAAGCCTTTCGGGTAATAACGGTTACACGGGGCACCGTGGCTTCGCTCAATGCATACAACAGTTTGGCACCGTTGGTAATAATGCCGTTCCACTCCTGGTCGGTACCCGGCAAAAAACCAGGCACATCTACCAGCACCAATAAAGGAATATTAAAACAATCGCAGGTTCGGGTAAATCTTGCTCCTTTTCTAGAACTATCAATATCCAGCACTCCCGCAAGACACATGGGCTGATTGGCAACAATACCGATGCTTCTTCCGGCTATTCTGGCAAAACCAACTACAATGTTTTCTGCAAAATCTTTATGTATTTCAAAGAAAGATTCAGTATCACAAATGCCTGCAATTACCGTTCGGATATCGTAGGGTTGATGAGCACTTTCCGGAACAATGGTTTCCAATACTTCCCTTGTTTCATCGCCCAATGTGTAAGGTAATTTAGCAACCACATCTTCGCAGTTTTGCGGCATGTAGCTGAGTAATTTTTTTACCTGTTCAATACAGTCCTTATCATTGGGCGCTGTTAAATGTGTTACGCCCGACTTGGTGGAATGAGTAGATGCGCCACCCAATGCTTCGGAGGTTACCTCTTCGTTGGTTACCGTTTTTACCACATTGGGACCGGTAACAAACATGTAACTCGTGTTCTCTACCATGATGGTAAAATCCGTCATGGCAGGTGAGTAAACAGCTCCACCGGCACATGGTCCCATGATGGCAGATATTTGTGGAATTACCCCGGATGCCTGTACGTTCCTATAAAAGATATCCGCATAACCACCCAACGACCGCACACCTTCCTGTATCCTTGCACCGCCGGAATCATTTAAGCCAATTATGGGCACTCCTATCTTCATGGCAAGATCCATAATGGCACAAATTTTTTCTGCATGAGTTTCCGATAAGGCACCCCCAAAAACTGTAAAGTCCTGAGCAAATACATACAGCAGTTTTCCGTTAACGGTACCGTAGCCGGTTATAACGCCATCCCCGTAATATTGCTGGTCTTCCATTCCAAAATCTTTCGTCCGGTGAATTACCAATCCGCCAATTTCTTCAAATGACCCATCATCCATCAACAAACTAATGCGTTCCCTTGCAGTTAGTTTTCCTTTTTGATGCTGCGTTTCTATTCGTTTTACTCCGCCACCGAGTTTACCTTCTTCAATCTTCTCTCTTAGTATCTCAACTTTAGATTTCATTGCAAAGCATTTATTTATGTTGAATAGAAATCTATTTAGCCAGCCTGCGTTTCCAGCTGGTAGATTTATTGTCTACCGGTTTTACAATCCCTCTTTTTGAAAGCCAGTATTTTAATGCAACAGCAGCAGCTATTTCCGCATTGGCCTGTTGCTTTGCTTTTAAATTTTCCGGTGTGTAATAGTTTTTTACAAAATGCGTATCAAAATGCCCCGAGAAAAAAGCCTCGTGCTCAAAAACAAAAGTGCCGAAGGGCAAGGTAGTGGCAACCCCTTCAATTTTAAAATCCTTGATGGCCTGAATCATCATCTGTATGGCTTCCGTTCTTGTTTTGCCATGCACCACCAGCTTTGCTATCAGCGGATCATAATAAATGGGTATGGTCATTCCCTCTTCGTAGCCATCATCTACCCTAATGCCTTCGCCTGTTGGTTTTACATATTTGGTAAGGGTGCCAATAGACGGTAAAAAGTTGTTGAGTGGATCTTCTGCATATACCCTTAGTTCAATGGCATGACCATTTAAAACAATGTCATCCTGGGTAAAGCTCAGCTTTTCGCCACGGGCTATTTTTATCTGTTGTTCTACAAGGTCCAGGCCGGTAATCATTTCAGATACCGGATGTTCTACCTGCAGGCGGGTATTCATTTCCAGGAAATAAAAATTCATGGTATCATCCATCAAAAACTCAACCGTTCCGGTACTAACGTAGCCGCATGCTTTTGCAACCATCACAGCAGCGTCACCAATCTGTTGTCTCAATTGCGGGGTGATGATTGCCGATGGGGTTTCTTCCACTACTTTCTGGTGCCGTCGTTGTATGCTGCACTCTCGTTCAAAACCATGAATGACGTTGCCGAATTTATCGGCCACTATCTGTACTTCAATATGGCGGGGTGAGTTTACATATTTTTCCAGGAATACAGCGCCATCGCCAAATGCAGACTTTGCTTCGCTGATGGCCCTGGTCATTTGCTCCTCAAAGTCCGCTTCTTTTTCTACTATACGCATACCCTTTCCACCGCCGCCGGCTGAGGCTTTTATCAAAATAGGGTAACCAATTTCGGTGGCCACTTTTTTAGCGTAGGGGATATCCTCAATTGCCTTATCAATACCAGGCACCATCGGTATGTTGTACTTTTTTACACATTCCTTTGCTGCCAGCTTCGATCCCATCACCCTCATGGCCTCTGGGCCGGGACCAATAAAAATGATGCCGGCATCTTCCACCTTTTGGGCAAAATCTGCATTCTCACTTAAAAAACCATAGCCGGGATGAATTCCATCTACACCCAGCTCTTTACAAAATTTAATTATTTTATCGCCGTTCAAATAAGATTGACTGGATGGGGGCGCACCCAGATAAACGGCTTCATCTGCAAATAATACATGCGGCGAATGCCGGTCTGCCTCGGAATAAACAGCTACTGATTGAATGCCCATCTTGCGAATAGTCCGCATAATTCTTAATGCAATTTCTCCCCTGTTGGCAACTAATATTTTTTTCATTAGATGATAATAGTTTTAATAAAAAAGTTTGATATTAATTGTTGCAGGATTATTCCAGTTCAATCAGCACCTGGCCTTTTTCTACCGCCTGACCTTTGGTAACAATCACTTTTTTAATGGTGGCATTGGTGTGGATTAATATGCTGTTCTCCATTTTCATAGCTTCCAGAATCAGCATTTTATCCCCTTCATTTACTTCCTGCCCATCGGTTACAGCAATCTCAAGTACGAGCCCAGGCATCGGAGCCTTTATTTCTTTAATTTGTTTGACAACTGCAATGCCAAAACCCATCGTTTCCAGCATCTGGTCCAGCTCATCATTAATTTCAATTGCAAAGGTTTCGCCATCCACTTCAATGCTTACTTTTTTCCCACTTGTATCTGTCTCTAGCAGTTGGGCATTTACCGATTGGTAATTTTTAATTAAATGAAATTGATTGGGAGATTTTTGAATGAAATCAATTGCATTGATTTCATTGGCTGTAAACGTAAAGACAAAATCGTTTGCCTTTACTTTATAGGTGGCGTTATTGGCAGGCATATAACAACGTATTTTTTTATGTAAGATAATTGAATCCAACTATTGAATAATACTTTTTCACGTTTATATGTTTTGGTTATTTTTTGCAGGCATCGTATACGCAGGATTGTATGCAGGGAAATTAAAAAGAGGACAAAAGTGCAACCTTAAAACTAGTGCCATCGGCCATTTCAGGATTTCACAAAAAGAAACCCTGGTTTTTACAAAAATGATTTTATTGCTAAAAACCCGGTAAAGAACATCGTTGTATGCATGTATTACCATGCAATTGACTTTTATGTAAAATGGTGAACGATAGTTTTTTTTCTAATTAATGTAATAAGGCAGGCAGTATTTTTTATTTTATTATCGAGCACTTTATCTGAAAATAAATAATTATTTTTATAATGATTATTCTAGAAAAACATAAAAGCCAAACTATTATTGTTTCTTTTTTCACTCGTTTCTATAAAAGTATTTAATTCCGATTTGGAAACATAAACATATGACAGTTAGAAATCTATTGTGTATGATTTTGCTGCTTTCTTCAGCAGCAGCCCGAGCTCAGGACAGCAGCTTTAAAGCCAAGCATGCAGCAATTTTATTTCCTTATCCTATGTATGCTGAAAAATGGCGCTCCTCTATTGGCTTCACTTTTTTTACCACACCGGAAGACATAACTGAAGAAGTGAGAATAAGAGTTCCCTGCGGCGACTACCATGTAATGCGGCGGATTAATGACCATTTCAGTATTGATGGAAGACTGATGTTTCAGGTTGTGCAAAATCATTTGTCTGCTGGTATTCGCTGGGGAATGCCATTGGGAAGAAATGTTTACTTTAACTTAGGAAATGATATAGGCTTTTGGTTTGGGTATTTAAAAGTTGGGGGGTTTGACAGCAAAGCATCGGGCTGGCTTAATTATCCCAATATGAGTGTTGGTTATAAAACAAACAAAAACCTGCTGATAACTTTTAAGGCACAGGCTTCTGTTAATTTATCTTACAAATCCGAAAATGGTGAAAGCAAATTCTCTTCAAATAAGAGCTATTACAACGGAGAAACATTTACCATTGCGCTTGAACAGCCGTTTTACAACAAGAAACATTTAACACTGGCCCTTTCTGCCATTAACAATTATTTTTATTGGCAAACATGGGCCTTGTTTTATAAAACTGACCGCAAGATTTTTTACCCGCAGATTACAGTTGGATTTATTTTGTAACGACATGGGATGATTGGTGAATAAATAATTATGCGTATGAAAAAAGGGATTTGGATTGTGCTCTTATCCATGGCAGCAGCTGGTTGTAAAAATGAATACAAGGTTAAAATGCCTGATGTTTCGGGATGGAATTTATTTGACACCCCCGGGGCTTTGCCATTGACATTTGCTTCACGTAGTGCAATGGAAGCTGTGTACACTTTATCCAATGGCAGCGATTTTTTTGGTGAACTTTCTGCAATTAAATGGAGCTATATAATAAAGAATGCAGATACGGTATTTCATGTTTCAGGTTTTTTTGGTAAAGACATTGCCTATTTTATCGGGCAAGGTAAAAGGTTAAACGGGGCTATATTAATAAACGGTTATTGGCGCAAAATGGTAAGTACTAAAACAGGTATAATCAGGTTAACCATCACTCCAGAAAATGGTGCCACTATTTTGCTTGCTCCCAATCCAGTTGTTACGCTGGGCAGTGTTACCATTGATGGTTTGTATGGTAACGAACAGCAGGAACCGGTAATTCCCATAACTTTTAAATACACACGTAAATTAAATAAGAACCCATCTCCATTCCAAATATTAGCGCATCGTTCTGGCGGCCGTACTTCAGATCTGTTGTCTGTATCAGAAAATTCGGTAGAGATGATTTTAAAAACGCCGGAGTTTGGATCTACCGGTATTGAAATTGATGTAAGACTTAGTAAAGATGGTGTTCCTATTTTGTACCATGACAACACAATTAACTTGCGAACAACACAAAAAAGCGGCCTGATAGGCCCGGTTGAAAATTATACTTATGAGCAAATATCAACCTTTGTAAGATTAATACATGGTGAAAAAATTCCTACCCTTAAAGATGCATTGGAAACAGTGGTGTACAAAACCGGGTTAACCTTTGTATGGCTGGATACTAAATATGTGGGATCACTTGCTATTGTTCGTGCTATACAAAAAGAATATTTACAAAAAGCAGCAGCTGCAGGCAGAACACTGCAAATTGTGATAGGGCTTCCCGGCGACATACAACTACAACAATTTTTAGCATTGCCCGATTACACATCAACCCCTGCACTTTGCGAACTTAGCCTGGATGATTTAGAAAAATCCAAAGCAATAATATGGGCGCCCCGTTTTACACAAGGTACCCAAAATGACAATGTGGCCCTGGTTCACCAACGAGGAAAACAAGTATTTGTATGGACAGTTGATGTGCCGGAGTTTATTACCAATTTTATTAAAGAAGGACAATTTGACGGCATATTAACCAACTTCCCCTCATGCGTAGCGTATAACTATTATGTACATTAACAAAACTATATTTTCTGCATGTGTGGCTATTTTATTGTTAGCCTGCAACAACTTGTCGGCACAGGTTTCTGACAAACCCAGTCCGCCGGGAATTGCGAGAAAACACTCCCTTGTATTATACCTTGGAGGAGGCTACTCCAATTATATATCACCACTCAATTTTAAGGGAACTGGTGTGGAGAAAGATATTGTAAGAAGTGGTCCTGCAGCAACTATACGGGTACTTTGGCAACCACAATACCGCCTCCGGCTAGGGGTTGAATCGGGCTTTTGCAACTTCTATTCCTATAAGTTGGTAAATGGAAATAAAAAGGGTAAGGTGAGCATAAGCGCCATCCCAATTATGGTGGTATGGTCTATGAGTATCGTAAAAAGGCTGGAGATTTTTGCGGGCATAGGTACCTACTTATTAAGCAGTAAATTGGATTATGAGGGAAAAGTAAATTCTAAGTTAAATAGCTTAGGCACGAGTGTTGCGCTAGCATACAAAATTCCTTTGTCGAAAACTACCGCCATAGCAGTAGAGGGTAAATGGATGAATGCCTTTCAGACAAAGGATGATGTGGTAAGCGCCGAGGCAAGAGTGATATGGAAATTCTTTCAATGGGATGGAAGAAAGGGAAAGTAATGACATTGAAATTTATTGGCAAGGAATAACCTTAACTTAATTCCAACGAGTATTAATCGGACTTTATAAATTCACATTTTAATAAGAAGTTTTACAACATATCCAACAGTGTAAATAATTCCGTTCAAACTTATAGCCAAATGAAAAAACGCCTATCCTTTTTTAGTCTGTTGTTTTTTACAGCACATATTACAAATGCCCAAACAAATGTAGATAAGTTAGCGTCTGCATCTAACAAAAATATCATTTTTGTTAGTGATACACAGAAGCCCATGATGGTAGAAAAACTCGTATTGAAGCCTAACCAAAATACGAGGGCCACCTCACTTGAGTTCAACGAAATCTTACAAGCAAACCCCGGTTATTTATATATGTTGGGTGATCTGGTTGCGTTGGGTGCAAGCAATCGTCAATGGAAAAAAGTTGATAAGTTTTTGACTAGCTTTCGTAAACAAGGCAGCACTGCGTGTGCAGTATTAGGCAATCATGAAGTGATGTTTAACAGGGCAAAAGGTGAAGCAAATTTTAATAAACGATTCCCGATGAACGTTAATACCGGATATGTTTCAGTAGCAGATTCTGTTGCGGTGGTGTTATTAAATTCTAATTTTAATGCACTTTTGATCGAAGAAAAAGAAAAGCAGCAAACATGGTACGATGCAACACTGAAAAGCCTCGATCTGACTGATTCTATAAAAGCGGTAATTGTTGCCTGTCATCATTCTCCTTATTCAAACAGCAAAATAGTTAAGTGCTCACAAAATGTGCAAAATAGCTTTGTTCCGGGGTATATTCAATCCAAAAAAGCCCGGCTGTTTATTTCGGGCCATGCCCATGCTTTTGAGCATTTCTATATGCAGGGAAAAGATTTTTTGGTAATTGGCGGTGGCGGTGGTATTCATCAGCCGCTGAATTCATCTTCAACAGCTATCCCGGATGAAGCCGCTGATTACAAACCCATGTTTCATTATCTCTCTGTAACAAGAAAGGACAATAAACTTGAGGTCACCTCTCATTTTTTGAAACCGGATTTTGCTGGCTTTGATATTGGCAAACATTTTACTACCAACGAGCGTTCTGATGGGGTAGTAACTTATGGCACTAAGTGAAATACTACTAACTGATTTACTGGTGTATTATTTTTTAAACAATTTCAATAATCCGGGGAGTTTATTGTTTTTTAGCCCAACATATTTTTCTGTTGCGGCACCAAAACTGCTATAAAAAAATGCCAGGCCGCTGATATCGCTGCCTTCAAAATCCAGTAGGATATCATGGCCAGCATATTCTTCAATAAAAGCGGCAATAAGGGCGTGGGAAGCTCCCAGCGTTTTACAATTGGGATGGTTTCCTGCCAAAATATAGTAGGCTCTTTTGTGTGAAAAGAAAAAAACACAGGAGGCTACCAATTGGTTTTGCGGCGTGTAAACACCATAAGTAGTTGCCTGTTGATTTTTATGGAAATGATGATACAGTTTTTTGAATCTTTTATAATCGTTATCACTGACGGATGAAAAGCTGGTTGCTTGTTCTTTAGCCAGTTCAATAACCATATCTACCGGAATATTTTTTTTAACCAGCAACTGTAAATTTTTTGCTTTGACAATATTGCGTTTTATATTATTTCTAAATTGCTGAAATAATTGCTGGTAGTTATTTTGCAAAGGCAATACATAATTGGCCCGCTCATATAATTTAAATGCAGGCAATTCAAAATAATTGCCTGCGTTAAGATAAATATCCCAGTATTTAAAATTTGCCGGAATGGCTAGTAAAAAATCGTTTAACAACGTGGCGGACAAATTATTACCAAACACGCCAAGACTAGCTGTAAAAAACGGCTGATACAAATAGCGGATGCCATATTTTCTTCCCCACGTTAACGGCATCACTGCATCGTAATCGTTTAGTACAAGTGCATCCCAACTGTCGGCCATGGTATCGAGGTAAACGCTGTAGCCATAAATTAAACCATTGCTGGCATTGCTTATACATTCGTCCCATTTTTGCTTGTTAATTTGCTGGTATGTAAGATATAGAATGGCCAAGGTTTATAATGCAAGTTGAGGTAAGAGTTTTTTCAACTGAAAATTCTGGATATCAATACTAAACGATATGGTCTTTAAAAACCTTTTTTCTGTAATGGTTGATTTGTAATAATCACTGTATACTTTACTATAAAAAATAGGTATGTAAACATTCACCAAATCTTTAAACAATGAAAGCTGTAAACCTGCGTCGTATAAGAACTTACTCTTGTTGGCATTTTCATCCCAGGCTTCCGCATAAGTGCCAATATCCACAAAAAACTTTAGTGGTATTTTAAATGGCAACACTTCCAGCAGATTGATTGATTTTGGAATGCTGCTGGTGAAGTTGGCAGCAACCAGCCAATTATCTGTTTTGCCAATCTTGCTTCCAAGCAAATCCGTACCAACCTTAAAAAATCCATCCCGCTGCATTATTTGCTGCGATGCATAGCCATCAAATTTATTACGGCCTGCAAAGTAATTAGCATAGGTATAATCTTCGTAACCCCTTGGCCCGGTAAGATTGAGCTGATAAGGATCTGTTTCGTATTGAGTGATGTACGTTTTTTCGCCCAGGTAAAAAAACTTACCTGCAAACAGCCTTACTTCAGCACCACCGCCTTTGGCATAATTAAAAAAGTAATTTCCGGTAAATGCCAACCTGGCAAAGTTGCGCCCCTGCTCAACCATAAACTCTCCTTTATAGGGATAGAGTACCCGGTTGTTTTCCAACACAAATTTTAGTTGGTTTACATACCTGCTTGCGGTTGGATAGGTTATGTTATCTACCTGGTTAATGGTATCTCTTGTAAACTGGTAAGTTTGCTCGCTTATAAAAAATGTTTTCCATTGCAGGAATTTTTTAACATGGCTTAACGGGTTGCTATTGGCAAAAATTATCTTTACAGACGGAACAATTTTACTAAACCCAAGAGGGGTTTTTGTGCCGGTGGAGTCAATAAATTCATCTCTGCTGAATTTGGCACCAGCCAGCGAAAATATCACCTGCTTCCCATCGTTGCCAGGCATCCATGTATAACTAACCCTTGCCAGTGCGTTAATTTTTTTTGAGCCTGTTGCATAGAATGGTGCTAACAGGAACTGAAATTTTTCTGCCGGCAAAGTATAATTATGTACCGCCACTCCCAGCATTAATTTATCGTACAGGTTATTGCCAATGGCAGGCGATACAAAAATATATTTGTATTTGTCTGTGGCTTTTAAGCTAAAAAAGGACGCCAGTTTTAGTTCTCGCTTTTCTGCTGTATTGGTAAGATTTCCTTTTTTTGAAAGCAGCGAAAAAATAGCATCTACATTTTTACCACTCACTTTTTCTATCACTGCTTTAAAATCTTCCGGGTAAGGATGTTTGAATTTCCAGCTGTTGTAGTAGCTATGCATACAACTGTCAAACACTGATCTGCCAAGGGTTTGCTCCAATAATTTCATCCACCTGCTGGCCTTGTGATATACAGATGGATCATAATTATATCCGGCAAGTTTATCAGCAGCCGTTTCAATGGGTTGGTCTTTTTGCAGGGAAATAATATACTGCATTATAAAAATATTAAGATTGGAAGGCAGGCGATTGGCAATAAATGAATTGCCTGTTTCTTTCCTTAAGTTGATATCTTTTTCCCCGTTCCAATACCGGGTATCATAATAAGTATTCATGCCTTCATCCATCCAGGCGTGCTCCCTTTCGTTGCTGGCTAAAATACCATAAAACCAGTTGTGGCCAACTTCATGCTCAATCAATTCTTCTAAATCCAAACTGCTGGTTACACCAGAAATTAGTGTGATAGTTGGATATTCCATCCCGCCAGGGTAGGTTACATTTCCTTCGGCAGCCGTAACCACATCGTAAGGGTATTCCCCCAGTCGCTCACTTCTTGTTAGCACCGCTTTTTTAATATACTTAACCGCACTTTTCCAGTAGCCATTATCCTTGTCGCCGGTAACATTAAAGGCATTTACCTTAATCACTCTGCCCGATGGAAGTGCCAGCGTATCTGTTACCAGTTTAAAGCGTCTATCTGCAAACCATGCAAAGTCGTGTACATTTTGCTGACTGTAGGTTACCGTTTTTAAATTGCGGGCAGAAGGAATTTCAGCTTCTACTTCAACCGTTTTTTGGGGGTGAAAAATATCTTTTTTAACTGGCTTCTTAGGTGCTGATTTTATTGCTGCTGCTTTACTGTTGGAGGGGGTGGTATTTTCATTTACCAAATTACCTGTAGCAGCTACTACATAGTTAGCTTGTAGTGTAATGTGAACAGTGTAGTTGCCAAACTCACTGTAAAATTCACCCTGGTTAAGGTAAGGCATAGGATGCCAGCCTTTACGGTCGTACACAGCCGGCTTGGGATACCACTGGGTTACCTGGTAAGATTGGCCATTGTGACCGCCCCTTGAAAAGTTGAACGGCAACTTTTCGTGAAAGGGTGTTTGTATAATGCAGTTGGCACCGGGAGGCAGTGGAGTTGATAAAATGATCTTAATAATATCCTGATGTTGTGGATGATTTTCCATTTGCGCCACGGAGCCGTTTACTGTAAAATTTAACCGATTGATATAACCACGTTGATCGTTGTTGCTAAAATAAAAATCAGTGCTTCCGTTTTGTAATGTTTGATCGCTGAGTGCTGTAAGATCATTTTTATAGGCATTGGGCCAAAGATGCATCCAGATGAAATGGAGCGTATCCGGAGAATTATTAAAGTAATTCATAGACACAGCGCCATCTAGTGTATTATCTGCATCATTTAATGAAACATTGATGGTATAATCAACCTGCTGCTGCCAATAAATTTGCTGGCCCGTTGCAATGATGTAATAAATACTAAAAAAAACTAACAATAATAATTTCCGCATCATCGGTGTTTTAATCAAATATAACCAATATACATTTATACTTTTCGGCGAGTCATATTGCATTCAAAGTCATCTCATTTCGCATCTGCATCGCTTCCAAAAAATTTATATAATTTAATTACGAGCATAATGTAGATTTTAAAATGGTTTGGACTACTCCCGTGTTAGTATCAATTCGTTTATAAAAACTCACTCCCTGCTACTTGCCCTTACCTTTAAAAATGGTTGAGAGGGTGTGCAACATAATACGGATATCAAGCAACAGCGATGTATTTTCAATATACATTAAATCGTAGGGCATGCGAAGAATCATTTCTGTTACGGAGGATGCGTAGCCAAATTTAACCATGCCCCAACTGGTAAGGCCGGGTTTAACTTTAAAAACATAATTGTATTCCGGGTGAAGCAAAACAATTTGATCTACATAAAATTTTCTTTCTGGCCTTGGCCCTACAAGGCTCATCTCGCCCATAATAATGTTCCATAATTGCGGCAGTTCATCAAGCCGCCATTTACGCATGGTTTTACCCCAATGGGTAATCCGCTGGTCATCGTCGGAACTAAGCAAAGGACCATTAGGTTCTGCGTGAAAAACCATACTCCGGAATTTATAGATAATAAATGGTTTACCCTTATACCCTACTCTCTCCTGTAAAAAAAGTATGGGGCCTTTGGAAGATAATTTTGTTCGAATTGCTGCATATACAAACAGCGGGAACAGCAATATAATGCCGGCGATTGAAATTACCAGGTCGATAAATCGCTTCATATTTTTTTGCCAGGAAGGCAGTAATCCGCTGTGGACGTCAATTAATGGTACGCCCATTAAATTATTGGTTTGAACTGCACCGCTGATGATATCGACATAATCGGGTGTGATTTTGATATTGACATCCTTGTCGCTTAACAGCTGCAATATTTTTGTAAGCAATCCCCTGTCATTTTTTTCGATGGTAATAATAACTTCTTCTATTTGATGCAGTGTAATTATTTCATCCAGCATTACAAGATTATTATACCGGCTAATAGTACCGGGTAATTCTACTCCGTTATTGCCATTAACGTTTAAAAAGCTATTAATGTGGTAGCCGGTATCAACATTGTTTTTTTTAAATAGCTGAAAAAAATCACTTGCATTTTTACCAGACCCTATCAACAATACATTAAAGCGAACTGTACCTTTTTGTAGCTGTTTTTGGGTGAGTTTCCAGTAAAACAATCGTGTAGCCACAGTTACTATAAATACCGGTAGTAATAAACTAAAAAACTCGTTGTAATAGCGTGCATTATTCGATTGTGGGTTTTTTAAAATAAAAAAAAACAGCAATACTAAACAACCAATTAAACTTATTATAATGGTTCGCAGAATTTCGGTGATGGCAGATTTCTGATAAACTGATTCGTAGGCACCACTCAGCAAGTGGAGACTCAGCCAGCCCAGGAGATACAAAAACGCACCCAGGTAAAACCCTGAGGGTATTGAAAAAGAATAATGATAAATATCTGTTCGGATGTAATAAAACAACACCCAGGTAAACAGGGCACCTGCAATATCCGCTGCAATAAGCCAACCAATATGTACACGGGGTTGTTTCAAAATAATAAAAAATTGGAATTGATAAAGGTTAAATTAATGTACAATTGCGCTGGCTATTTTTTCTAGAATCTGGTGGGCAACATCCATTGCCCTGAAGCCATCCATTACCGTTACCGCAGTTTCAGTATTATTGATGATAGAAGTTTTAAAAGCTTCTAATTCTAACTTGATCGCATTGCCATCTGCAGCCACGGCCGGGTTGGATATTGCAATTGTTTTTTTACCGTGATTGGTTTCAATGTCGAAAGTAAATACGTTTTTATCTTCAGGAGAACTGAGTTTAATAATCTCTGTTTTCTTCTCTAAAAAATCAATTCCGATGTAGGCATCTTTTTGAAAGAGTCTCATTTTGCGCATCTTTTTCATAGAAATGCGGCTGCTGGTAAGATTCGCCACACAGCTGTTGTCGAACTCAATACGAACGTTGGCAATATCAGGCGTATCACTCATTACTGCCACGCCATTGGCAGAAATATTTTTTACATTGCTTTTAACGAGGTTGAGGATAATGTCAATATCATGAATCATCAAATCGAGGATAACACTTACATCTGTACCCCTTGGGTTAAATTGCGCCAAGCGATGTACTTCTATAAACATCGGCTCCAGTTTCATATTTTTTATGGCCAAAAAAGCAGGGTTAAATCTTTCAACATGACCAACCTGAAATTTTATATTGGCTTCCTTTGCCAGTTTCACCAATTCCCTTGCTTCATCCATGCTGTTGGCCAAAGGCTTTTCAACAAATACGTGCTTACCTTTTGTGATGGCAGGTTTGCACAGTTCAAAATGAGCAATGGTAGGCGCAATGATATCGACCGCATCGCATGCATCCAATAAAGCATCAACAGAGGTAAATCTTTTTATTTGATATTTGTCTACAACTTCCTGCGCTATTTGATCGTTGGGATCGTAAAACCCGGCAATAACCACGCCCTCAATTTCTTTCCAGTTGTTTAAATGAAATTTCCCCAAATGACCTACTCCCAAAACGCCCACTCTTAGCATAGCAATATAGTTTGCCCAAAGATACAATGCAAGCATAATAGAAACCAATCTCATGGTAAAGATTGTGTATAATATTATGATTCTATATCGTTTATAAATCTCTGGTAAACAAAACAACAGATGTTATATCAATATCCGTGAATATTGTTATCATGCGAAGCAATCGCAAACAATACAGGCGAATACTTTATACCAACGTTTTCCTTACCTATATTTGACATCTTTTATGCATTGTACAGGTAAGTAAGATGATAAAATTACCACAGCATTGAAGGATTTACTTTTATCATGAACTACCAGCAAACCATCGACTATTTATATAAGCAACTGCCCATGTTCAGCAGAATAGGGACAGCAGCTTACAAAAGCGACCTGCACAATACAATCGAGTTGTGTGCTGCTTTAGATAATCCTCAAACTAAGTTTAAAAGCATCCATATTGCAGGCACCAATGGCAAGGGAAGTACCAGCCATATGCTAGCGGCAATATTACAACAAGCCGGTTACAAAACGGGATTGTATACCTCCCCACACTTAAAAGATTTCCGGGAAAGAATAAGGTTAAACGGGCAGCTGATTACGCAGGAATTTGTAATAGACTTTACCGAAAAAACAAAAGCATTAACAGCAAAAATTCAGCCTTCTTTTTTTGAATTAACCGTGGCAATGGCGTTTGACTTTTTTGCATCAGAAAAAGTTGATATTGCCATTATTGAAACAGGACTTGGCGGCAGGCTCGATAGCACCAATATTATCACGCCCATCCTATCTGTTATTACCAATATTGGCTGGGACCACATGAATATTCTAGGAAATAGCTTGCCCAAAATTGCCTATGAAAAAGCGGGCATCATTAAGCAAAATGTACCTGTTGTGATTGGAGAATATTTACCAGAAACAAAAGATATTTTTATAGAGAAAGCGACTAAAGAAAATGCACCCATTCATTTTGTACAGGATGAGTACCGGGTAAATCACAAAAGCATTTCAGCACAAAATATGCAATGTACGGTAACCAATATCATGCAAAATATTACTGAAGAATTTCTGTTGGATTTAAACGGAATTTACCAGTCTCAAAACCTGTGTACCGTGCTATGTGCAGAAAGCATTTTATTAAACCAGGGATTTTTACTAACTGAAGAACAGGAGAAAACTGCCCTCGCTAACGTAAAAAAAGTAACCGGCCTACAGGGCAGGTGGCAGGTACTACAAGAAACACCCACTTTAGTGCTGGATGTTGCCCATAATGAAGCAGGTATTGCACAGGTATTAATGCACCTGCAACTGGTGTATCCAAATAAACCCTATCATTTTGTAATTGGCATGGTGAAAGATAAGGAGATTGATGCGGTGTTGAAGATGTTGCCAGCTGATGCCGCTTATTATTTTACAAATGCACATATTCCACGAGCCTTGCCAGCAAAGGATTTACAGGACAAAGCGGCTGTTTTTGGATTAACAGGCACTTATTACGATGACGTTAATGCGGCCATTACTGCAGCTAAACTGACGGCTGAAAAAGATGCAGTTATAATAGTGTGCGGAAGTGTTTTTTTAATTGGAGAAGTAAACTATTAATAGCTTTTTTACACAAATAATATTGACTTATAAAATAATTTTTATTCAGTAATTTCTTCTAGTTTTTTAAATGCATATAGTAGGCAGCAAGTGTGCAAAGCTTGCGGAAAATCATTCTTCATCAGCATGCGTTTTACCACTTCCAATGACATCAACTCCACCTCTATTTCTTCATTGTGGTCGAGTTGTTGCTGGCTTATCTTTTTGCCACCTGTCATCAAAAAAAGCTGTGTAAAATTATTTAACACACCGGGATTCGCCGCAACCTTTCCTACATCATAGACAGCAGAAAATTCATACCCGGTTTCTTCCAGTAGTTCTCTTGCAATTCCTAATACCGGTGTTTCACCTTCATCAATAAAGCCACCTGGCAGCTCATAAATAGTTTGCTGTATTGGATGCCTGTATTGCTTCACAATTATTGCTTTTCCTTCTGCTGTAATGGCAAGGGCACAAACCGAAACAGGCATTTCCACAACATAATAAGTTTCAACAATTTTACCATCCGGCATTTCGCACTTATCTACCCTCGCATTAAAATAGGGGTGTTTTGAAATATAGTCGGATGAAAGTGTTTTCCAATTCATATTTGCTGTATTTTTTCGTGAGCTGTGGCCGGTTTTTTTTACCAGCCCATCCTTTGCCTCAATGTAGTAATATGGGCCGTATGATGCCTTCCGTGCCATGCATACATACCAAGCAGATGCCAGACCGTCATTTCTTTTTTATGCTCTGGGTGAAACACTGTTCTATCCCATTGGTGAGGCAAGATGGACTTAAGCACTTCCATCCACCTAACATGCAGCGCATGCAATAATGTAAGTGATATATTGATGGGCAGATTTTCTGTATCCTGCATCAGCGCCCATGCTGCTTCATCGTAAGGCTTAATGGTTGGATTATCCTCGGTTAAAGCCAACTTAAAACGTATGTAAGCATTCATGTGGCTATCTGCCACATGATGCACTACCTGCTGCAGGTTCCAGCCACCGTCTCTGTAGGGTTGGAGAAGTTGCGCTGCATCTAAATTTACCACAGCATGTTCCAAATGCTGTGGTAAAAATTGTATATCCCTCATCCATTCAGCCAACTGTTGCTCGTTGTATGGTTGTGGCTCATATTTGCCAATGGGATAACGAGGATCGGTTGACATAATAATTTGTATTTGAGAATTAATTCTTCTTTTCTTCTTTATGCATTTCGGTTGCAGCAACAGCTGGCTTTATTTCCAGCAATTCCATCTCAAAAATTAAAGTGGCACCACCCGGAATATCAGCCCCGGCACCTCTTTCGCCATAACCAAGTTCGCTTGGTATAAATATTTTAAATTTATCACCAATGTGCATGAGTTGCAAAATCTCTGTCCAGCCTTTAATAACACCAGATACCGGAATCGTCAGCGGCTGCCCCCTATCGTATGAGTTATCAAACTTCTTGCCATCGATTAAAGTTCCGGCATAATGAGCTACCACTGTGTCCTGTAATTTAGGCATTGCAGATGTAGCATCTCCCTTTTTTAAAATTTCGTATTGCAGGCCATCAGGCAAAGTAATTACTCCGGCACGCTTTTTATTACTTGCCAAAAATGCCTGTGATTTTGCTTTTTCACCGGTCGATTTTTTTGCCTGGTTTGCCTGCAGCTTTTGTTGAATAACCCCATTGCACTGCTGTTCATTTAATTCAATCACTTTTTTCTTAAATACATCATTCATACCTTTTGCCATGGCCGCATTGTTTATCACATCTATGCCCTGTTGCTTTAAATTATTGGCAACATTTACGCCAAGTGCGTAACTAAAACTATCCAATGAATTTTTTAATGTTGACACAACTTTTGGCTTGCTTGTATCACCAGCCGCTTTTACAGATTTAGCAGCAACAGCTTTTGGTTTTGTTTGCGCATTTACAGCAATACTTCCTAATAAGGATACACAGATTCCGAAAAAAATTTGTTTCATTGTTTTTGTTTTTATTTTTTATTTGATGATAACGTATTTCAGGCTTCCCTTATTTCTTTTCCGGTAAGATGGATGAATACATCTTCAAGGTTAGCCGACTTAACCTGTTTGGGTCTTTCAAAACCGGTTTCTACCAGGTCGTCAATTAATTTATCAGGCGAATCTATCGCAATAATTTTACCTTCATCCATGATGGCAATACGATCGCAAAGCTGCTCTGCTTCATCCATATAATGAGTGGTAATTATTACGGTGGTGCCTTTGCTTCTTATATCCCGAATCAGGTCCCATAAATTACGCCTGGCCTGCGGATCTAGGCCGGTAGTGGGTTCGTCTAAAAAAACGATTTGGGGCTTGTTAATTAAAGTAGTTGCAATAGAGAAACGCTGTTTTTGCCCCCCACTCAATTCCTTGTATTTACTTTTTGCCTTATCCTCCAGGTTTACCAGGTGAAGCAATTCTTTTGCCCTGGCAGGCTGATTATATAAACCGGAAAACAAATCAACCAGCTCTACCAGGTTTAGCCCTGGGTAATAACCGGATGTTTGCAGCTGAACACCAATAATCTTTTTTATCTGTTCTTTATCTGTATCAAGGTTAAGCCCATTAACCAATATTTCTCCGCTGGTTTTATCCCTTAAGGTTTCAATAATTTCCAGCGTGGTTGATTTACCTGCACCGTTCGGTCCCAGTAATCCAAATATTTCGCCTTCATATACATCAAATGAAATGCCCTTTACCGCTTCAAAAGTGCCGTAGCTCTTTTTTAGATCTCTTACTGAAATGATGGTATGCTGCATATACAGGATCTTGTGTAACTGGACGTATTATTTTTTATCCGGTGCAAAGTAAGTGAATTTGATGTTTTGAAAAGACTAAAAATTGCAATAAAGAATAAGGAAGAAGGATTTGGCACTACATGATTACCCCCCAATACCATACAATGCAATCCTTACCTGATAACATAGTTTACGTTTGTAGAGCCAGTGCCAAATTGCAGGCATCTAAAAAACCATTTACGTGGCTTGCCTTGCTTTTAATTCAAGGTATTTATTGATGGCATTTACAGTTAAATTTTCCGGTGCTGTAAGAATTGAAAGAATGCCGTATTTCAGCAGTTCTTTTACAATCAATCTTTTTTCGTAGGCAAATTTTTCTGCTATGGCTTTGGTGTAGACTTCCTCGATGTTTCCGGCGGTGCCTGCAGCTACGGTTGCGAGTGACGTGTTTTCGAAGAATACAAGCAACAGCAAATGATGTTTTGCTATAGAGCGCAGGTAGGGCAACTGCCGTTTTAAGCCCGACATTGATTCAAAATTGGTAAACAATACGAGCAGGCTGCGTTGCTTTACGCTGCTGCGCAATTGCAGGTAGAGCATTTCGTAATCGCTTTCCAAAAAGGCTGTTTCTTCGTTATAGAGCAATTGAAGAATATTGGCCCTCTGTATCGGTTTTCTGTCTGCCGCCAGCATGGTGCCCATCTTATTGGCAAAAGTTATCAGCCCTACCCTATCTTGCTTTTGCAGACAAACATTGCTAAGTACCAGACTGCTGTTAATGGCATAATCCAACAAACTAAGATTGCCAAATGGCATCTTCATTAACCGCCCTTTGTCAATAATACAATACACCTGCTGGCTCTTTTCATCGCTAAAATTATTGACCATTATCGATTGCCTGCGTGCAGTAGCCTTCCAGTTAATGGTTCGGATATCATCGCCCCTTACATATTCTTTTATTTGTTCAAACTCAATGCTGTGGCCTATCTTACGCATTCGCTTGCTGCCATGTTCTGTTTGTATAGTTGTTTGCGAAAGCAATTGAAATTTGCGCAACTGCATAAAGGAAGGATACACAGCAGCCATTGTAGAACTTTCCACATCGTGCCTGCGAAGCAGTAAGCCAAGCCCAGATTGAATGTAGAGAATGATATTCCCAAATTTATATTCACCTCTTACCGATGGTTGCAGGCTGTAATTTATATTTTTTTGTTGTCGGGCTTTAAAATGACTTTGCATCATCCAATCCCGTTGTTGCAATTGCACGGGTAACTCATCAATAATTTTGATGACGGTATCAAAATTCATGTTGTTGGTAACCTGCAGTATTACCCTGTTGGCATCGCCGTTACTAAAACGCTCGGCCATTACACGTTTGGCAAAAGGCGGCCTACCTGAAAACAAAAAATAATAATCTGCCAGCAACAATGCAAGCAATAAAAACAAAGCTGTTTTTGGAATGATCAACAAATTTGTTAAATAAAAAGAACCAATAAAAAGCACAATACAACAACCCACGGCCAGGTAAAACCGGGTGGTTAAATAAAGTTGTCCAATGTATTTTTTATAAATTGTCAATAGCGAAAATTTTATTCTTTTTGCGGAAATCAAGAATCCCTTATCTAGGCACTTCAATTGTTCTTAAAATATTTTCAATCAGCTCATCAGCAGTAATTCCTTCCATCTCTTTTTCGGGGGTTAATATAATGCGATGTCGCAATACTGGTGTTGCCATTTCTTTAATGTCTTCTGGTGTTACAAAATCTCTTCCCTTAATGGCTGCATTAGCTTTGGCAGATCTTAAAATAGCAAGTGACGCTCTCGGTGAAGCGCCTAAATACAGCGCCTGGTTGTTTCTTGTTTCATTTACAATTTTAGCTATAAACTCAATCAGCTTTGGCTCAACAAATACTGACTGTATAATGATTCTGAATGAATGCAACTGATCGGGTGTTAATACCTTATCAATAGCCTGCAATAAGCTGCTGGCAGGCATTCCGTGTTGTTTGTTTAAAATGGCAATCTCTTCCGCTAGGGAAGGATATTGAACATCAATTTTAAAGATGAACCTGTCAAGCTGAGCTTCGGGCAGCCTGTAAGTCCCTTCCTGTTCTATCGGGTTTTGTGTTGCTACAATAATAAACGGATAGCGCATTTGGTAGGTATTTCCGTCAACAGTTACCTGCCTTTCTTCCATTACTTCAAATAAGGCAGCCTGTGTTTTTGCCGGTGCCCTGTTAATTTCATCAATCAAAATAATATTGCTGAAAACCGGGCCTGGCTTAAAATTAAATTCGCCTTCTTTTGAATTAAATACAGTGGTACCTACCACATCACTGGGCATCAGGTCGGGCGTAAACTGTATCCTTGAAAAATCGGAATCAATCACTTTCGCCAGCAGTTTGGCAGTTAATGTTTTAGCAACACCCGGCACGCCTTCAATTAAAATATGTCCATCGCATAACAACCCAATCAATAACAAGTCCAGCATTTTGTATTGCCCTACAATCACCTTGCTCATTTCGCTACGGATGTTCACCACACTATGGTTAAGGGCAGAAAGATCAAGTCTCTGTTCAAAAATATTTTCTTCCATCATGTTTTCGTTTTATAATAGCTTTCTATTTGCTGGTTAAGTAATAACAATTCACCGTCGCTTATGGCATAAGATTCCTGTATGTGTTGTATATGTGCAAATAACTTTTCCGCATCTATCAGCTGCATATTGCTTTTGCGGGTAAACGTACTTACAAATGAATCGTTTACCTGGCTTGTATTTAAAAAATACTGGTTGCGGATATGTTCAAAAAAATAAGTAATCATTTTATCAGCTATACCCTTGTTGTCTTTTTTTTGAAGGTACAGCCTGCTGACTGTTTCCACAAAAGCAACAGAGGTATTGATGTTGGGTGGTAATTCTTCCATCACTCTTTGCCTGCGCTTGCTACCAAAAAAAAGATACAAAAGCAGCAATGCAATCAACAACCCAAAGGCCCATGCCATAGCGGGATATTGAAGCAAAACCGCCAGCCCGGTTTTATTATCTTTATCCGACGCCGCCCTGTTTCTTTTGTTGTAATAATCATCCCATATTACTTGTTCAGGCTCTGCTGGAACAAACGATAAAGCCTGTTGCAGATAGTTATAGTTATCCCGTTGCAGCAGAAAATAATTGCTGAAAGCCCTTGGCTCGCAGTGTATAAAAAGGCGACCTCTTCCAAAAAATACTACTAAAAAATTGGGTTTACCATCGTCATTTACCCCTAATACTTGAATGGCGCTATCAGCTAATTTTGTAAAATGATTTTTAAAAGGAAAATAAAAATAGGCATACCGGGTACTGTCTAAAAAGCGGGAATTGTTTAACCTTACCGATGTGTACTGCATTTGCTGTAACATCATAAACACTGTTTTTGGGGCAATGGATACCTTTATAAAATCTAAAAAACTACTATCAAAGTTTTCGCTTGCAATAAACATATAGTTACCCTTTTCAACAAATGATTTTACTGCGCTAAGGCCTTCTTTGCCAATAAAAAAATTTTTACTAACGTTAATGTAGAGCGCTGCTGTATCGTCATAATGCAAGAGACTGGTTTCAGCCTTATCTTTCCTTACCCTGATATCGTTGTTTTTAAATAACTGTGTTGCCTGTTTAAAAAAAACATACCCTCCAAAAGGATTCTTATCATTTTTAGAATAGCTTTCTTTTAATGAAGGAATATCGCTACGCTTGTTACTGCAGGCGAACAAGAATAGCGCTGCAATAAAGAGACAATAATATGTAGGAGTATTTTTCAACTGGTGTTATACCTGCTTGTTAAATGAGATAAATTTTTTTTGCAGAATAGTAAAACCGGTTTCTTCCATCAAAAAATCGCCGTACCAAGCATATTCATAATGCAATGTAAGTAATGAAAACTCCTGTCGGTAAGGCTTATTATTTATTTCCATAAGGTATTGATGATTGGTTTTATCCTGCGAATAGGTGATGGCTCCTGCGATAATTAATTTTTGCAGTGACTGGAGGTAAAGATACCTGGTGGCAAGCCTGTAATCTTTTTTATTGATGGCCGTATTAAGTAGCCTGTTATAATCAACTGAAACAGGATCGTGTTTTTCTTGTTCCTCCAATGTTTTAACCAAGGCTGTTGCGGATTTACGCAGAAAAACCCCTTCGGCAAAAAATAATTTTACAATAATAAATACTACAAGGAAAGCAGCCAGTAACCAAAAAATCACTTTCGTTAGAGTGGCCGAAAAAAAACTTATAAGAAAAGAAAAGCGGTTTGTGGTGGTAGCTAAATTGGCTGCTTGATTTTTTTGCAGCGCCTTTAAAAGACTATCCAGTTTTTGAGCATATGCCAACTGCTTTTCATTTTTTAAACTCCGGGCATTATCCTTCGTTATAAATAATTGATTACGGACGAGATTAGTATCGGCTTTAAAGTCATTCTCCAAAGCATCCTCGCCAGAATTATTTTCCTCCATCGGTGCGTTAACCGTCATGGTATCCTTTACCTGGCCATTTGAATTAAGAATTGACGTGTCTTTGTAGATATAGTTGTCAGCCTGCTGGGCATTGCACTGCATAATTATTACTAGCAGTAACAGCGGTGATAAAAAATATTTAACAGTTGATAAAATCATTTCTTATAAAAAAGGGAAGTTTAGTTACCTATAATGCCTGTAAAATTTGGATAGTTAAGTTTTAGGTGTTTTAGCTGTAAAAATCCAACTAAAGGATGATTTACTATTTAGAGTGGCACTATTCATTTTTTTATTTAGCCTAATGGGATACAAAACAAAATACCAAACTATAAAAATCAGCGATGTGGCTAAAATTATAGTACTTACCCAAACCGGCATACCGGCATTGTTTTGTTTGTCGAAGGTATTACTCATTAAATTGGTTAGATAGCTTTCGAAAAAGGCCGCCACAATAAAAACGGGCACTAGTACTATCATTATTTTAAGCGCATCTTTTACGCATCGCTTAAAAGAATTCAGCCTGCTGTATGTGCCGGGAAAAATTACACCATAGGCAATAATAAATCCTGCGGCAGATGCAATTACTAATGCCAGTATTTCCAGGGTGCCATGCACCCATATTACCATTATTGATTTATAACCAAGTCCTTTTGCAAAAAACATGTATTGGAAACAACCCAGCATTAAACCATTTTGCCACATAGCATATAATGTTCCAACGCCAGCCAAAAGCCCACCAATCGCCATCAGAAAAGCAACAAAAGTGTTGTTCATGGCAATTCGCACAAACATTGTAAATGGATTTTCGTCTTTATATACTCCAAATGGGTCGCCCTTGGCGATATTTTCTTCAGTCATATCTACATAAGCATCGCCCAACACACCACGTATAAAGGTTTCGTCCTTTGCTGAACTGAAAATACCAATAAAAACGAAGCAACAAAAAACGAGGAAAGTAAAAAGTAATATGGCGTGGTATTTTTTAAACAACAAGGGCAGCTCGTACTTCCAGAATGTAAACATCCGGGTGTATTTTTCCTTTTTGTTTTTGTAAATACTTAAATAAATATCGGCAGCAATGGCATTTATCCAACGGGTAACCTTGCTTTTTGGATAAAATGTTTTGGCATACGATAGATCATCCACCAGCGTAACAAAGCGTTCGGCCGTTTCATCGGGATCATCCGTTTTTTCATGCTGGTACCTGTTCCATTTGTTAACATTACGCTTTATAAACATTCCTTCACGCATTTGCTAAAATTAAAGAAATATTCCAAAACAATCTAAGGTTGTACCGGTTGCACTTCTTAAATACCAAATAACCTGTACAATCGATATTCCTTGTTATTAAAAGGCTGGAAATTCATTCCTTTATTAATCTTTATCACTCCTGAAAAGAATATGTTTTCAGGAGTGTTAAAGCCTGTGATATCTCTTCTAAAATAAATATAAATAACCCTAGGTTTTATAATGGAAAACCATAATTTTAATATTTAATTAAACAAAAAAAAATTATGAAACTAACAAAAGTATTAATGGCTGTGGCCATTATTGCAACCACTTTATTTGTAGGTTGCAGTCCTAAAGATGCCGATATAAAGGCCGCCATTGAAGAAAAAATTAAAACTACACCAGCCATGACGGGGGCTACCGTAGAAGTAACAGACGGAATTGCTACCATTAGTGGTGAGGTAAAAGATGGTGAATGTAAGACTATGTGCGAAAAGGAAATTGTTGGAATGAAAGGGGTAAAATCTGTAGTTAACAATTGTACAGTTACGCCTCCTCCTCCACCACCTGCACCTGTTGTTATTGCCGCAGACGATGCATTAACAAAAGCTGTAACGGACGCTGTCAAAGACTTTCCCGGTGTAATGGCTGATGTAAAAGATGGCGTTATTACACTAACAGGTGAGATTAAAAAAGACGCCCTTAAAAAACTAATGCCGGTGCTTCAATCTTTGAAACCAAAAAAGGTTGATAATAAATTAACAGTTAAATAAAATAACAGGAGGAATCAAATTATGTCATTACAAGATAAATACAAACAACTTACGGATGCTGCAACAGCGGCCGGAGTAAGCAACTTACAGGTAAGGGAGCAGGATAATGTTTTATATATTGACGGTACTGCGCCAAGCGGGGCTGTTAAAGATGAGTTGTGGAACACCTATGATAGTATCGATCCCAATTTTACCTCAGGTGACCTGGTGATGAATGTGAATGTAGATGTGGCCGCATCTGTTACTAAAGTAAAAGTAACTACAGAAAGCAGCAACCTCAATATCCGTAAAGGGCCAGGTACCGACCAGCCAATTGTAGGCAAGGCGGCACATGGTGAAATTATAACGTTGGTGAGCCAAAGCAATGCACAGTGGTGGCTTGTTCGCACGGATGATGGCGAAGAAGGGTATGCATATGCACAATACCTTACACCAGAAGCTTAGCAAATTATTTTATAATAAATTTTGCCACCCTGTTTTGCAGGGTGGCTTTTTATTGCAACAATATGCAGAACTTTGAATAAAATTCTACGTTATGAAAAACCTGTGTAAACATATTATTCCTATTATTCTTTCTCTTAGTCTTTTCTCCTGTATTGCACAAACAACCAGCCTGAATGCTGTTGAATTTGAAGCTGGTATCACCGATAAAAGCAACAAAGATTCAATTCAGATTTTAGATGTAAGAACACCTGGAGAATATGATGGAGGGCATATTAAAGGAGCTTTGCTGGCAGATTGGAATAACAAAGAAGAATTTAACCGCCGGGTGGGTTTTGTTGACAAAACAAAACCTGTATATGTATACTGCCTTGCTGGTGGCAGAAGTGCAGCCGCAGCAAAAAAAATGAGAGCCGAAGGATATGAACAAGTGTATGAACTAATTGGTGGTATCAATGCCTGGAAAGCTGCTGCAAGGCCGTTAGAAGGAAAGAGTGATGCCAAACAAATGAGTTTGGATGAATTTAATTCGTCGATTAATTCTTCTGCAACTGTACTGGTAGATTTTGGTGCAGTTTGGTGCCCTCCCTGCAGAAAAATGGAGCCCGTTTTAAATAGCCTTGCTACCAATAATCCCGGCAAATTTAAATTGGTAAAAGTGGATGGCGGAAAAGACCAGCAAATTCTGGAACAGTATAAAGTAGCTGCCCTGCCCGTATTTATTTTATTTAAAAACGGAAAGCAGGTTTGGCGGAGAGATGGTATAGCAAGTGAAAAAGAATTGGCGGATCTGTTGTGATTTAAACAAGGGTGCTCACCGTTGAATTGATGGAAAAGCTAAAAATATTCATTGATGCTGCAACAAGCAATATTGTTGTTTAAACTTTTTTGAGCTTTAATTTTACAGGAGCTTTTGCTTTATTTTCCTTCAATTTATATTTCATCATTTTCGTAATAAGACTATAGGGCAGCGGTTTATCAATGGGAAACTGAACAGATCCTTTACCCGTTTTATAAACGGAAAGTTCTTTTTTGAATGCTTCATGTGCCGTAGGTGCAGCATAAAACCCGATATGATTTTTATAACCTGCAAAATATACCAGGATGCCATGATACTTGTAGGCGGGCATCTTATAACTAATCATTTCTTCCGCATTGGGTGCAGCCGCCCTTATAAGATTGCGTATTTGGGTTAGTATTTGCTGTGCCTCTTTGGGAAATGAAGCAATGTAATTATCAACGGTAAGTGTTTCTGATGCTTTCATAAAATGATATTTTATTCCGCTGCTTTTTCCAAAGCAGCAATATCAAATTTTTTCATTTGCATAAATGCCTGCATTACCCGGGTTGCTTTTGCCGGGTTCCCCATTAGTGCACCCAATATGGTTGGTACAATCTGCCACGATACGCCAAACTTATCTTTCAGCCAGCCACAATTACTTTCCTGACCGCCATCTGCAATAAGTATATTCCAATAAAAATCTATTTCTTGCTGGTTGTTGCATTCAACAACAAAGGAGATGGCCTCATTAAAAGCGAAATTATGGGCGCCCGCCCCGTCCATTGCCATAAACACTTTTTTATCCAATATAAATTGAGCATGCTTAACCGTGCCTGCTGCATCGCCTTTTTCTTTCGTGTACAATAAAATTCCATCGATAGATGACTGCGGAAACACTTTTGTATAGAATTCAACAGCTTGAGCTGCTTTTCCAAAGCTGCTGCCAACAAACAGGAATGCCGCAGTTATTTTTTGATTGACATCGCTGTTTTTGCCTTTCATAATTTGCCAGGCCAGTCCAAAGCGATCCTGCACAAAAGCATAATATTCGCTCCAGTCGTATTTACCGAGCGCCATCATTACCATACCTCCATCCGAAAGTTGTTTGTACAACTCATCTATTTCTTCATCCGATTCACTAATAATAAAAAAAGAAATGGATGGATTGAATTTAAACTGAGGCCCAGCATTTAGTCCCATAAACTTTTGCCCGCTTAATTCAAAGTTTACAACCATTGGAGTATCTGCAGTAATTTTTGATTCAGGAAAAAGTGAGCAGTAAAAACCGGCAGCAGCTTTTGCGTTGCCATTAAACCAAAGGCAAGGGTGTAAATTATTGTTCATAAATGCAAATTAAAATCTGTTGAATTTGTAATTTTTTACTTCACTTTTCTTTAACCGCTAAAAATAATAACAGTATAAAAACACAAATAAAAAACGTTATGAGCAGGATGGAAATCTTGCTAAGAACTTCCTTCTTTTACAAAATCGCTCACCAGGTAGCAGATTAATTTCCCGGTGTTGTCATCTTTTCTTCCGTCGCCTAATTGTGTGGCTCCTTCGCAAATATGGAGGTAAGCAACTTTTGCATCCAATGCGGCAAAACATACATATTGCCTGGCTTGCAGTAAATTTAAACCGGCAGGCGAAGTACCACTACTCAGCACATTTTCAATACAATCGAGATCAATTTCTATACCAGTATACGTGTCTTCCGTAAAACCTGTGGCATGTGCAACGGCCTGAATAAAATTCTTTCTTTCATGCAAAAACATTTCTTCGTAGCTGATAAAATCTACAAATGGATCGTTATGGATATCCATTAAAACATTTTGAGGAATGTAGTTTTCGTGTAAGCCAATAATGCAATATTTACCTAAATACCCATCTTCACCTGCATAACGAAATCCATTGCCACTATGCCTGCCCTCTGTTGTTCTGTAATCTGCATGTGCATCTAAATTAATTACATTGATTTGTGCCAGCGGTATCATATCTGCTTTAAATAAGCCCTTGGAAACGCCCTTGATAATGGGATATGAATTGTTATGACCGCCTCCAATTACAATGGGTATTTTTTTAGCAGCTGCAATTATCTTGATAACATTTTCAACTGACTCATCAATGGTATTAACTGCATGCCGGTAAGCATCTATCAATTCTTCCTGGTTAAAGGCATTTTTTTCTATCAGGTATTTTAGGTCGCCAAAATCGAAATGGCCCAGTAATAATATGTTTTCACCGGTAAAAAAATCATTGCTTTGCACATTTAAAAAGGAAGATAAAAATGGGACCCAGTTAGTGTCTGCCCCACCAATTCCATAATTCCCTTTTACACCGATATCCTCTGGAATACCCAACAGTACATACTTTGCGTTGGAATGCTGAAGTTCATGTGTCCAATCGCCTCCATTTTTTAATACCTGCACCCGTTCACCAATTTTGGTTTCAAAGCGGCGTATTTTAGTAAGCGATAATACATCTTCTTTACAATATGGCTTAAAATGTTTCATATGTGGAAGGTAAGAAAAACATCTAGTAGTAAGTATTTGGGGAGTATTTAAAATTAGCTACGCATTGTGGCTGTAAAAAAGCCCATATACACCGATTGATTGACCTCACCCCCAACCCCTCTCCGAAGGAGGAGAGGGGAGCCTGACTCTAAAAATTAGGCAACTCATTTCTATTGACTACAAGTAGGTTAGCAATGGTGTATACATAATTGTCACAGCGGATTATAGGGTTGCCAACCTTGATAAAAAGATTTATAAGTTAAAAAGCATTTTTAAAAGGTTGGCAACCCTAGCGATAATTTTAGACGCAACCAGTATTTATTAATTAGTATTTAGACTCAAAACTTTATTGGCGCAAGTATTTTTTCAACACAACATTCAGCGCTTTAAAAACTAACCGGCTCTATCAAATCCCAAAGGTTACCATACAGGTCTTGAAACACTGCTACCGTTCCGTAAGGTTCTTTTGCCGGTTGTCTTACAAATTTTATTCCTTTGCTTACATAGTCATTGTAATCTCTCACAATGTTATCGGTATGTAAAAACAGAAAAACCCTGCCTCCGGTTTGGTTCCCTACCCTACTTTGCTGCAATTCGTTTGCTGCCTTTGCTAATAACAATTTGCAACCATTAGAGTCAGGTGGTGCAACCAATATCCAACGTTTTTGTTCGCTCAGAATAGTATCTTCTACCAAAGTGAAATTTAATTGTTGTGTATAAAAGCGGATGGCGTCATCTTAGTTATTAACTACGATAGCTATTTGAGCTATTTGCTGCTTCATAAAAATAAGTTAAGAAGTTTAGTGGTTTAGATGTTTAGAAGATTAGAGGTGTAGGAGGTTAGATGTTTAGATATAGCTGCAGAACCAGGTAAGTGGTGCGTTAGAATTGACTAATCAATATTTAGCTTTAACTAATTCAGCAGCAATTTTATCCAGGGGTAATGTTACTGTATCTGGCGTAAACTGCTCCCAGTCAATAAAACGGAAAGATTCTATTTGCTGTGTTTTTTGATAAAGCGCAATTTGCGATTCATCATAATCAAATGGAGTTATTTTAAGAGGCGAAAAGATGGGCTCTAATGCCTGTACCAAATAATATATGGAAACAATTTGATGAGCGTTGTTAAATGCACTGCGTTGGTAAATATCGGTTGTATAAATATGGTCGCCTACCGCTACTTTTAAATTCATCTCTTCTATAAACTCTCTTTGCAGGCAATCCCTTGTACCCTCGCCTAACTCCAGACCACCACCTGGAAATTTGGTGTAATAGCCGCCATGGATATATTCATCGCTTACCAGTACCTGCTTTGCCTCGTTTATTAAAATACCATAAACTCTTATTGTAAACATGCTTAAAAATTTAAAACCATTTCCGTTTCATAAAATAGGCACTGATAATAACTGACAATACAATTGAAATAATAATAGGTACATAAAAAGAATGCGGTGCATCCTGTCCGGGTATTGGTACGTTCATACCATAAACACTAGCTACCAATACGGGTAATGAAATGATAATTGTAATGGAAGTTAACCGTTTCATTACATTGTTAAGGTTGTTGGATATGATGCTTGCAAATGCATCGAGTGTACTACTCAAAATGGTTGTGTACGTGTTGGCCATTTCCAAAGCCTGGCTGGTTTCTACAATAAGATCATCTAAAAACTCCTTCTCATCTTCGTTCAACTGAAGTACGTTGGTACGTGCCATTTTAATCATCAGCAGTTCGTTGCTGCGCAGGGCGGTAATAAAATAAACCAGACTTTTTTGTATGCGAACTAATTCCAGCAGCTCCGCATTCCTGTTGCTGTCATACAGTTTTTGCTCAAGCAAATTTCTACGCTGGTTAATCTCTTTTAAAAAATCAAGATAGTTGGTAACCACCTTTTCAAAGATTTTTAGTACCATCATATTTTTCTTATCCGGGCTGCGGTTTTGAAAAGTATTTAAGAACTTTTTGATGGCTTCATTTTCGAATGAATTTACGGTTACTATTTGCTGGTGGGTTAATATGATACAAATGGGGATGGTAATATAATAGGCGTCGCTATCATTAAAAGAATTGTTTTCGGTAGGTGTTTTTATTACAATCAACTTGGCATTATCTTCCACTTCGTAACGGCTGCGCTCGTCAATATCAAGGGAATCTTTTAAAAAATCGATTGGGATATCCAGTTTCTCACTCAGTTCTGTAAACTCTTCCTGTTTTAGTGGTGGCAATACATTTACCCATGTGCCAGCCTCGGGTTTATCAATGGCAACAGTATGAGATTCTATATTTTTAAAATATTGTATCATTCAATTTTCAAAGGTTATTTAGGCTGTATGTAATATGAAATCTGCAGAATGGTTTACTTCGGTTTATAAAGGCGACTATTGCAGGTTGCCTAAGGTAGTCTTTCTGTGATATAGAAAAATAAATTAAGAAAGTTTGATCATCCAGTTTTAAACAAGCTGACTGTATTACCCGATTTCAATTTCTCCTTTAAATACAAATTCGGCTGGGCCGCAAAGCCAGATATCTTCAAAATGTTCGTCATCAACTTTATCAAATTCAACACTAAGGTTACCACCTTTTGTTCTTACTTCCACAGTATTAAATCCTTTATCATTGTGAGCTGCAAGTAGTGCCGATGCCGTTACACCAGTGCCGCAACTCAGTGTTTCATCTTCTACTCCCCGTTCGTATGTTCGTACAAAAATACTATCCTCATCGATTGTTTCTACAAAATTTACATTAATACCGTCGGCCGCAAACGTATTGCTGTAGCGGATATCACGCCCTGTAGCTACTACATCAATGTCTCTTACATCGGAGGCGAATTTTACAAAATGAGGCGATCCTGTATTCAGGATTGCATGACCACTATGATATTCCACCTTGGCAACATCTTGCATTTTAAGACTAATTGTGCCATCAATATCTATCTCAGCCTCGTGTTCTCCATCTATGGCATAAAACCGGAAACTGCTCTTATGCATCCCCATCTGGTAGGCAAATTTTACCAGGCACCTGCCCCCATTTCCACACATGGTACTTTGATTACCATCCGAGTTGTAGTATTTCATTTCAAAATCGTAGCCTTCCCTTTTACTGAGCAACATTAATCCATCTGCGCCAATGCTAAAATGACGATTACACAGTTGCATCACTTGCTTACTAGTTAAAACAGGCGCAGCGGAATTGTAATCGTCGAGAATGATAAAATCATTTCCGGTACCGTGGTATTTGTAAAACGTTACTTTCATATTAATATGCCTGGTGTTACTTTTTTTGTTTTAGAAGCAGGTGAAAAGATATTAAAATACCTATCAGCATTTTGCTACTCAATTAAATTCTGGGAATTGAAGAATTGAATACGCAGATTACAAAATTGGAATTCATTTGCTGACTGCGTATTTTTCGTTGCAAAACTAATCTATAATTCTATCTTATAACTTTGGCAAATTGATATCATTTAACCTGCTTTTTTCACGGGTTACTTTCTCAACATCATCCCATTTTCTGGCAGCATCAATTGAAAGTATTTCGAAGTTATCTCTGCCGATTAATACATCATCTTCGATGCGAACGCCAATATTCCACCATTTTTTATCACAATTGCTTCCGGCAGGTATATAAATACCCGGCTCAACTGTAATCACCATATTTTCTTTCAGCCCAAGGTTATCTCCAATATCATGCACATCTAACCCTAAGTAGTGGGAGCAACCATGGGGATAATAAGTTCTTACTTCACCGTATTCTTTTATTACTCCTAATTTCAATAATCCATTTGCTAAAATTTCTGTTGATTTTTTATTTAGATTTCCAAAGGGTGTTCCCTCTTTACATAATTTAAAAACAGCTTCCTGCGCCTCGTACACCAGTTCGTAAATTGCTTTTTGTTCGGCTGTAAATTTTCCATTTGCAGGTACAGTTCTTGTTATGTCAGCAGAGTAGCCATGATATTCTGCACCTACATCCATTAACAATAACTGATTGTCAATTTTAGTGTTGTTATTTTCTCCATAATGAAGAATACAGCCATTAGCGCCAGCACCCACAATGGTGGGGTAACCCTCATCTTCGGCACCATATTTTTTATGAATATACCGATGAATGCCATCCACTTCATTTTCACTCATATCAGCAGTTACAGCCTTCATGGCCTCTGTATGTGCAATGGCAGAAATTTTAATGGCTTTCCTGAATACAACCATTTCTTCGGCGGTTTTAATTTGCCGCAATGCGGTGATTATTTCTCTGTAAAAATCCATCCCATCCTTCTGTGAAAGCAATTTGAGTTTAATGGCTTCAAGCTGCACGGAATCCGGCTTTGCCATTAGCTGTTGAATATAACTGTCATTCAATATTTTCTCATTGTTTACAGCCGTTCTTTTTATGCCGGCAATCATTTGTTCAAGGTTTTGCATATTGGTATTGGTGGCTAACCTTTGCTGTAGATTGTGCAGGGTTCTTTCTTCGTCACTTACAGCCGCTTTTTCCCTGAACGTTTTAAGAAGGCCTGCTAAATCATAACCCGAATTATCATTTTTAATATCCGTTGGAATACCTGCGGAAAGTACCGTAGTAAAATTTTTAAAATTGATAGGGAAATTATTAAACTCCTTGGTTGTGTAAACGACCGAAAAGCCCAGTTTTTCTTTTGTACCTTCTATGCCTAAACGCCTGCCAGTCCATGTCTCAGCAAGCTTATCTCTATCCCTTACAAATATTAACTCATTGTATTGAAGATTGTTTGCTTGCTGACTTTCTTTAAAAATAAGTAACACAGCATTGGATTCTTTATAGCCCGAGAGATAATATAAATCCGGATTAGGGTGATATTGATAACTGATATCCCTGGAAAAAGTTCTTTCCGGATAAGCAAAAATTACTGCAACCGAATTGGTCGGCATCAGCTTTCTAAATTCATCCCTTCTCCCTTTGTGAAATTCTTTGCTGAGATAATCGGCGGGTAAATTTGCCTGTGCAAATACAACATTTAAAAGCACGGACAATACAAAACTAAGAATTGCTTTTTTCATTTCTGGTGGTTTATTTTAATAGATTATTTTTTAGGAAAAGTAAATTACATACTACTTAAAACAGCTAAAGATTGGGTAATTAAATTTTCAACTGCTTTGTTCCCATCTTTTGAAAATTCTTTCCGGATGCGGTTGGCAACAATGGCGCTAATGCTAAGACTGTTATGACCAAGCGCCCTGCCCAAACCATATATAGCAGACGTTTCCATCTCAAAATTGGTAATGCGATGACTGCCAAAATCGAATGAACTCAGCTGGTCAACCAGGTTTGGATAGGCTAATCCCAGTCGTAATACCCTGCCCTGCGGACCAAAAAATCCAGGGCAAGTTGCAGTAATACCATGGTGATAATTAGCTGTAAAATGTTTTAATAAAAAGCCGCTTGCCATACAGATATATGGCGAAAGATTGCCGGCACTAAGTTGGGTATGATTATTAAAAGCCTGCAGCAGTTGCTGCTCTTCTTCATTGTATTGCAGGCGATAAAAGTTAAGCAGGTTATCGAGGCCCAGTCCGTGGGTACTTACAACAAAACTATCCACCGGAATATTCTCCTGCAATGAGCCGGAAGTGCCAAAGCGGATAAAATTCAATACGGTTAGTTGCTCCTTTATTTGTCTTGTTTCAAAATCAATATTTACCAATGCATCTATTTCATTAAATACAATATCAATATTATCGGGACCAATGCCTGTGCTTACACAACTAATTCTTTTCCTGCCCATGTAACCGGTATGTGTAACAAATTCTCTGTGCTGATTTTTACATTCGATTGTATCAAAATGTTTGCTCACTTCTTTAACCCTGTCCGGATCACCAACCGTTATAATTGTTTGCGCAATTTCCTCCGGTCTGCAATCGAGGTGGTAAACAGCGCCACGATTGTTGATAATTAATTCTGATTCTGCGATCCTTTGCATGGTTAATTTATTGAAAACCGAATTTCGCATTTAGATTTAGATTTTTGATTAAAAAAAACCCTTATTTTTGCGATCTCTAAAATAAATCTGCTTTTAATTCGATTAATAGTTAGATGATTTTAGTGATGAATTGGTTCTGTGGCCGAGTGGCTAGGCAAAGCTCTGCAAAAGCTTCTACAGCAGTTCGAATCTGCTCGGAACCTCCTGAATCCCTCTCCAATCCGGGGAGGGATTTTTATATATTTTATGCTTATAAAAAAATTACGTCCCCTCGGGATAATCGCCTGTGTTGTTTTAATTATTGCCTGCTTTATACCATGGGCTTACTATTCGGATATCGGCCAATCATTTACAGGTTTTTATTCTTACCAAAACCAATATGGCAGGCCCGGTAAATTCCTTGTATTGATTGCATTAATTGCTTTAACGCTGATGTTGTTGCCAAAAATATGGGCTAAAAGAATCAACCTTTTTGTATGCGCCATTGGAGTTGGCTATGCCATAAAAAGCTATATACTTTTTACTTCCTGCTACAATGCTTATTGCCCCGAAAAAAGAGCAGGCATTTATTTAATGCTTATTTCTACAATTGTGATGTTGGTTGCGGCTGCATTACCCGATTTAAAATTACCTCCCAAAAAAAATACCTAGCCGTTTCTTAAATTATTAGTTTTTTTGCGCCAGCTAAAACTACAGCTATGGTCATCATCGTTGTGTCACTCCCTTTTACGGCATACCATTGTGCAACATGACTTGTACAAAACGATACCTTATTTACTCAATAAAAACAGCTCTTAGTTTTTCTTCGTTTCCTTTGCCCAGGCGTCTTTTAAAGTCACCGTTCTGTTAAAAATTAATTCAGTAGCAGTGCTGTCCTTATCCAAACAGAAATAACCTTTACGTATAAATTGGTAGCCGCTGTGTATGGGAGCATGCAGCAAAGAAGGTTCTACATATGCTGTATCAATTACCTGTAATGATTGAGGGTTGATGTAAGATTTAAAATCGCCTTCCTCTGCAGAAGGGTTTTCTACCTGCAGCAAACGATTGTATAAACGGATAGATGCCTTTAATGCATGCACCGCACTTACCCAATGAATGGTTCCTTTTACAACAATTCCACTTGTATCGTTCCCACTTTTACTGTCAGGAAAATAGGTACAATGTATTGCTGTTACTTTACCGTTTCCATCTTTTACAAAACTATCGCATTGTACAATGTAGGCACTTTTTAAACGAACGTTTGCACCCGGTGCCAGCCGGAAATATTTTTTGGCAGGCACTTCCATAAAGTCCTCTGCTTCTATCCATAATTCCTTGCTAAACGGAACCAGGCGGGTACCAAAACTTTCCTCGGGTCCATTCTCACTCAACAAATCTTCTGTTTGTCCTTCGGGATAATTGATAATTATTAGTTTTAAAGGATCCAGCACAGCCATTACACGGGGCGCTTTTTTGTTGAGATCTTCCCTCACACAAAATTCCAGCAAACTAATGTCAATCATGTTTTCCCTTTTGGCAATGCCAATTCTGTCGCAAAAATTCCGGATACTTTCTGCTGTATATCCTCGGCGCCGCATACCACTAATGGTAGGCATCCGGGGATCGTCCCACGAGGTCACATAACCTTCCTCAACCAGTTGTAATAGTTTGCGCTTGCTCATTACGGTGTAAGTCATATTAAGCCTTGCAAATTCATATTGCGTAGAAGGGAATATTTCGAGTTTTTCAATCAGCCAATCATATAACTCCCGGTGCGGAATAAACTCAAGCGTACAAATGCTGTGGGTTATTTTTTCAATACTATCGCTTTGCCCGTGGGCAAAATCGTACATGGGGTAAATGCACCAGTTATCGCCGGTACGGTGGTGGTGAGCATGTTTTATGCGGTAAATGATAGGGTCACGCATGTGCATATTGTTAGCTGTCATATCAATTTTTGCTCTCAAAACCTTTTCGCCATCCTGGTATTTTCCGGCCTTCATTTCCCTGAATAACTGCAAATTGTCTGCAACACTTCTGCTGCGGTAAAAGCAATCTTTTCCCGGTGTTGTGGGTGTGCCTTTTAAGGTTGCTATTTCTTCAGCTGTGGAATCATCCACATACGCAAATCCTTTTTCAATAAGCTTTTCTGCAAACAAATACAGTTGATCAAAATAATCACTTGCATACAATTCCCTGGCCCAGGTAAAGCCAAGCCATTGAATGTCTTCCTTAATACTGTCAACATATTCTGTTTCTTCTTTGGTAGGATTGGTATCATCAAAGCGTAAATTGGTTTGCCCGCCATACTTAATGCCAAGTCCAAAATTTAAGCAAATACTTTTTGCATGGCCAATATGTAAATATCCATTGGGTTCTGGCGGAAAACGGGTGAGTATGGATGTGTATTTTCCACTTTTCAAATCCTTTTCAATAATCTCTTCTATGAAATTCAAGCTCTTTTCTTCAATCATCATTTATTATTTGTGCCGCAATTTACACAATCTGTGGCAGTGTAAAAACCAATTGCTTTTTTATACCGCCCAATGTCCGCTGTTTAAAAAGCAACTATTCTTTCTCAAAAAATTTAAGTGGCTTTATTGACTTGCCTGCCTTCCAGTAATTGAATAATCTTATCCAGTTTCTCAGTCTCCAGTTTACTTAATTGTAGTTGTAATGCTTCAATTTCTTTTTTTGCTTCAATATTAGTGTTGTAATCGTCCTGTGCCTGCACCCTGTCCCGGTCTGTCTGTCTTTTTTGGCTCATCATAATAATGGGCGCTGCATATGCTGCCTGGGTAGAAAAAATAAGGTTGAGCAATATGAACGGATAGGCATCCCAATGTTTTATAAAACCAATAACGTTCATCAGCATCCATATTACCACAATAATGGTTTGCCAAATGATAAAAGTCCATGACCCCATTCCGTGAGATACTATATCTGCTATTTTATCGCCGGTGGTTAATGATTTTTGGTGTTTAATATGCCAGTCGAGATTCTCCATTTTGTATATATTTTTAAAGTTGTTAAAATAAAAAATGCCTTTGTGTTTATAACTACAAAGGCATCATATAAAAAATAATAATTGGTTATGCTATTGCTTTACCCATTCTGCGGAGATACAATGCATGTGACGCAACCGCATGGCGCATTCTCTTAAATTCAACGTATTGAATATTAAAGTCTGCGCAGGTTTGCTTAATTATTTTGCTGATGGCAGGATAATGTATATGTGAAATTTTAGGGAACAAATGATGTTCAATCTGGAAATTTAATCCACCAACCAACCAGCTCAAAAATTTATTTTTGGTAGCAAAATTAGCGGTAGTTTGTACCTGGTGAATAGCCCATTCGTTTTCAATTTTTTGGGTTAATACTTCGGGAACAGGAAACTCCAAATGTTCCACCGTATGCGCCAGCTGAAAAACAATGCTGATAACAAAACCAGTAACCATACTTACAATTAAGAAACCAATTGCCCATTGAAAAAATCCCAATTTAATAATTGGAATTACCATAAACACAATGGCGTACCCAACTTTGGCACCCCAAAATCCAATATGTTGCTGCATACTCATTTTTGTTAATGGAACAGAACCTATTTTTTTAGAGAAATATTTTTTATAATCTGTTTGAAAAACCCAAATAAGATGTAGCAAGGTGTACAAAAACCAAACATAATAGTGCTGAAACCTGTGCATCTTGTAACGCTTTTGTGTGCTGCACATACGAAGAAATGGTTTAATTTCAATATCATCGTCTACTCCATCAATATTAGTGTAGGTGTGATGAATGATATTGTGCTTCATTTTCCACATGATATGACTTGCACCCAAAAAATTTACTGAAAAAGCAGCGAGCTTGTTTACCAATTTATTTTTACTGAAGCTACCGTGGCCACCATCGTGCATTACATTAAAACCAATAGCAGCTGTAAATCCCCCCATCAGTATACATTCTAATACTGCGAGCCAGGCCGTTGGGGTGAAATAGACCAGATGCACATATAATGCTAAATAGGAAGCGAAAAAAAAGATTGCTTTAAAAAACAAACTAAAATTACCCGTAGAAGATTTATTGTTATCTTCAAAATATTGATTTACCCTTCTTTTTAATTCCTGCTGAAAGGTGTTGTTGCTATTTATGAATTTTGGAGTTGCCATTAACTAGAATTTATTGGAGTGCAAACTACACTATATTTAAAGATTCCGATGCTTTTTGTTCAACATTCCTATTAGGTAATTTGTTTAACCAAGGCATCAAAATCCTGGATGCCAATCATTTTTTTGCTGATAAACCCTTCGGCATATTTAACTCCAATCATTTTACCTAACATACTTGCCCTGTGTACAATCCCATCAATAAATTCCGGCGTGGAAATATAGGTTTGCGGCTCATTTAGATTGGGATTAAAAAACTGGGTTCCATAGGCTTTTATGGATTCAATTTTTTTGTCCATCACGTCGGTAATATCCACCACAAAATTGGGATGCAGGTATCTGTCCTGTATATAATTAAATACATAGGAAGGTTTCCAAATGGGCTGTAACACACCCTCATCATAGGTTTCAATCTTTCTAAGTCCTGCTAAGAAAGCAGCGTCTTCAGCCAGTGAAGCTCCTTTGCCATGATCAGGGTGGCGGTCTTCCGGGGCGTTGCACAAGATGATTTCGGGCTGGTATTTCCGTACAGCCTGTATTACTTTTTTCAGACTTTCTTCACTGTGTGTAAAAAAACCATCTGCCAGTTGCAGGTTGTCCCGCACATCTAATTGTAAAATAACAGCAGCCAGGGCTGCTTCTGCCTTTCTAATAGCTGCTGTACCCCTTGTACCAAGTTCTCCTTGGGTAAGATCTACGATCCCGGTTTTTTTACCTTTTAACTTTTCGTTAAGCAAAACCCCGCTGCAGGAAAGTTCCGCATCATCCGGATGGGCCGCAATGGCCAGGACATCTAATTTCATTTATTGAGATCGATTGATGTTGATTGGTGAACGATGTTCTTTAAGCTGTGATGTGCGAAGTTACTATGAGGAAATGCAATAGATCTTACTATTTTACAACACTGAAAAAAAGGAAAAATTAACAAGGAACTTTCTGTGTTAATAATTTATTACAAGCGGTTTTAACTTCGGTATCCGTACATTCTTTCAACTTCCTGCACAATTTTTTCCATTTCGGCATCGTTGCCTGCTTTATCGTAAGCTTGTTTCAAATTGGTTCCAAAGAAAAACGCAACGGTCTGGTAAAATCTTGCAAGAAAGCCGCCTTTGTATTCTTTTATAATCTCATAACAATTATTACCCGTTTCCCGATTAATCAGTTTCATCAACACTTTGCCTTGGTAGATAGACAAGTTGGTAAGCGGATCAGCAAACTCCCGCTTTAATTCCTTTTCTCTGGAATTGATGTATTTTTTTCTTTTATCCTTATCGGTAATCCCCACCAGGTGTGCATTAACATCATTCATCACCAAACCAGCCCGCTTTGCGTAAGGAAAGGTTACATAAATGGCATTTCTTAGCCTTGTCCACTCCGCCCGGGCTCTGCGCTGTGCATCGGTTAACCTGCTAAAAAGTGAAACAAAGGGCAGCGTCTTTGCCTCAATGGTATCACCCATGTAAACGATTGCACCTGTAACAAGGGTATCATTTACCCCTTGCTGTGCACTCACATGCCCTGCAGCTAGCAGTAGGAATACAATAACGATACAAGTAAAGCAGTATTTTTTCATTGTCGGTATTGTAAATTTACTAAATCTCTTCTTACAAATAAAATCAGGTTGTTAAGGATGGTAAAATTAGGGTGCATTTCAAATTAGCTACGCAGTATGGCTGCAAAAAAGCCAACATAACCTTTTTAGATACAAAGCTTGTCAGTTTATCTATCGATACTTATTATTTTTAGTTTTTAAACCAAAAACAGCCACCATCTCAACCGGCGA
>JANYCA010000009.1 GCA_025360525.1 Chitinophagaceae bacterium | reverse complement strand
AGAAGTAGCAAAGGGAACTTTTACTGCATTAATTGCAAGAAGCGCTGATTTTTATGGACCCGATGTAAAAACGAGTGCATTAAAAATAAGCGTTTTTGATAATTTTCAAAAAGGTAAAAAAGCCATGTGGCTTTCTGATGCTACAAAAATCCACTCATTTACCTACACGCCCGATATTGTAAAAGCGATAGCGCTGCTGGGAAATACTGCTGATTCCTACGGACAGGTCTGGCATCTGCCCACTTCAACCGAAAAATTAACCGGTGTTGATTTTATCAATCTTATTGCAACGGAAATGAAAGTGAAACCAGTATTTAATACACTCTCCAAATTTATGCTAAGCTTGCTCGGAATATTTATGCCCATGCTAAGAGAGCTAAAAGAAATGCAATATCAAAACGACCGCAATTATTTTTTTGACAGCAGTAAATTTCAACAGAGGTTTGGTATAAAGCCAACAAGTTATGGGGAAGGCGTAAAGGAAATTGTGAAAGGGATGCAATCAATTAAAACGGCTGGAGACTGACCTTTAAGGAGATAATATTTTGTAAGCTGAGAAGCTATTTTGTTCCGGAACAGGAATTGAATTTGCGAATTGGTGTTTTTATTCATCAATTAAAAAAATACTACACAGCCTTTTATTTTTTTACTTCTTGCAATCTGTTTTTCAAGCAATCAAACTTTCCATTATCTTCAAACGAAATTTGATTGCATGCCACAATTCATTCTTGCCTTAGACCAGGGCACTACTAGTTCCAGAGCTATAATATTTGATAACGCAGGTGCCATTATTGCCACGGCGCAAAAAGAATTTACCCAATTTTTCCCCCAGCCAGGCTGGGTAGAACATGACCCCATGGAAATATGGAGTACGCAACTGGGCGTGGCTGCAGAAGCCATCAGCATGGCTGGTTTAAAACCATCGGATATTGCTGCCATCGGCATTACCAACCAACGGGAAACCACGGTGGTATGGGATCGTACCACAGGCAAACCCATTTATAATGCGATTGTTTGGCAAGATAGAAGGACCGCTGCTTTTTGTGATGAATTAAAGGCAAGAGAGGTGGAACAACTTATTCGCAACAATACCGGGCTGGTGATAGATGCCTATTTTAGCGGAACCAAAATAAGGTGGATATTGGACCATGTAGAAGGTGCCAGGGAGAAGGCGACAAACGGACAACTTTGCTTTGGAACTATCGATACCTGGTTATTGTGGAATCTTACTAACGGGCAGGTGCATGCAACGGATGTAAGTAATGCCAGCAGAACAATGTTGTGCAATATTCATACCTGTCAGTGGGATGGACAGCTGCAGGATATATTGGGTGTACCGGGCAATATGCTCCCAACCATTAAAAGCAGTAGCGAAATATATGGCTACACCTCCGGGAATTTTAGTGACCACAAAATACCCATTGCAGGTATTGCGGGAGATCAGCAGGCTGCATTGTTCGGACAGCTATGCACCGAGTCTGGCATGGTAAAAAATACCTACGGTACCGGCTGTTTTATGTTGATGAATACCGGCGAAACACCCGTGCATTCTAATAACAATTTACTCACTACTATTGCATGGAAGGTAAACGGTATTACGCATTATGCACTGGAAGGAAGTGTGTTTATTGCAGGTGCAGTTACGCAATGGCTTAGGGATGGATTGGGGATTATTAAAACTGCTGCGGAAATAGAAACCCTTGCCAGCAAGGTAGATTCTAACGGAGGTGTTTATATGGTACCGGCATTTACAGGCCTGGGTGCGCCGCACTGGAAACAGGATGCACGGGGAACCATATCCGGGATAACAAGAGGTACAACTGCTGCACATATTGCCAGGGCTGCATTAGAGAGTATTGCCTACCAGACAATGGATGTGTTGCAAGCCATGGAGAACGATTCGGGCATTAGTATAAAAGAGTTGAGGGTTGATGGTGGTGCAACCGTAAATAATTTGCTCATGCAATTTCAAAGTGATATGATGAATACGAAAGTTTTGCGACCAGTCATCACAGAAACCACTGCACTGGGTGCTGCTTATCTTGCAGGTTTAGCGGTTGGTTTTTGGCCATCGATAGATGCACTGCAACAACAATGGCAAATTGCTACTACCTTTTCGCCAAAGATGCAGCAGGAAGAAAGAGAGGTTCTTAAAAAAGGATGGGAACAGGCTGTTAAGTTAACCATTGGATAGACTTTTATTTTAAATCATCATCATCATAATACCAAAATTTTGATAGGCTGGCTCTTAACTTTTGCAACTATGCAAACAGAAACTATATTCTATATTTTTTAATAAATGCCTTAAACCCCGGTTTTTTTTGTGCAGTAATATTATGCAGAGAGATCAGTCATTACAACAAGTAAAAGACACCCTTCAATGGGATATTATCATTATTGGTGGTGGTGCTACCGGACTCGGTTGTGCGGTGGATGCAGCCAGCAGAGGTTTAAAAACATTGCTACTGGAAAAATATGATTTTGCAAAAGGTACCAGCAGCAGAAGTACCAAATTAGTGCATGGTGGGGTGCGTTACCTGGAGCAGGGTAATATCCGGTTGGTAAGAGAGGCTTTGTTTGAAAGAGGAAGGTTGTTGAAAAATGCGCCACATGTTTGCCATACGTTGGCATTTGTTGTGCCCTCCTATAAATGGTGGCAAAAATGGTATTATGCTTTTGGTTTGTGGTGGTACGAATTTTTGTCGGGCAAACTAAGTTTAGGTAAAACAATATTGCTGTCAAAAAAGGAAGCTTTGCAATATTTGCCCGACATGGCTGCCGAAAAACTAAGCGGCGGTGTATTGTATTTTGACGGCCAATTTGATGATAGCCGCCTTGCTATAAACTTGGCGCAGACGGCAATTGAACAAGGTGCAACCTTGCTTAATTATGTTGGTGTAACCGGATTTATTAAAGAAGGGGGAACTATTAAGGGCGTAATGGCAACCGAAGAAATGAGTGCTGTTACTTTTGAAATTTCCGGTAAGGTAGTTATTAATGCAACAGGTGTATTTGCAGATGAAGTGTTACAAATGGCTGAGGGCAACAAAGAACAAACAATTGCGCCATCCCAAGGAATTCACCTGGTAGTGGATAAGCATTTTTTTAAAGGCAGTGTTGCATTGATGATACCAAAAACGGAGGATGGACGGGTTCTTTTTGCCATACCATGGCACGATAAATTATTGTTGGGTACAACAGATACGCCGATTGAAAATATTACAACCGAGCCCAAACCATTGAAAGATGAAATTGATTTTATCATTCATCATTTTAACCTGTATGCGTCCTCAAAAATTGGGTATAGCGATGTATTGAGTGTGTATGTTGGCTTAAGGCCATTGGCAAAAACAGGTAGCGAAAAAAAGACTGCTGTAATGCCAAGAGATCATCATATTGTGGTGTTGCCATCTGGTCTTATTCATGTAACCGGTGGCAAATGGACCACGTACCGGAGTATGGCAGAGCATGCAGTGGATAAAGCTATTGCGCAAGCCGGGCTAAAAAAACTGGCATGCAAAACCCAGCACCTGCAGCTTCATGGTTGGGTCGCTGCCAATGATGATTCCTATTTATCAACTTATGGTGCAGATGCAGAGCCTATTAAAAAACAAATAGCATCAGATCTGTCCTTGGCAGAACAAATTCATCCCAAATATCCATATACAAAGGCCGAGGTAATTTGGATGGTGCAGCACGAAATGGCCATAACAGTTGAAGATATCCTGGCAAGAAGAATTCGCCTGTTGTTTTTAGATGCAAAAGCTGCGATGGAAGCCGCCCCAATGGTTGCGGCTATTATGGCAAGTGAAATGCAAAAAGATGAGGCATGGATTAATCAACAGGTAGCAGCCTTCAACAAGTTGGCAGCAGGATACCTCCTTGCTGATTTTTGATTTTGATTTTTTGATTTTTAACTTTTGATTTACATACCTAAAATAATTCTCCGCCGGGCAGCCGGATGGGGGTAAACCTTAAAATAAATACTATGACTCCTTTTGTTGCTGAATTTGTAGGAACCTCCCTGGTGATGTTATTAGGAAATGGCGTGGTAGCCAATGTTGTATTAAGTAAAACCAAAGGCAATAATGGCGGGTTAATTGCTATTACATTTGGCTGGGCGATGGCTGTGTTTGTAGGCGTGTATGCAAGTGCAGCCGGCAGTGGTGCTCATTTAAATCCGGCAGTTACCATTGCCCTTGCAATGAAGAGTGGCGATTGGGCCAATGTGCCCTTATATATTACCGCACAAATGCTGGGCGCCATGTTCGGTGCTTTTTTGGTATGGATAAGCTATCGCCAGCATTTTGACGCAACGGATGATAAGGATTTGAAATTGGCCGTATTTAGCACAGGACCTGCCATCCGCAATTCATTCAACAATTTTATTGCCGAAGTAATTGCCACATTTGTTTTGATAATGGGTGTGTTGTTGTTAAGTTCACCACAATCAAAGCTTGGTTCGCTTGATGCTTTACCGGTGGCATTTCTTGTATTGGCAATAGGTTTGTCGTTGGGTGGTACTACCGGGTATGCCATTAATCCTGCAAGAGATTTAGGCCCAAGAATTATGCACTTTATTTTGCCCATTAAAAACAAACGGGACAGTGACTGGGGTTATAGCTGGATACCGGTATTGGCGCCGTTAGTGGGTGCAGTGTTGGCAGTGTTGGCGTTTAAAATATTGTAACGAGGATTAATTATTTAATTCACAAAGTCAATTTTTATGAGGCCGGTACTAACCATGCGAATTAAAAAATTAATCCGGATTGTAAGGATTATTTCTTCACCAGGTTATTGATCATCCCATTAAAAATAAAATAATGAAAGGGTAAAACGGCGTACCAGTAAAGTCGCCCCCAAAGCCCTTTTGGGCGAAAGGTAGCTGTTTGTTTTAGTTGGAATTCTTCCTTCACTTTTACTATTTTAAACTCCAGCCAGGCTTCGCCGGGCAGTTTCATTTCGGCAAATAGCAGCAGGCGCTGGTTTTGTTTATCGGCAATTAATACCCGCCAAAAATCCAGCGCATCGCCAGGGTGAATGGCATTGGTATTGGTTCTGCCTCTTCTTAAACCAACACCGCCGGCTACTTTATCTATCAGGCCTCTCACCTTCCACAAGCTGTTGCCGTAGTACCAGCCTTTTTTGCCACCAATGCTCCAGATATTTTCCAGTACTTTTTCTTCTTTAATGGTAAGCGTTCTGCTTTTAGAATCTTTAAAGCAACCAAATACGGGCACTTCAATGTTATTCATCCAGTTTTGGTTGGCGTTACTGCTACTGAACGAATCTTTCCAGCTGCTGAGCACCAGGTTTTGTTCTACTTTTTCAAAGGCTAGTTGCACGGCCGTTTTGTAGGTTAAAAGTTTAATGCCTAATTCATTTGCCAGGTTATTGGGCATGGCAATAATATTAATTTTCATGCTGTTTACCAGGTTTACTGCAAGCGGGTAACTGGTAGAAGTAATAAAGTAAAGCCAGTAAGATGATAGCCTCGGCGTCATAATTGGTAACGTAATTATCCAGCGTTTTAAGCCTCTTACCTCAGCAAACTGAAGCAGCATTTGCCGGTAACTTAATACTTCCGGACCACTTATATCGAAATGTTGATGATAGGTATTTTCTTTAAGTATAGAGGCAGATAAAAATTCTATTACATTTCTTACTGCAATGGGCTGGCATTGGGTATTAAGCCATTTGGGGGTAATCATAACCGGAAGTTTTTCTACCAGGTCACGGATAATTTCGAAAGAAGCACTGCCCGAACCAACAATGATACCTGCCCTGAATACAGTAACAGGAATGCTGCTTTTATTTAGCCGATGTTCTACAGCAAGCCTCGAATGCAGGTGTTTGGAAAGATGCTCCTCGTTTACAATACCGCTTAAGTAAATAATTTGTTTACATTTTGTTTTTTCAATGAGTCGGATAAAGTTTTCCGCAGAAGCCAATTCCTTGCTCTCAAAATCGCCGCTGCTGCTCATGGAGTGTATTAAAAAGTAGGCAGTATCTATTGCAACAGGAAAAACTTTAGCGGAGCAATCTTGCAAAAAATCAACTTCAATGATGCTGATATTTTCATGCAGGTGCTCTGCTGCAAAGCGGCTTTTATTGCGTACGCAGCAATAAAGCCGGTGGCCTGCATCAAGCAGTACCGGTATCAGTCGTTGACCAATGTAGCCGTTAGCACCTGTAAGTAAAATATTCAAGGCAAAGCAATTTTAAAAATGAAATTAAAGTAGCGCCAGGTTAATAAAGAAGTAACGCACCTAAAGTTAATGTGTCATTTTTTATAAAATTGAAAACGCTTAAAATAAGCATCGACCATGTTGCAATTACCCCCGCCGAAACAGTTTTTAATAACTAAATCATTACAATATTGCGCTTATTTTGTTTAGTGCTTCTTATGATTAAATAACCATCACCTTTTTTCAAAAAATGATAAGTATTTGTTAAACAAAATTATAGGTGCAGCGGAGTAATCGCTTAATGGTCTTGTTTATTAAACTAAAAATTATGAAAAGAATTCTACCAGTATTGGCTTGCATTATTATCGTTCAACTTACGCAGGCACAGGTTCAAAAAGGGAGTCTGTTTTTGGGTGGTTCTATCGGTATCACTAAATCTAATGGCGAAGGGGGTAATGGTGATAAATCAAATGTATTTAACTGGAATATTTCGCCACAGATTGGTAAAGCAATTGACCAAAACAAGGTAGTTGGATTACAGTTTTCCCTAGGTGGTAACACCAATGAAAATACTTACGCAGGCGGGAGTACTGGTAAAAATGAAGGTAAACAACTGGGTGTTGGATTATTTTACCGGCAGTATTTCCCTATTTATAAAAAATGGATGTTTTACGGACAAGCCAATGCAAACTTGAATTTTTTCAATTCATCATCATCAGCACAGGGCATTAAAAACCAGCAATCAAAAGTTACAAGCGGAGCGCTAACGGCATCGCTTGGAATTACTTACCAGGTAAGTAAAAGACTTTGGCTCGAAGCTGGCCTGTCAAATCTTGCTGGCATTGAATATAGCCACCAAAAATCAGAAACTTTATCTTCAGCAGGGGTAGTTACGTCCACTTTTAAGAACAACAGTGTATCGGCAAATTTCAACCTTAATGGCAGCAATAATTTTGCCTTTGGTTTCCGGTGGATAATACCGGCAAAAGGATAAATTTATAAGGCAAAGGATTTTTTTTAGCACATTTTTTTTAACCCCATCGGGCATGATCACTCATGCCCGATGGTTGTTTTTAATATTTGGGAGATTCTCAGTCCGGAAGTTTATTTTATCTTTTTCTTGTAAAACGTTTGTGGCATTTGGTTTTGGACTGTATAAAAATGTAACAACTTTGTTTGTAACAGTTTTGTTAGTAAATTCGTGAAAATAAATTTTATGGTACGTCCTTTTAATTATGGTAAGCTGGCAGAAGATAATTATTTTACCAACAGAACCAAAGAAGTAAAATGGTTGAAGACACAGATGAGTGCTGGTATTAATTGTATGCTGATATCTCCACGCCGTTGGGGCAAATCTTCTTTGATATTGCATGTGAGCGAACAAATGAAAATTGAAAATAAGAAAGTTGTTTTTTGTTTTGTTGATTTGTATAATATCCGTACTGAAAGAGAATTTCTTGAGCTCTATGCCTCCTCTGTAATTAAAGCTACCAATAATACATTGGAAGATGCTGTAAGAAGTGTAAAAAGTATTTTTAAACAATTGGTGCCATCAATATCCCTGTCGCCGGATCCTGCTGCTGATTTTGAAATGAGCTTTAACTGGAAAGAGCTTAAAAAAAATATGGCGGAAGTGTTGGATTTACCGGAGAAAATTTCCAAACAAAAAGGGATACAGGTAATAGTATGTGTTGATGAGTTTCAAAACATCAGCTTTATGGATGATGGTATAGCATTTCAAAAAAAACTGCGGGCTCATTGGCAAAAACACCAGGCGGCCAATTACATTTTGTATGGTAGCCGAAGGCATTTAATGATGGATTTTTTTACCAAAAGCAGCATGCCATTTTATCGATTTGGTGAAATTTTATTTTTAGAAAAAATTGAAGAAAGCCATTGGATACCTTATATAACCGGACGTTTTAAAGCTACCGGGAAAAATATTGCACCTCCACTTGCTGCAACAATTGCACAGATGATGGAAAACCATCCTTATTATGTGCAGCAG
>JANYCA010000177.1 GCA_025360525.1 Chitinophagaceae bacterium | reverse complement strand
TTTTCTTTTTGAGTCGGCGGAGGAACTTGGCAACTGGCCAGCCCGTTCAACGGCCCTAATGGGTGCTAATCTAATAGATTAAGCAGCCATGGCATACTGAGTATTGCCATTTGAAGTTTTGAATATTCAGATTTAAGTGCTAATTATCCAACGCACTACATGCTTATACTTACAAAGAACTATGCTGTCAAAACCGGTCAGCCCCGTATGTTTAGCAACTGCTAAACACAATATTTATTTTTGAGTTTCAATATCAATTCAAGATACTTTTTTAAATCATTGATATACTTTTTACTTTTCATTCCTTTGATATGTCCTTCAATCTTTCTTGCCTGCTTATATTCTAGTTCAGTAATAAAATAGAATAATACCCAATCATCTACTTTAGCAGTATAACTACCGCTATACTTTTTAGTCGTGTGTTCATTGAGTCTTTCATCAAGGTTAACGCAACTTCCTATATAAAACTTATCTATCGATTTAGAATAGAGTATGTTAACAGCGCACATAAATGATATTTTAAAGAACTATGCTGTCAATCCCGATAGCTATCGGGACGGTCAGCCCCGTTTTCAAAAGGCCATTTTGCAAAATGCAATTAACCATTGAGGGGCAAATTTACGTAAACTAATTTGTTACGGTATTAAAATCACAGTGCTTTAGATTTGCATTTCTTTTATTTAACAACTCATGAATATACAGCCGGCTGATTATTACCAACAACGCATTACACAACTACAACAAACACTGCTTCAATTACAACGAAAAAATAAGCTGCTTGGCTGGGGGAGGTTGTGCTCATCTGTTGGAGCTTTTCCTGTTTTGTATTGGCTGTGGCCGTTGGGTGGGCTGTACGTTGTATCGGTTGCAATGCTTTTTTTGATTGTATTTACCCGGCTCATTTTTAGGGACCTGGATAATAAAGCTGCAATCAACCACCAGAAAAATTTAATTGGTATTAACGCAAATGAACTGAAAGCATTGGATGGCGACTATTTGCATTTTGATGAGGGCAACCAATATATACAGCACGAACATTTGTATTCCAACGATATTGATATTTTTGGCAGAGCCTCCTTGTATCAATACATTAATCGTACAACATCGTACATGGGGGCCCACACGTTGGCTTCGTGGTTGTTACAACCGGCTACGGCAGAAACGATACTGGAAAGACAAGAAGCTGTAAAAGAGATATCGGCAAAAACGTCTTTCCGGCAAGACTTACAGGCGTTGGGCACTGAAAAAAAGATTGCGGCTTCTACCCAAGATCGCTTACAAAACTGGCTGCAACAACAACCGGTTTTTCTTTCATTTAAACCCTGGGCCGTTTTACGATATTTATTGCCAGCCATTATCCTAATTATTTTAGCGCTGAATTTATTGGATATTATTCCTGATAGAATTCGTAATTTTTTCATTTTTGCATTTGCAGTAATTGCTTATTTCACCAGCAAACGGGCAACACCAGTTCAACAGCAACTATCAAAAATTGTGGATGAAATTAGTGTATTAAGAGGGAGCATTGCATTAATTGAAAACACATCGTTTACGTCAGCTTACCTGCTTCAATTGCAACAGTATTTTCAGCTGCAAAATGGTAAAGCTTCCAAAGAGCTCCAAACATTGAAACAGCTGTTAGACAGAATGGATATCCGGTACAACCCGGTTGCTTTTATTCCGTTGGATATATTTTTATTGTGGGATGTACAACAAGTGCTGGCATTGGAAAGATGGAAAAAACGCAACCAGCAAAACATACTTAACTGGATAGAAGCATTGGGCAAAATGGAAGCAATCAACAGCCTTGCAACAGTACACTTTAATCACCCGGACTGGTGTATGCCGGTGCTGAAAGAAAAGCATTTTTCTATTGAAGCTACAGCCTTGGGCCATCCGCTTATTCAACCAGCAAAAAGAGTAAACAATTTTATTAGCATTAACGATAAAAAAGAATTGATGCTGGTAACAGGTAGCAATATGGCGGGCAAAAGTACTTACCTCCGCAGCGTAGGAGTTAATGTGGTACTGGCTATGGCAGGTTCGGTTGTTTGTGCACAGCGTTTTACCCTGTCGCCGGTACAGTTAATTACCAGCATGCGCATTGCGGATAATTTAGAAGAAAACACTTCTACATTTTATGCCGAATTAAAGAAATTAAAAACAGTCATTGAAAGTGTAAACAAGGACGAAAAAATATTTATTCTGCTGGATGAAATATTAGGTGGCACCAACTCGCTCGACAGGCACACCGGTTCTGCTGCATTGATAAAACAACTTATTAAAAAAGATGCCTGCGGTATCATTGCTACACATGATGTTGAATTGGCAGTTCTAAAAGAACTGTATCCAACCAATATCCTGAATTACTATTTTGATGTGCAGGTTAGCAATGATGAATTGTATTTTGATTACAAGTTAAAAGAAGGTATCTGCAGTAGCTTAAATGCGTCTATTTTGATGCGGAAAATTGGGATTGAAATGTAGCGTTTGGGCCGGTACCCGAAATTTTTAACCCAGATTTTGCAGTAGAAAAAATGAAGCCATTTTGTCTTCATTGAATAAAATCTCTACTGCATAGCAGTGGGATTTTAGTAACTTAAATGATTGATAAACAGGCACTATTTTTTACACACAATATGCAAAAGCTGCTATTGCATCTTGACAGTTTGTCTAAAAAAGGGCTACTGCAAAATCTGGGTTTAAACACATCCTACAAATTCAACCCAATTTGCAGGGAGAAATAAAAAAGCCAACCTGCGCATTGCAAATTGGCTTATAAATTATTGTAATTAATTTGAACGTTTAAAATCTAAAAACATCCAACAACATTATTTTCCCTTACCATATCCAAACCAATCGTTGAAGTTGGCGAATAGCATAAGACCTAGCAATAACACCATACCCACAATTTGTGCATACTCCAAAAACTTTTCGCTTGGCTTTCTCCCGGTGATCATTTCCACAAGTGTAAATACAACATGGCCACCATCGAGTGCAGGAATGGGCAGAATGTTCATAAAGGCGAGGATAATGGACAGAAAACCTGTTAATCTCCAGAAAATCTCCCACTCACCCCAATGGGTAGGAAAAATAGACCCAATGGATTTAAAGCCTCCCAACCCTTTATAGGCGCCGGTTTTAGGATTCAATATCAACCTGAACTGATCTATATAGAATTTTAATTTACCTAATGCCATTGAAACTCCTGCAGGAATTGCCTCAAAAAAACCATATTTCTTTTTGTCCAGTTTAAATACGCCGAGGCTATCGTATTGCTCAAATGATAAAATAGGAATTCCAATTCTACCATCCTGGTTTACCGGAGCATCTATTGCTATAGGGCTGCCTTTTCTTTCAATTTGGAGCGTAACCGTTTGATTTTTTTTATTGGAGAGAATCGCTGTCATATCATCGTAATATTGTACCGGAAAAGAATCTATCGAAGTGATTTTGTCCATCGGCTGCAAGCCAATTTTTTTACCGGTCGAAGAATCTTTTGCATCATATTCACCCACCAATGCCGGCAGTCGTTGCATCAATAAATTACCTACTCTCTTTTTGCTCTCCACCAATTGCTCAATAAAGTTTTCATCCATTGCAATGGCTAATGGCTTTCCGTCCCTTTCTACCAGTACCGATTTACTCAGCAATAATTTGGGTTGAATTTCATCAAAATATTCAATTGTTTCCCCATCGATTGCAGTTATTTTATCGCCATTTTTAAAGCCTGCTTTCAGTAACACACTATCCTGAACCCAGATACCATTTTTTACAGATGCAGCAGGAATTTTAGCCTCGCCCCAAACAAATAAAACCATGGCATAAATAATAAAGGCAAGCAACACATTTACAATTATTCCACCGAGCATAATAATTAGTCGCTGCCAGGCCGGCTTGCTTCTGAATTCATAATCCTGTGGTGGCAATTTCATGGCTTCTTTGTCCATGCTTTCATCAATCATACCCGATATTTTAACATAGCCGCCCAGGGGCAACCAGCCAATACCGTATTCTGTATCGCCTATTTTCTTTTTAAACAGGGAGAACCATGGATTAAAAAAAAGATAAAATTTTTCTACCCTGCAGCCAAACCATTTGGCCGTAATATAATGGCCGAATTCATGTAAAACCACCAATATCGATAAGGAAAGAATAAGATAGAAGACCTGCATAAAAACATTGCTCCAGTTGATTGCTAAAAGTATCATAGTTGCCCCCGTCCCCTAAAGGGGAGTTATTTAAAGTGTATAATAAAATTTTAGATAATAAAACTCCCTGGAAATTCACCCCTTTAGGGGATGGGGTTTACAGTTTCATTAAAGACGCCGCAAAATTACGGGCTTCACCATCGGTTTCAAAATATTCCTGCAATGTTGGCTTTTCGATAAAAGCGGTGTGCTGCATGGTTTTTTCTACTACAGCGGTGATATCCAAAAAGCCAATACGGTTGCGGAGAAAGGCCCACACGGCAATTTCATTGGCTGCATTTAATATGCAGGGCATGTTACCTCCTTTGTATAGCGCCTCTGTTGCTAATGCCAGATTTCTGAATGTTTTAACATCTGGCTCCTCAAAACCGAGGTTGGCAAATTTTTTAAAATCGAGCCTTGGGAAATCATTTTTAATCCGTTGAGGAAACGACATGGCGTATTGAATAGGGAGCTTCATATCGGGCAGCCCCATCTGCGCTTTTATGCTGCCATCCTCAAACTGCACCATGCTATGAATAATACTCTGAGGGTGAATAACTACCTGTATTTGCTCGGGCTGTAAATTAAACAACCACTTGGCTTCAATCATCTCCAGCCCTTTATTCATAAGGGTTGCAGAGTCAATGGAAATTTTGGCACCCATGGTCCAGTTAGGATGTTGCAAAGCATGATCCCGTTTTACATTTACCAGGAAATTGGGTTTTTTACCTAAAAACGGACCACCACTGGCAGTTAAAATTATTTTTTCAATTTTATTTCTGCCTTCGCCAACGAGGCATTGGAAAATAGCTGAATGTTCGCTGTCCACCGGTATTACCGGTGCTCTTTTTTCGTATGCCCGCTGCATCACAATATCTCCTGCTACCACCAATGTTTCTTTATTGGCAAGACCAACAGCTTTGCCTTTATCTACCGCTTTAAGGGTTGGTTTTAGGCCCGCAAATCCCACGATACCAGCCAGCATCATATCGTAGCTGTCAAAATCTGCTGTTTCTTCCAGGGCGGCTTCGCCTGCAAAAACCTTTGTTGTGGTGGATGACAGCGCCTCTTTTACTTTGTTGTATAAAGTTTCATCACCTATCACCACAGCGTTGGGGCTAAACTCCAATGCCTGTTTTATTAAGAGGTCGGCATTGGTTTGTGCCGTTAAAATTTCAGCTTCAAATAAAGTTGGGTTTGCACGGATAACTTCCAAAGCCTGTGTGCCAATGGAGCCGGTAGAGCCGAATAAAGCAATGCGTTTTTTTTGAATGGCGTCTGCCATAGGAATATATTTATTTTATTGCCTTGCGGCTATTATACAATTTTAACAGATTACCGGATTGATTATCGGACATTCATTTATAAATCAAGCCTACTAACCAATAAACATGCCCATTTAAAGAGGCGTGAAGTTCTAACAAAGAAATTAAACTATAAAGAAAACTTATAGGATGGCAGATATTGCCATTTTTGATTCTTAATGCCTCAAGGCATTGCAGCCGGCTTGTACTATTACAGGCCAGTAGATAAACAGGAGCGGCCGAGAATTATCTTATTAATTGCGCTAAAGCCAGGTTTACTTTACCAAAATTAAAACGCTCTAGAACAGCATCCATATTGCTACTTATTTGCTGATTGCATAAATTCCCAATGGAACCTTCGTGGGTATGACTGACTGCTGTGTTGTAAGTGAATTGCTGTTGCTCTATATCGTTACCAATTTTTTTATATGCATCCCTGAATGGCATTCCCTGCAAAACAAGTTTATTTACTTCCTCTACACTAAACAGGAACTGGTATTTTTCATCTTCCAGTATATTTTCTTTCACCTTAACATTTGTAAGCATTAACACAGCCATTTGAAGACAGTCATGTAAATTTTCAAATGCAGGAAAGATATGCTCTTTCAGCAATTGCAAATCCCGGTGGTAACCGGATGGCAGGTTCACTGTCATCATCATAATTTCGTTTGGCAGGGCTTGTATTCGGTTGCAATGGGAGCGGATTAATTCAAATACATCCGGGTTTTTTTTATGCGGCATTATACTGCTGCCCGTTGTTAACTCATCCGGGAAATTAATAAAGCCAAAATTCTGGTTAAGAAACAAGCAGGCATCCATACTTAGTTTAGCAAGCGTTGCTGCGATATTGGCCAATGCACTTGCTACGATGCGTTCCGTTTTGCCACGGCCCATTTGAGCGTACACAACGTTGTAATTTAAACCTGCAAAACCAAGTAATTCGGTTGTCATTGCCCGGTTAATGGGAAACGAGGAACCATAGCCTGCTGCAGAACCTAAGGGATTTTTATTCACCACTTCAAAGGCAGCCTGCAGGGTAATTAAATCGTCTACCAAACTTTCTGCATAGGCTCCCAGCCATAAACCAAAAGAAGAAGGCATGGCTAATTGCAAATGAGTATAGCCGGGTAGCAAATGATTTTTATACGTCTCACTTTGTTGAATCAAAACATCAAACAACGCTTTTACATCTATAGTGAGTTTTTCTATTTCGCTTCTTAAAAATAATTTAAGGTCTACCAGAACCTGGTCGTTTCTGCTTCTGGCGCTGTGAATTTTTTTACCAACATCGCCCAGCTTTTCGGTGAGCATTAATTCTACCTGTGAGTGAATATCCTCTACGCCATCATCTAATTTAAAGCCTCCATTGGTTTCAGAAGAAATTATTTGTTGGTAGATATTTTTTAACTCGGCTACCAATACATCTTTTTCATCATTTTGTAATAACCCTACCGATGCCAGCATGGTTACATGTGCAATGGAACCCAGCACATCAAAAGGTGCCAGCTGCAAATCTAATTCACGATCGTTGCCCACCGTAAATTTTTCTACACTTCCAGCCCCTAAAGAAGGGATACTATCTTTTTGCCAGAGTTTCATACTTTAATTTTTATGTGCTGTTTGCAGATGTTGAAAGATGAATTAAGAACAAATTGTACAAGTGAGTGACACAACGATGTTACATTGAAAAACAAATGCCTGTCTAAAAAAAATTTTATTACTTGGTAATTCTTTACACTATTTGCTCCACCATTTTAATATATGTGTTTATGCCATCTTCAATTTCTGATAAATAAATAAACTCATTAGCGGTATGGCTTCTGGCGCTATCGCCGGGGCCCATTTTTAAAGTAGGAAACGGCATTAGCGCTTTATCGGATGTGGTGGGTGAACCATAATATCCTTTGCCCAGGTTAATGCCTGCCTTCACCAATGGATGATCAAGCGCAATTGATGTCGACTTCATCCGGGTGGTACGTGGTTTAAACTGGCTTTTTAAATTAGCCTTTAACGCCGCTAAAATTTCATCGAATGTGTACAGCTCATTCACCCGTACATCAATAACAAATTTGCACTGCGCAGGTACCACATTGTGCTGTTTATTATCGGTGTCTATAACGGTAACGGTGAGCCGGCTCTCGCCGAGCAGATCGCTTACTTTATCAAATTGATAATTCCTGATCCAGTTAATATCATCTACTGCTTTGTATAATGCATTTTCTCCTTCTTTACGGGCTGCATGTCCTGCCCTGCCGATGGCGAGACAATCAATTACCATCAGGCCACGTTCAGCTACTGCCATCTCCAGTTTGGTTGGTTCGCCCACAATACCAAAATCTATCTTACCCAGGAAAGGCAATACCAGCTCAATCCCGTTTACGCCGCTGATTTCTTCTTCTGCACTTGCGGCAAATACTACATTGTGCGACATATGCTCTCTTTCGTAAAAATGCAGAAAGGTTGCAATGAGGGATACCAAACATCCACCGGCATCATTGCTACCCAATCCATAGAGCTTACCGTCTTTTTCTACAGGGGTAAAAGGGTCCATGGTGTAGCCTTTATTAGGCAACACGGTATCGTGATGGCTGTTTAAAAGAATGGAAGGTTTACTGGCATCGTAATGCTTATTTTTTGCATAAATATTATTGCCTACCCTTGCAAAAGGAATAGCGTGTTTCGAAAAAAAAGCACAGATTATTTCGGCTGTATCATTTTCTTCTTTTGAAAAAGATGGGGTAGAAATAAGTTGTTTCAGCAACCCTACAGCATTCTCATAAATTATTTTATTCATCTTACTTAATTAAAGTTCCAATATGGTGTTCAGTTATATTTTGCAATAAATCATTTGCGTCGCCAATTAATACTTCTGCTACTCCGTTATCAATGGCAGCAAAGGCATTGTCTATCTTTGGTAATATTCCATCAAATAGTTTTTTCTCCTTTAACAGTTGCTGGTATTTTTCTTTGGTGATTAAAGGGATAACCGAATTGTCATCTTCAATATTTTCTAAAATCCCTTTCTTTTCAAAACAGTAAATCAATCGAACATCATATTGTTTTGATAATGCCACTGCCAAAGCCGAAGCGATGGTATCTGCATTGGTATTGAGTATTTGTCCGTTGCCATCGTGTGTTAACGGCGCAATCACAGGCGTAAGGCCATGATCTAAAAACAACTGTAAACTTTTTGCAGATAAGGCTTCTGCATCGATATCACCTGCAAATCCGTAGTCAATGCTACCACCTCCATCCGCTAAAGGTGGATAAACAATGGGTCTTTTTGTTGCAGGGATAATATTGGCATCGGCCCCTGTTAATCCTATTGCGTTGCATTGCAGCGCCTGCAGTTTGGCAACAATTTTTTTATTTACCAATCCGCCGTAAACCATTGTTACCAGATCGATTGTTGCTTCATCTGTAATTCTTCTGCCATTAATATAGGTTGATACGATGCCTAACCGCTCTCCTATTTTTGTGGCAATTTTTCCGCCGCCATGGACTAAAATGCATTTGGTCCCCCCATCCCCTGAAGGGGAGTTAATCGACGAACCTGATTTTTTTGCAAGTACTGAAATCCTTGCAAAGTTTTTTAGAAAACTATTTAAATTATTTTCATCATCAATTACATTGCCACCAATTTTTATAACAAATAGCTTTTGTTTGCCCCCATTCCGGATAAGCAACGGAGAGTTATTCAACGGCTCTACTTTTTTAGCAACAACATTTTGTATGTTAGTTATCGTTAATCCAATTTTACTTAACACCGCATCGGTATTATTAAATACTTCTTCATTCTTAAATCTCAAAACTGTTATTCCGTATTGCTTGATATCATTTTCCCTTGCCTCATCATATATTTTCACTTCCTTATTTTCATGATAACCTCCATCCAGTTCAATCACCAATTTTACATGGTGGCAATAAAAATCAGCAATGTAATTAGATATTGGGTGTTGCCTCCTGAACTTTAAATGCCATTCATTTATTTTAATAATATTCCAAAACACTTCTTCTGCTTCTGTCATCTTTGCTCTCAACTCCTCTGCCAATTCAAACATTATTGGATTTGCGCCATAATGCATATTGACATGCCTTCCCCCAGTCCCTGAAGGGGTGTTATTTGAAGGATCTATTTGATTTGAATTACTCAATTTTTATCGTTTCTAATTTTAAAAAATTTAGATAATTCCATTTGATTAAAAGCTACAATCCCCCATCCCCTAAAGGGGAGTTATTCGAAGGATTTATTCAATTTAAATTACTCAATTTTTTCATTTCTAATTTTAAAGAATTTAGATAATTCCATTTAATTAAAAGCTACAATCCCCCATCCCCTAAAGGGGAGTTATTTGAAGGATCTATTCAATTTAAATTACTCAATTTTTTCGTTTCTAATTTTAAAAAAAATAGATAATTCCGTTTGATTAAAAGCTACAGTCCCCCATCCCCTAAAGGGGAGTTATTCGAAGGATCTATTCAATTTAAATTACTCAATTTTTTCATTTCTAATTTTAAAGAATTTAGATAATTCCATTTAATTAAAAGCTACAATATACTAACTGCCAGGAATTTCACAGGGTTGTTGAATAACTCCCCTTCAGGGGATGGGGGATAACCCCATTTAATTAAAAGCTACAATATACTAACTGCCAGGAATTTCACAGGGTTGTTGAATAACTCCCCTTCAGGGGATGGGGGATAACCCCATTTGGGGGACGGGGGCACCATTTTTTAATATCTCACTCAAAACTACTTGTGCTGCCCATACCCTGTTGGCTGCCTGCGTTGTTACCAGGCTATTTGGTCCGTCTAATATTTCATCACTTAATTCAACATTTCTCCTTACCGGCAAGCAATGCATTACTTTGGCATTGTTGGTGAGTTGCAGCTTTTCTTCTGTAAGCATCCAGGCAGGATCGTTGGTGTAAATTTTACCATAATCTTTAAAGGTGCTCCAGTTTTTTACATACACAAAATTAGCATTTTTTAATGCTTCGTTTTGATTGTGCATGATGGTGGCATTTTGAGTAAATTGCGTATCCAGTTCATAATGTTTTGGATGGGTGATTATAAACTCCGCTTTGCCCCATGCATTTATCCATTGCGCTGTTGAATTAGGTACGCATTGTGGCAGTGGCTTAATATGTGGCGCCCAGGTAAGAACAATTTTAATGTTACCATTGCCTGAAGGAGGTAAATTTATGCAATGCTCTTTGATGGTGATAATATCTGCTAACGATTGTAAAGGATGCAAAGTGCTGCTTTCCAAACTTACAATTGGTACGCCGGCAAATTTTATAAATGCATTCATCACCTCTTCACTGTAATCATCTGCTTTATTTTTTAAAGATGGAAATGCACGAATACAAAGCACATCAAAGTAATGGCCCAGGATGGGTGCCGCATCTTTAACATGCTCAACAGTATTGCCGCTCATGATAGCACCTTCTTCAAACTCCATTGCCCAGCCTTCTTTATCTACATTAAAAACAATGGCTTCCATTCCAAGGTTTGCAGCAGCAACCTGCGTACTCAATCTTGTACGCAAGGATGGATTTAAAAAGAGCAGGCCAATTCTTTTATCAGCACCCAATTTTCTATCTGCAAAAGGATTGGCTTTGTATGCCAGCGCCTTTGCTACCAAAGCATCAATAGCCGCTCCTGTATTGCTGTTTGCGTCAGTTACGATATCATGTACAGAAATAAAATTTTTCATCAGCTTAACTCTGTTTTTATTGCTTCTAAAAAAATATTCGCTTCTGTTTTTGAAATATTTAATGCCGGTAATAATCTTATCACGTTAGGCTTTGCCTCGCCGGTAAATATTTTGTGTTTAAATAATAAGTTCTTCTTTACTTCTTTGAAATGCTCAGGTAATTCTATCCCAATCATCAACCCTCTGCCACGCACTTCGATTATTGCAGGTAGTTTTTTTAATTCGTCCATTAAATAATTTCCTATATTTTTTGCGTTGGTCATTAAGTCATCCTGCTCTATTATTTCCAATACAGCTAGTGCCGCTGCGCAGGCTAAATGATTGCCGCCAAAAGTGGTACCCAGCATAAAATGTTTGGGCTGAATTTTTGGTGCAATAGAAATACCGGCAACCGGAAATCCATTGCCCATTCCTTTGGCCATGGTATAAATATCTGCCTGAACGCCGCTGTGATCATGCGCATAAAATTGTCCGCTTCTGCCATAACCACATTGTACCGAATCGGCGATGTAAACTGCATTGTGCTCATTGCACAGGCTTCGTATCTTTTGTAAAAAAGAATCAGCAGCAATATTAATTCCTCCAACGCCTTGTATGCCTTCTATAATTACAGATGAAATTTCGTGTTGCTGAAAAGCCTGTTCCAATGCGACTTCGTCATTAAAAGGGAGAAAAATTACATTGTCGGTTTGGTTAACGGGAGCCACAATATTGGGGTTATCCGTAACAGCAACAGCCAAAGAAGTTCTGCCATGAAATGCTTTTTTAAAGGCAATTATTTTTTTTCTTCCATTGTAAAAAGATGCCAGCTTTAATGCATTTTCATTGGCTTCGGCACCGGAATTACAAAGAAAAAGCTGGTAATCATTTTTACCGGAAACGCTCCCTAATTTTTCCGCCAATTCTACCTGCAATGGAATTTTAATTGAGTTGCTGTAGAACCCTACTTTGTGCAACTGATCTTGTAACCGTTGTACATAATGTGGATGCGTATGGCCAATAGAAATAACAGCATGGCCACCGTACATGTCCACATACTTTTCACCTTTATCATCCCATACGTAAGCGCCAAGCGCTTTTACAATGCTGATATCATTGAGTGGGTATACATCAAATAATTTCATCTTAAAAATAATTTGCCTTTAAATTTAATCCGGTGGTTTCTTCCAAACCAAACATCAAATTCATGTTTTGTACCGCCTGTCCGCTGGCGCCTTTCAGCAAGTTGTCGATGGTGGAATGAACCACCAGTTTATTGCCCGATTTTTCTAACTGAATCATGCACTTGTTCGTGTTAACAACCTGCTTTAAAAAAATGGGTTCTTTATTAATGATGGTAAAAGGCTGATCATAATAAAAATTCTCGTAGAGTTTCACTAATTCATCTAACCCAACGTCGCATTTAATTTGAGAACTGATGAAAATTCCACGGGTAAAATCTCCCCGCCAGGGGACAAAATTAAAGTCCTCATTCTTAAAAGATTCACCTGTTTGTAATGAACTTAGTGACTGGATAATTTCGGCATTGTGCTGATGGCTTAATGTTTTATAAGCCTGTATGTTATTTGCACGCCAGCTAAAATGAGAGGTGGCAGAAAAGCTTTGACCAGCACCGGTGCTGCCGGTAATACCTGTAGTATAAACATCCTGCATTAATCCGGCTTTTGCCAGGGGCAATAAACCTAATTGGATGGCTGTTGCAAAACAACCAGGGTTGGCAATATTTTTAGCTGATTGTATTTTATTCTTCTGTAGTTCGGGCAATCCGTAAATGAAATTTCTTGAAGCATAATGGGCATCTGCCGCCAGGCGAAAATCATTGGCTAAGTCAATAATATTTGTTGACGCATGAATACTATTTTGCGATAAAAACTTTTTTGAATCTCCATGGCCGAGGCATAAAAATAGGACATCAATGTCGCCGTTGCTTAATGGAGTTATATCATCTGAAAAAAGCAGTTCTGTTGCCCCAAAAAGATCCTGGTGCACTTTATACAAATGATTGCCCGCATTACTTTTGCTGTTTACAAAAACAATTTCAGCATGGGTGTGATTTAATAAAATTCTTATTAATTCGCCACCGGTATAACCAGCGCCACCAATAATGCCAACTTTAATTTTATTTGCCATCGCCACTTTCTTTAACCTGGTGATAAATCATTGTTTGGTTACCAAAAATTTTTGTAAAGCCTCGTACATCTTCTCCTGTCCAGCCGTTGTTCATTTCTCCATATTTTCCAAACTTACTGCTCATTAAATCATAGGCAGATTCAATGCCGGTTACCTGAAAACGATAAGGCATCAGTTGTACAAATACTTTTCCAGATACATTTTGCTGAGAGCTGATAAAAAAAGATTCAATGTCTCTCATTACAGGATCTAATATTTGTCCTTCATGCAGCCAGTTGCCATAAAACAGCGCCAACTGGTCTTTCCAGTTTAGCTGGCATTTGGTTAATACATGTTTTTCCAATGCATGGTGTGCTTTTAAAATTACCATCGGCGCCGCTGCCTCAAATCCAACTCTTCCTTTAATACCGATGATGGTATCGCCCACATGAATATCCCTGCCAATGCCATACGGTCCTGCAATGCTTTGCAGGTACTGAATAGCTTCTGTAGGGTGTGTAAATTTTTTATTATCCACACTTACCATTTCCCCTTTTTCAAAACCAAGTTCTATATTTTTTGAATCAGTTGCCGTAACCTGTGTTGGCCAGGCTTCTTCCGGCAACATACCGTTTGAGTTCAATGTTTCTTTGCCGCCCACACTGGTGCCCCACAATCCTTTATTGATAGAGTATTGTGATTTTGCAAAATCCATATCAACCCCTTTCTTTTTCAGATAGGCTATTTCCGCTTCCCGGCTTAGTTTTAAATCTCTGATGGGCGTAATGATTTCAACATTCGGCAACATAATATTAAAGACCATGTCAAAACGCACCTGGTCGTTGCCTGCACCGGTACTGCCATGCGCAACTGCCTCCGCATTTAAAGCTTTGGCATGTTCCGCTATAAACAGAGCCTGGCTTATTCTTTCGGCACTAACACTTAGTGGGTAGGTATTGTTTTTTAATACATTACCGTAAATGAGGTACTTAATTATACGGTCGTAATAACTTTTTACAGCATCTACCGTTGTATGAGTTTTTACCCCTAATATATACGCATGTGCTTCAATATGTTTTAATTCATCTAATGTAAAACCACCTGTGTTTACGATTACAGAATGCACTTCGTAACCCATTTCTTCTGTAAAATATTTTACACAAAAGGTAGTGTCCAATCCACCGCTAAATCCTAATACTACTTTCTTGCTCATACTTTAATTAAACTTGTATTTTAAAAAATATTTAGCAACTATTTTACCTATTTTACC
>JANYCA010000158.1 GCA_025360525.1 Chitinophagaceae bacterium | reverse complement strand
TTTCAACTACAGTTTGATGGAATTTTTCGGGATGCACAGGTATGGATCAACGGATTTTATCTGGGCAATAACAAGAGCGGCTATGTGGGTGTTAATTATGATGTAACAGATTTTCTCAATTACGATCGCAATAATGTGATTACCGTTCGGGTTGATGCCACGCAATACGAAGGCTGGTTTTACGAAGGTGCCGGCATCTACCGGCATGTGTGGCTCAACAGTTATCCCAATACACATATAGCCACCGATGGGGTGTTTGCTTATGCAAGCATCAACGGTAACAAAGCAATATTGAATGTAGAAACCAGTATTGTAAATGAATATACTTCCGGCGGAAATTATTCCATCAATATTTATTTGGCCGACAGAAGTGGTGCTAAAATAGGTGCTGTAAAAGAGACAGCCCTTACCATTAATACAAATGAGGAGAAGACAATTAAGCAACTCATTAATGTGGTAAATCCAACCTTATGGTCATTAGATAACCCTTATCTGTACCGGGTGGCAGTAGAGTTAAAACAGAATGGAATTGTTATTGACACTAAAAAATTTCGCTTTGGTTTCCGTACTATCGAAATTAAACCCAACGGTGTTTTCTTAAACGGAAAGCATGTAAAGATATTGGGTACAAACAATCACCAGGATCAGGCAGGTGTGGGAAGTGCGGTACCGGATTATTTGCAATACTACCGCATTGGATTGTTAAAACAGTTTGGTTCAAATGCATATCGTACCAGTCACAATGCACCAACGCCTGAGTTGTTAGATGCTTGTGATAGCCTTGGTATGCTAGTGATGGATGAACAACGATTGCTCAACAGTAGTGCTGAATATATGGACCAGTTTCAATGCCTGGTAAAACGAGACCGCAGCCGCACATGTGTTTTTATGTGGAGCATTGGCAACGAAGAAGGATGGTTTCATACCAACGCTTATGGTAAACGCATTGCAGAAACTTTCATCAGTAAGTTGAAACAACTTGATCCCACCCGTACCTGCACGTACGCTGCTGATTTGGCAAATGTTTATAAAGGTGTGAACGAAGTAATTCCTGTCCGCAGTTTTAACTATCGGCAATTTGCTGTGGCGGATTATCATAAAGATCATCCCGATCAACCCCTGCTTGGTACCGAGATGGGTAGCACGGTAACCACCCGTGGCCAACTGGTAAAAGATTCTGTTCGTGGGTATTTACCCGACCAGGATATTATTGCTCCCTGGTGGGCGAGCCGGGCAGAAGAGTGGTGGAAGCTTGCAGCTACCAACGATTATTGGCTGGGTGGTTTTATCTGGACAGGCTTTGATTACAGGGGAGAACCAACACCCTTTAAATGGCCCAATATCAATTCTCATTTTGGTGTGATGGATGTATGCGGCTTTCCAAAAAATATTTATTACTATTATCAAAGCTGGTGGACGGATAAAGATGTTTTGCATATTTCTCCGCACTGGAATCATCATAACGAGTGGGGGCAACCGAAAAAGCAAATTGATGTATGGGTTAACAGTAATGCCGATGATGTAGAGTTATTTTTAAACGGTAAAAGTTTAGGAAAGAAAGAGATGCCACGCAACAGCCATCTGCAATGGAACGTAGCATTTGAACCAGGTAGGTTAGAAGCGGTGGCATACAAAAGAGGAAGAAAACTCACCGCAAAAATTGAAACAACTGGTGTGCCAGTAGAAGTAGTATTAACACCCTACAAAACTACTATGCTGGCCGATGGTAAAGATGTAGCGGTAATGAATGTTACAGTAGTTGATCGGGAAGGCCGTGAAGTGCCGGATGCAGACAACCTTATTAAATTTAAAGTTGAAGGTGATTCAAAAATTATCGGCGTGGGCAATGGTGATCCCAGCAGTCACGAAGCTGATAAATGTGCAGATGGTTTGTGGCAACGCAGTTTGTTCAATGGTAAATGCCAGTTGATTATTCAGTCAGGTACTAAGCCAGGTATTTTTAAAGTAGAGGCAGCTGCCAATAGTTTATCTGCCGGTTCAACCGACGTAATCATGGTTGCACCAGATCAAGTAAATGTTATTACGATTGATGAAAAATATAAACTAACCGGTGAGGCTGCAAAACCCAGAACAGTTGATCAGATGATGGGGGCTGATATTTCTTTTTTGCCGGAGCTTGAAGAAAAGGGTATACAATTTTCCGATAAGGGTGTAACAAAAGATGCCATTGAAATCATTAAAGATCATGGTATCAATTATGTGCGCCTGCGCATTTTTCATGATCCTGCGCAGGATAGCGGTTACTCACCAAAGAAAGGTTTTTGCAATTTGAATTATACCCTGCAAATGGCAAAGCGTGTAAAAGCTGCCGGACTAAAATTATTGCTCGATTTTCATTACAGTGATTATTGGGCCGACCCTGGTCACCAATACAAACCCACTGCCTGGAAAAACCTGTCGTTTGAAGACTTAAAAAAGGCTTTGTACGATTATACAAAAAAGGTAATGGAAGATTTAAAGGCACAAGGCACAACGCCGGATATGGTACAGGTAGGCAACGAGATTAATCATGGCATTGTATGGCCGGATGGTAATGTGGCAAATATTGATCAGTTGGCACAATTGCTTTGTGCAGGTACCGCAGCCGTAAAAGCCGTTGACCCAACGGTGCAAATGATGTTGCATGTTGCGTTGGGCGGACAAAACAACGAATCTGTTTTCTTTATCGATAACATGATTGCCCGTGGCGTTCATTTTGATGTAATTGGTCAATCGTATTATCCAAAATGGCATGGTACATTGGCCGATCTTGACAATAACCTTAACGACCTTGTACGCCGTTACAACAAAGACGTAATTGTGGTTGAATACTCCGCCTTAAAAGAAGAAGTAAATAAAATTGCATTTGATTTGCCCAACGGAAAAGGAAAGGGAACCTGTATCTGGGAACCACTCAGTACCTGGGAACAATTTTTTGACACAGATGGTAAATCAAATAAGTTGTTATCGTTGTATGATGAAATGAGCAGGACGTATTTGAAGCGTAAATAGCTTTGCTTTTTTGGAATGTCTTTAATGAAATCAGGCTACTCAGTAAATGCCAATTTCGTTTTTTTGCCAACAACCGAAGGCATGAGCCAAGCATTTTTAGCAATGGGGAAGCATGTAGCAATCATCCACCGCCGTTGGGCAAAAGAAACAGCACACCTACTTTATAAATTATAACAATGGCTTTACAGTCAGCGTATAAGCTATTGTATTAGGTGGTACCGTAAAACCAGCTGCTGAAAAATTGCTTCTAAGCCACTAACAGCTAAATAAAAAGTATAATTGTTAGGTACTACTGCTGCATAATAATGAGAAATACCTGTGCAACGCTTTACGATAAAATCTTGTCTTAATCTTTAAACCTAAAGTATGAAATCTATCATGTGCCTTTTTGTTGTAATTCTTTTTACAACAACCAGTTATTCGCAAGATGTAATTTTTAAAAGAAACGGTAGCCAGGTAAAAGCCAAAATAATTGAAATTGGCACCAGTGAAATAAAGTATAAAATTCCTGATAATCCAGATGGGCCTGTTTATGCAATTGATAAAAATTCCATCAATAAAATAGTCTATCAAAATGGCCGTGAAGAAACCTATGTACCCGACCTTAAGGACATGGAAAATTACAGCGGACAATTAAACAAAGCCATCAAAATAGATTTTCTTTCTCCTTTGCTGGGATTTACACAGGTTAGTTTTGAGAAAAGTATCGGTGTAGGCAAAAGTTACGAAATTTCGTTGGGCATTATAGGGCTCGGAAAAAGTGATCAGCTTCAATATTACGACATGACTACTTACAATGTAAAAAAGAAACAAGTGGGGTTGTTCGCATCTGCCGGTTATAAGTTTAATAAATTGCCCGACTTTATTTTTGGAAGAACCAGGTTTACCCATATCATGCAAGGCGGTTATGTAAAGCCGATCTTCTACCTTGGTAACTACGGCGAAAATAAAGTCGTTTATAAGTCAGCCACCCAATCTTATAACGTAGAAAAACAAAATGTAACCTTCGGTGCTTTGCAAATAGAATTTGGTAAACAGTGGGTATTTGGTGAAAAGTTTTTGCTTGATATTTATTGGGGCCTTGGTTACGGTGCAGATAACAAAAACAGGACAGATAACCAGTATTACAGTGATGGGAACACTGCCTACAATTATGGAAATGCCCGCCTCGGTAAAAGTCCGGGATTTTCTACAACATTTGGTTTAAAGGCAGGTTTACTGATCAAATAGCCATTTAATCTTAATGAAAATATCCATGACTCTTCGCCCTTGTTGTAATGTCATTAAAGGTAGCAGGGTACTTAACAAATGACGATGAAGCCTAGCAAGTCTTTACATGAATCAATCTACCCAGCAAATGCCGATATTAAGCTTTTAACTAACATCCTACGGCATAAAGCAAAACGGCTTCTGCAATGAGCATGCAAGTTGGAATCAACTTGAGGGCTGCTCATTACTCATTAAGAGAAATAGGTTGGGAATAAGAAATTAATATTATTGAACCCTCACCATCTAACTAAACAAATATTCTACATCTGCCTTGCTCAATGCCTTTACAAAATTGGCATCGTCACTAATTAGTTCGCTGGCGAGTTTGCGCTTGCGTTCCTGTAATTGAAGTATTTTATCTTCAATGGTATCTATACAAATCATCCGGTAGGCAAAGATATTTTTTGTTTGTCCAATACGATGCGTACGGTCAATGGCCTGCTGTTCTACAGCCGGATTCCACCAGGGATCCACTATATACACATAATCTGCCGCTGTAAGGTTAAGACCAACACCGCCCGCTTTTAATGAAATCAGGAATACCCTGCAGTTATCGTTGTTCTGGAAATTGTCGATGGCTTTTTGCCTGTCAGCAATATTAGTGCTGCCATCAAAATATTCGTATGCAATGCCTTCTTCCTGCAATTTGGCCCTTATCAGCGCCAGCATTCCTAAAAACTGGGAGAACACCAATGCCTTGTGCTCGCCAATGTTTTCGGTAATTTCCCGGGAGAGTTCATCCAGTTTAATACTATTGTTGGGGAATTTTTCCTGTTCGTTTAAAATGGCCGGGCTATCGCAAATCTGCCGCAATTTCATCAGGCCCTGCAAAATGGTTAACTGCGATTTATCGATACCCTGCTGATCGATGGTGCCCATAATTTTATCCCGGTAACTGTTTCGGTAAGCATCATAAATTTTACGCTGCTCTTTCTCCATTTCGCAAAATAAAATGGTCTCCGTTTTTTCCGGTAAATCTTTAGCAACCTGTTCTTTGGTGCGTCTTAAAATAAAGGGAAATAATAATTTTCGCAGGTGATCTTTTTGTTCCTGTTCACCAAATTTATCAATAGGGGTTGCAAATTCATTTCTAAAAAAATCCATTGTGCCCAGCAGGCCAGGGTTTAAAAAATTCATTTGTGCAAATATGTCGAACGTATTATTCTGCAGAGGCGTACCACTCATACACACCCGGTTTTTTGCAGTAAGCAGGCAGGCCGCCTTGGTAACTTTTGATGCCGGGTTTTTAATGGCCTGGCTTTCGTCCAGCACAACATAATCGTAGTTTATTTTCATCAGCACCTGTATGTCGCTGCGTAAGGTTCCGTAGGTTGTAATAATAATATTTGCTTTTTGCAAAGCATCCATATCCCTGCTGCGCATGCTGCCATGGTGTATTTGCCAGGTAAGCGTTGGCGTAAATTTCCGGATCTCGTTTTCCCAGTTATAGATTAGTGTTGTGGGGCAAATAACAATTGCTTTTATATTACCGGTACTTGTTTTGTAATGCTGCAGCATGGTTAATGCCTGGATGGTTTTACCTAAACCCATGTCATCTGCCAGGATACCACCCCAGCCTACATCATTGAGGTAACTGAGCCATTGGTAACCTGCAGTTTGGTAAGGTCTTAAAATGGGTTGCAACGATTCGGGGGCAGGAATTTCCGGGATGTTTTTAAACTCCCTCAACCGTTCAAATTTTTCATCCAGCGAAAAAGTAAGTTCTGCTATTTCTTTATTTTCATAGAGTTCGTCTATCACACTCATGTGATATTTAGACAGGCGGAGTTTATCAACTTTACCTTCACCTACTTTAAACAGCAGCGAATATTTTTTAAGCCATTCATCGGGTAAAATACCCAGCGTACCATCGCCCAGCTGTACAAAAGATTGCTTGGCTGCCAATGCTTTTTTAATGTCTGCAATGCCCACCCGCTGGCCTTCAAAATCTATTTCAACTTTGGCATCAAACCAATCGAGGCCGCTGCTTACGTGAATGTGGGTAGATGGTCTTGCGGTGTTAAAACGGAAGTTTCGTAGCGCTTCAAAACCATACACAGATACCTTTTGTTCCTTCATGGCATCTACAAACAAAAAAAACCAGTTGTTGCGCAACACATCTGCACCACGAAGGATGAGACTATTGCCTTCCTGCGGTTTAATAAATTGAGAGTGTAATGCTTGCAGCGAATCGATGAACCTTTGCTCTGCTTCTTTATTGCGATGTACAATCAGTATTTTATCACCGTCGGGTATAGTGATGGTATTCTTGTCATTGGCCTTTGTTTCAAAACCTTTGTAACTAAAGATGGGTTGAAAAACAAGGTAATCACCTTTTTCCTGCAGCATCAGTTTTACCTCCGGCTCGCCACTTTTAATTTCTTTTATCAGCGACTTATCAAATTCTACCTGGTAGTCTTTGGTTAGAGGCATGATGGTTTTCTGCATCTGCGAAGCCCAGTTTTCTTTGCTGAGCTTGATGTTGCCGTTTTTTATAAATTTTTCTGCCTGCAAAATATCTTCCGGCTTTTGCCACAGGTAAAAAATATGATTGTATAAAAACAGCAAACTGCTGCTACATTCGTTATCCGTTACCGGTTGCTCTGCCCCGTTTATATGAAATCTGCACTGCAGTTCAAAATGATTATCAACTGCAATAATTTTAAACTGTGGCGTAATAAAATCTTCACACAGCGCTACTTCTGCAAGGTTGTCTGTTTTAAAAATCTTTTTTTCCGGCAGATAATACACAAAAGAATTTTGAGATTGCTCTTCAAAAATTTTCTTAAGTTTGGGTTGAAGGTATTCTGCAATGAGCGATTTGGTTTCCTCCGGTAATTCATCGCCATCTGTTTGAATAATATTTTCCCAAATGCCGCTAAAGGGAGAGTTGCGGTTCAGGTATTTGTTTACTTCAGATGGTTGCAGTTTACGCACCTGCTGAAGTAACATTTTATCCTCTTCACTTACCACTTCTGTATTTACATATTTGGATAGATCGAGCTTTTCTGTTTTACCAATAAATTTTTTGCCAGTGCTGTCTGCATCGCCCTGCACAACATCTAACGTAAAATGTGGATAGGCCATTGTATTAAAATTAAATACCAGCCCGAGTTTTTTAGAAGGCACTATTTCCTCAGGTGCTGCATCGTCCGCCACGTTTGCAATGGATTGTGCTTGTATGTAAGCTGGTTTTACAACCGGCGCCACAGGTGCTACTCTTTTAATATTTAAATCAAGCACTTTTAAAAAAGGCTTGCCTTCTTTGTAAATAAACTCAAACTTGCCCGCCAGGTCATCGTCTAAACTGTAGCCATACATTTGCAACAGTTTGTTCTTGTCTTTGTCCCAGTTGCGGATGGTATCGAAATAATAAGGACCATAACTGTGAAACAGTTGAAGCAGCAGCAGGGTTTTATGAACACAAAGGGGATGATGAATTTCTTTGCACCTGCAGGAGGTATCAAAGTTGCGCTCATCATTTTTTTGTATTACCAATGGGTAGCTTTCACCCTCTATGGTAAGTGTTGCCTCCACCCTTTCGTTGGCAGCAACTGCAATAACGGCTTTGTTAGTAGCCAATAAGTTTTCCGAAACTTCAAATTCTTCCTGCGATGCCAGCAGCCTGATTACTTTTAAATCGATGTGCTTCATCTTTGCAACCGTATGCAATTGGTTGTATTGGATAATACTGCCGCCCAGCATATTTTTATCTATCAGTTCCTGCAGTTGCAGCATGGCTGCGGCTTCGTGGCGGCAAATATCCCCCAGGTTATAAGGGCAGCTACACCGCATGGACAGTGCTTTGGGGTCGTGGTATTGCTGAATGTTTACTTTATAATAAGTGCTGTAAGTATCATCTTTAACCCGGAAGTTAACAGTATTCAACAATTCATCGTGATCGACCATTTCCACATATCCGCTTAAATGGATTTTTTTTCCTCTACGGATAACTTCATCGGATCCGGTATTATAAACGTACTTGATTAAATGCGATAATGCCAAAGCGAATGTGGATTTGTAAGTATGGGTTACTAAAATAATAGTTTACACCCTTCCGGTTAATAAAAAGCAATTCGCAAAAGTAAAGAAAAATAAATGAGGGTAAGAACTGTATTGTAAAGTTTATAGATAAATAACAGGCTTGCATAAACAAATAAGTTGGCCAATGGCATAAAGCAGAATACAATTGATTGATTGAGGGGTTTATTAATTGCTCAGTAATTAAATCTTGTTAAAGCGGTTAAATAATTTGTGGTTAGACAGCTTAGCGGTTTAGCCGAAGACCTGCCTGACACAGTATTAATAGTTATTAATACAAGATGACTTCTTGATAAATGCGGCAGAGAAAACGGTTATTTTTTAACCAGCTTTCCATCTTCGTAAATACAAAGCGTATTTGCAATATCTTCTGTAAGACAATATTGAATATCTTTTTCCAGGCCATAGTTACTGAGGCGGAGGTAATGCGATGCCTGTTTGGTTTTCATAAAATCAAACAGGTCATTTTTTGCCATTTCGTACAGGGAAGAGGCTGTAGCAGAAGAATCGCAGTTGATATTAAAATGGTTTTTTATTCTGCTGATAACTGCGCCGGCAAGCAATGTGTCTTCAATATTTACCCTGTCTTTCCAGGCTGCACAGCCTAAAATAACCGGCTGCTTTTGTGCCACCAGGTAATTACATACTGCAGTAAGGTTGGGAAAAGAGCCGGTGATAATTCCTTTGGCGTTTTTATCCAATGCCATGTGTAATAATTTGGTGCCATTGGTGGTGGTAAGCACCAGCGTTTTGCCTGCAATAAATGAGGCAGGATATTCAAAAGGAGAGTTACCATACGACAAACCTTCGGCCACTTTTCCATCCCGTTCACCGGCGGTAATGGCGCCCATTGCTTCACCGATGCGGATGCAATCTGTTACGCTGTCAACCGGTATTACCTCTTTTGCTCCATTGTGCAAAGCTGTTGCAATGGTGGAAGTAGCCCTCAACACATCGATGATTACTACAATGCTACTGCTTACATCGTATAAGTGCAACAGGGCCGGGGAAAGGCAAGTGTATAGGTTTGGTTTTGTTGAGGTCATATTTATTTTTTATGCTGGATAAAGCTGCAAATTCTTTGTATAAATTTAAAAACCGGGTATAGTGTCTCTGTATTAAAAGACATTAAATTAATATTGCTTTCCACTTATTGGTTTCTGCATATTCCTTTATAATCTGGTTTCTTTTTACCAATAATTTTTCAATATAATTTTTAAGAAAAAACCGGTTGATTAGTTTACCCAAAACACCATAGGGAGTTTCAAATTCCAGTAAATCAATCATGATGGTGCCGTTGTTGGTTTTTTTAAAATGATGCTGGTGGCGGAAGCTTTTAAAATCACCTTTTATCATTTCATCTAAAAATGAGTTGGGCCTCAACATTTCGATGATTTTTGAAGTAAATCGTCGCTGCTTACCTACATGTTTGGCTTGCCAGGTAACGGTTTCATTTTCATTGATCAATCCTGTTAAAACCCCTGCAATGGCCGTTTCGCCGGTATGTGCCGTAGAAATTTTATGCAGGTTGACACTGCGACTTAAATCAAAAACCCGTTCAACAGGTGCAATAATAAAGGTGGTTAAATGAATGGATGTCATGTAAGGTGGTATTCCCCATTTTGGAAGTTAGCAGGGTTTATACAAAAGGCACTTTTACCACTTTAGCCCTTAAAAGGGTGTTTCGTACGCTGATAAAAATTTCGCTGTCAATGGCTGCATCTTTACTGTCAACATACCCAAGTCCAACGGCCTTGCCAAGCGAAGGCGCCTGTGTGCCGGAGGTTACCTTGCCAATAGTATTGCCTTCAAAATCTTTAATTAAATAATCATGTCTGGCAATGCCTTTTTCCAGCATTTCAAAACCAACCAGTTTTTTAGTTACCCCATCTGCTTTTTGTTTTTCAAAATAAGCACTGTTAGTAAAGTCTTTGGTGAATTTGGTAATCCAGCCAAGGCCTGCTTCTAATGGAGAGGTGGTATCGTCGATATCATTTCCATACAAACAAAAGCCCATTTCCAGTCTTAAAGTATCTCTTGCTCCCAGGCCAATTGGTTTAATGCCGGCAGCTTTACCAGCTTCAAAAATGGCATCCCATATTTTTTCAGAATTACCGTCTGTATCTTCAAAATAAATTTCCACACCACCCGATCCGGTGTAACCTGTTGCGCTTACCAGCACATTTTCAACTCCTGCAAATTTACCTTTGTCAAAAGTGTAATACTTCATATTCAGGATGTCGATATCCGTAAGCGGCTGTAAAATTTTTGTGGCATTGGGCCCTTGTATAGCCAGCAGACAGGTGTTGTCACTGATATTATGCATCTCTACACCAGCTGTATTGTGAGCGCTGATCCACTTCCAGTCTTTATCAATATTACTGGCATTTACAACCAGCATATAGGCTTTGTTTTCTTCTAAACAATATACCAGCAAATCATCCACAATACCGCCATCATTATTTGGCAGACAACTGTATTGGGCTTTTCCTTTGGTAAGTTTAGCTGCATCGTTGGTGGTTACCCGCTGAATTAAATCAAGCGCCCCATCACCTTTTAATACAAATTCTCCCATATGGCTTACATCAAATACACCTGCATTATTGCGTACAGCTGAATGTTCATCATTAATACCGCTATAGCTGATAGGCATATTATAACCTGCAAACTCAGCCATTTTTGCACCCAGTGCAATGTGTTTTGCTGTAAATGCTGTATTCTTCATTAATTGATAATTAAATTATTTATAACTAAAAGGAGATGCCGGCAAAAGTAAATGAAATTAAAGTGGATGTAAAATGAATATAAGCGCCGGAATTAAAATTTGGTAATTGGTAGATATATTGAGTACAGGAATTTTAACAGCCGGTTACAAGGGAGTAAATAGCAGAGTCCAGAAACCTTCCATTATAAAAATAATTCTCTTTAAAATGAGCTTCTTTCGTAAAATTATTTTTTTCTAACAATTTTATTGATGCGTTATTGGCTGGATTAACATTAGCCTCTACCGAATGCAGTTTCATCGTTTCAAAACCATATTTTAATACCACTGCAATGGCTTCCTGCATCAGCCCTTTACCCTGTTCACCAGGATGCAAAAGATAGCCAATCTCTGCCCGGTAATTTTCTTTGTCAATTCGCCAAAAACCAATGGTGCCAATTAATTTGGGCAGCTTTTGCAAAGTAATTGCCCAGGTAATGTTTTCATTTTCATTATGACCACCTGCAATTTTTTTTATCAACGCTATGGCATCATCCATTGATTGAGCCAGTGGCCTGTCAAGAAATTGCATCACATTTTTATCTGACCGCAATTGAAAAATCTCGTTTGCATCTGCCGGTGAAATTTCTCTTAAGACCAATCTTTCAGTCGATAATTCCGGAAAGGGATTGAAGTTTAATTGTAGCATTAGTGAAGTATTTATTACGCTGCAAATTTCAAACAATTTACTATTGCCATGTATGAAAAATGTAAGTCTTTACAAAATAAAAAACCAGGGCAGCAAGCCCCGGTTTTCAAATTATCTTTCTTAAAAAAAGCAGCTGCCTTTGTTCCACCTTTGGGGGCTAGGGGGCCAGGGGGCTTAAAACTCAGCACTCTTGGGAAACCTGGGAAAGGGAATAACATCCCTGATATTTCCCATGCCGGTTACAAACTGTACTAACCGCTCAAACCCAAGCCCAAAGCCGGCATGAGGGCAAGATCCAAATCTGCGGGTATCTAAATACCAGCTCAATTCTTCAGCCGGAATATGCATGGCTTCCATGCGTTCGGTAAGTTTATCCAGTCGTTCTTCCCGCTGGCTTCCACCCACTATTTCACCAATGCCCGGTGCCAGTATATCCATGGCCGATACTGTTTGTCTGCCAGGCGCACAGTTGTCATCCATCCGCATGTAAAATGATTTAATGGCGGCAGGATAATTGGTTAAAATAACGGGTTTTTTAAAATGCTTTTCTACCAGGTATCGCTCATGTTCACTTTGCAGGTCTACTCCCCAGTCATTTATCAAATACTGAAACTTCTTTTTCTTATTGTGGTTACAATCCCGTAAAATTTCAATAGCCTCGGAATAGGTAATTCTTTCAAAATTATTGTTTACCACAAAGGCTAACTTATCCAGCAAACCCATTTCGCTGCGGTCTTGTTGTGGCTTTTGTTTTTCTTCTTCCTCTAAACGCTGGGCTAAAAAGTCAAGATCGTCTTTGTTGTTATCGATGGCATATTTAATTACGTATTTAATAAATTCTTCCGCAAGGTTGGCATTGTCTTCCAGGTCATGAAAAGCCATCTCTGGTTCAATCATCCAGAATTCTGCCAAATGCCTGGTAGTATTGCTGTTCTCTGCCCTAAAGGTTGGACCAAAAGTATAAATATCGCTGAATGCCATTGCTGCCAGTTCGCCCTCTAATTGTCCACTTACGGTGAGGTTGGTACTGCGGCCAAAAAAGTCCTCTTTATAATTGATGCTGCCATCCTCATTCTTTGGTGCAGTGCCATCCATTGGTAAGGTGGTTACCCTAAACATTTCTCCAGCACCTTCAGCATCGCTGGCGGTAATAATGGGTGTATGAAAATAAACAAAACCCTTTTTATTAAAGAACTCATGCACAGCAAAAGCAAGCGCATGTCGCACACGAAAAACAGATCCAAAAGTATTGGTACGAAAACGCAGGTGGGCAATCTCCCTTAAAAATTCAAGGCTGTGTTTTTTAGGTTGCAGCGGAAATTTTTCTGCATCACTATCACCCAATATTTCAATGTCAGTAGCTTTTAATTCTACCTTTTGGCCCTTTCCTAAAGATGCTATTATTTCCCCGGTTGCTTTTATACAAGCCCCTGTGGTAAGGCGTTTTAACAAAGCATCGTCAAACTTCCCCAGCTCGGCCACAATTTGTAAATTGCTGTTGGTGCTACCATCGTTCAATGCTATAAACTGGTTGTTGCGGAAAGTGCGTACCCAACCCATTACAGTAGCCTGGTAGTTTGCCACATCACTCACCAGCAATTCTTTTATTTTTATTCGTTTGTTAAACATATGCCTGTTTTTAAGGCTGCAAATATATGCTATTGTGTTAACGGTGATAATAGAGGGATTGCATTCAATTAAAGTATTAAACTGCACATTATTCAACACGGCGAAATTTTTTCTTCGTCACGTCACTTTAGTTGAATAATTATTCAAGATTTATTTAAAAATCTGCCAATAAAAAATTCATTCATACATATCATTTCATTTGAATCCGCTAAGACAGAACACGTAACTTCACTACATGAAAATTGCATTTTTCTCCACTAAGTCATACGACAGGGAATTTTTCGATCGCTATGTAAGTACCCACGAAATCATCTATTTTGAAGCACCATTAAATGAGCAAACAGTTAACCTTGCTGCAGGTTGCGAAGGCATTTGCGCCTTTGTAAATGATAAACTAAATACGGGTGTGTTATCAGCACTTAAAAAGCTGGGTATACAACTGGTTGCTTTGCGCTGTGCAGGTTTTAATAATGTGAACATTGAAAGTGCCAAATTAAACGGCATCACCGTGGTAAGAGTACCGGCTTATTCACCCTATGCTGTGGCCGAACATGCGCTGGCACTGATTTTAACGCTAAACCGTAAAACGCATAAAGCCTATAATCGTGTTAGAGAGGGCAACTTTTCGCTTGACAGATTAACGGGTTTCGATTTGCACGGAAAAACAGTTGGGGTAATAGGCACAGGCAAAATAGGAGAGGTTTTTTGTGATATTATGCAGGGGTTCGGCTGTAACGTGCTGGCGTTCGATTTAATGGCTAATCCGGCGCTGGCAGCAAGGCAGGTACACTACCTGCCGCTGATCGATTTGCTGGAGCAAAGTGATATTATTTCCCTGCATTGTCCGCTTACAGAGCAAACCAGGCACATCATAAATGAACACAGCATTTCAATGATGAAAGAAGGGGTAATGTTAATTAACACCAGCCGCGGTGCACTAATAGATACCAGCGATGCAATAGATGGTTTAAAGACCGGTAAGATTGGGTACTTGGGTCTTGATGTATATGAGCAGGAAGAGAAACTGTTTTTCAATGATCTGTCAGAAAATATTATACAGGATGATATTATAATGCGCCTGATGAGTTTTCCTAATGTTCTGGTAACAGCACACCAGGGGTTTTTTACAGAGGAAGCCTTGTCGCAAATTGCGCAGGTTACCTTAACAAATATCGATGCATTTGTTGCAGGGGCTACCCTGGAAAACAAGGTTGTATAAAACATACATTAAAGCTGTTTTCTTTGTTGTTGTCAACTGCTTTTCTTGTTTTTTTCCTTCCGGTTTGCAATATATTCACAGGAGTTGCCTGGGGTTTTATGCATAAAAAGATGCGAATGAGGAATTATTTTTCAGTAATCTAAAAAAACACTGTAATATTGTGCTGGAATATTGCGACAAGGTCTCTCCAATTTTGCATTGCATCAGACGTTCACATTCCATCAATTAAAATTCTCATCCGATTCAATTGACTTTTTTTCAAGTTTAACAAGCTGATCTTTTTTTGAAAAATTCATTTTCATTGACTTTATGTACGACATTATACAACTGAACGACATGCTCGTTCCTGAGCTGCACGATATTGCTGAGCAGCTAGACATACCCAACTTTAAGAAATTTGATAAGCAGGATTTGGTTATGAAAATCATAGAAGCCCAATCGGTAAAAACTACCGAAACTCCGGCTGTTGCTAGTGAAAAGCCCAAAAGAAAGCGCATCATAAAGCCTATTGAAGTTCCCGAAGAACAGGCTAAAGAAAGGCAAAGGGCAGAACCCAAAGCAGAATCCAAAGCAGAAGTAAAAGCCGAGCCAAAGCCAGAACATAAACCCGCTAAAAGGGTTGAAATAGTTGCAGAGAAAAAAAAGCCTGTTCATAGAAAACCGGAACCAGAAAACGAAGACGACGAGGAAGATTTGCAACCGATCACCAACGAACAAAGTACTATTCCTGCGGCCATTGCATCTTTGTTGCAGGAGGAAGATGATATTCAGCAGCAACAACCTGAGCTGCAAAGCCAGGAATCAAACATGCCGCAATATCCAGCTAAGCAATACCAGCAAAGAAGAGACAACCAGGTTTTTAATATTGAGTTTGACGGTGTTATTTTAGGTGAAGGTGTTTTGGAAATGATGCCCGACGGGTACGGCTTTTTACGCAGCAGCGATTACAACTACCTTTCTTCTCCCGATGATATTTATGTTTCTCCCTCGCAAATAAAATTGTTTGGGTTAAAAACCGGCGATACGGTTTACGGGTCTGTACGTCCTCCAAAAGAAGGAGAAAAATATTTTGCTTTATTAAAAGTAGAAACCATCAACGGTAAAAGCCCGGATGAAGTAAGAGACAGGGTTCCATTCGATTACCTTACGCCCTTGTTCCCATTTGAAAAGCTGAATCTTACCACCCAATCCAATAATTACAGCACCAGAATAATGGATTTGTTTACCCCCATCGGTAAGGGACAGCGTGGATTAATTGTTGCTCAGCCAAAAACGGGTAAAACAATGTTGCTGAAAGAACTGGCAAACGCCATCGCTGAAAATCACCCTGAGTGTTACCTGATGATTGTACTGGTAGATGAAAGACCGGAAGAGGTAACAGATATGGAAAGAAGTGTAAAGGCAGAGGTAATTGCAAGCACTTTTGACGAACCGGCAGAAAAACATGTAAAAGTTAGCACCATTGCCCTGCAAAAAGCAAAGCGCCTGGTAGAATGCGGGCACGATGTGGTAATATTATTGGATAGCATTACAAGGCTTGCAAGGGCACACAATACAGTGGCTCCTTCGAGTGGTAAAGTATTGAGCGGTGGTGTGGAAGCCAACGCCATGCAAAAACCAAAACAGTTTTTTGGTGCCGCACGTAAAATAGAATTTGGCGGCTCACTTACCATTATTGCAACAGCGCTGGTAGATACCGGTAGCAAAATGGATGAGGTTATTTTTGAAGAATTTAAAGGTACCGGTAACATGGAGTTGCAGCTTGACAGAAGACTGAGCAACCGCCGCATTTACCCTGCCATTGATATAGTAGCATCAAGCACCCGTAGAGACGATTTATTGCTGGACAAAGAAACCTTCCAGCGTATGTGGGTATTGCGCAAGCATATGGCTGATATGAACCCCGAGGAAGCATTAAATACTTTATTGAAAAATATGAAAGGCACGAGGGATAATATTGAGTTTTTGACGAGCATGAACGGTTAAGACAAAGGTGTGAATGATGAAAATACTTTAAGGCCGTTGATTTTTTCAGCGGCTTTTTCTTGCAAATAATTTGCTTTGCAGGTTGAATTTGCATACATAAATGATGCAGTTCAAAAAAATATTTTTAACACATGCTTCCACTTTTGGTGGCAGCATTGTCTTCAGCGTTGTACGAAATATCTTTATTCATTCGAAGGGTAATTAACTTTATAAAATGAGGTTGGGATTAAACAATGGCAGTTCAAAAAATAACCATAGAACAATTTATAGGAATGGCTAAAACCCACCCGGTGCTTGATGTACGTAGTCCGGGCGAATACCTGCATGCACATATCCCGGGCGCACACAGCATCCCCTTATTTACCGACGAAGAAAGAAAAGTAATAGGCACCGCCTATAAGCAAGAAAGCAGGGAACAGGCAATAAAAATTGGCCTCGATTACTTTGGCTTAAAAATGCGGAAGGTTGTTGAAGAAGTAGAAAACCTTTTGACTTTGGTTAAGAAAGCAACCAACAAAATTAAAACACCCGACACACCTGTAAATGCTGGTAACAGTGTGGTGGTGCATTGCTGGCGTGGCGGCATGCGAAGTGCAGGCATTGCCTGGCTGTTAGATTTATATGGGTTTAAGGTGTACACCATCATTGGTGGGTACAAAGCATATAGAAAATGGGTAAGAGATCAATTTGAAAAAAAATATCCAATCACCATTGTAGGCGGCTATACCGGCAGTGGAAAAACATTAATTATTCAGCAGCTAAAAAAAATTGGCCATCCTGTTATAGACCTGGAAGGGCTGGCTAATCATAAAGGATCAGCCTTTGGTGCTTTGGGAGAAAAGCCACAGCCTTCGCAGGAAATGTTCGAAAACATGCTGGCAGAAGCCCTGGCGGTTGTTGCAAGGCCATTGGAAAATAACACCAATCATCAACAAGCAGTTAGTGGCCATCCAACCATCTGGATTGAAGACGAAAGTCAGCGTATTGGTAATTTACAAATACCCATGCCATTTTGGGGAAATATGCGAAGCAGTCCCGTATGTTTTGTTGATATCACTTTTGAACAACGGTTGGATTATCTTACCCTGGAATATGGCCGGTATGAAAAAGAAAAATTGGTTAACGCTGTAATGCGCATACAAAAAAGGCTCGGCGGAATGGAAACAAAAAACGCCATCAATCATTTGCTGGAAAATAATTTTAAAGAATGCTTTAGGATTTTGCTTACTTACTATGATAAATGGTATTTAAAAGGATTGTACAACAGGGAAGAAGTAAAAGCCTTATTGAGTACCATACCTTGCAATGAGGTAGATGCAGTATCCATCACCAATAGTTTGATTCATGAAAAGACTCTTAATTTTTAAAATAATTATTGCGTTACTGTTGTTTTCGGGCACAGTGGCAGCACAGGATATTACCGGCATGTGGAAGGGAGAAATGTATGTAGACTCCTTAAAACTTCACCTGCCCTACGAGATATCTGTAAGTGAAGATAAAGGCAAATATACCGGCTACTCAAGGGTTGTATTTTTTAAAGATGGCAAGCAAGGTGGTATTGAAGAACCCGGCATACAGGATATCTCCATTAAATTAAAAGGCAATGAAGTAATTATTGAAGACGAAGGTTTTCTGGAACATAATTTTAGTATCAATCCACCCAAGCAGGTAAAGAAAACGATGATACTTTCTCTGATTTTTTCTGATACAGAAATGGTAATGACAGGCACCTGGAGCACCAACCGTACAAGGCATTATTTATCTGCAACCGGCACAGCAACGCTCAAAAGAAAAATTGATTTTAAGTCAACAGCTCTTTATAAAAGACTGGATACCTTACAACTGGTTAGTAAATTGTCTTATACCCAACCGGCCAAAACTCTGGCTACAGCTATTGTAGCAATACCTGCAGTACCAGCAAAAATTGAAGTTGAAAAACCAGTTGCTCCAGTACCAGAACCCGAGTTGGTAATACCTGCCATTGCAAAAGCTACCATCGCATTAGCGACTGTTATTAAAAAGCCAACAGCTGCCGTAGCTAAAGTTCAGGCGCCATCGGTTCAGCGAAAAAGCCTTTATAACTCCATCACAAAATACACTGTAAAATATACCATTCCACCACCGCCTGCACCAATACCAGTGCCGGTTGTAACTGTTGCAGCGCCCATAAAAAAGCCTGAAAAATCAGTGCCTACAGCACCGGCTCCAAAACCAAAACCTATTGCACCGCCTGTTGCAGTAGCAACAACAGCTGCGCCTAAACCAACAGCAACAACAGCAACAGCTGCTCCATCTAAACCAGCATCTGTGACAGTAAAAACGCCGGAAACTGTTTCGATTGTAACGCCACCCAAACCAAATACGACGCCCATTACAATTGTTGCGCCTTCCATCACGCAAGGTGCAGCAGACCTGGAAAAAAGAACCATCAAAACAGAGCAGGCCGTTTATTTTGAGTCGGATAGTTTGGTACTTACATTGTATGATAATGGTGAGGTAGATGGCGATACGGTTACCGTAGTAATGAATGGCAATGTTATTTTTTCGAAGGTGGGATTAACCACAAGAGCTAACAGCAAAACTATCTACATCAATGAAAATACACCGGATAGCATTAAACTGGTAATGTATGCAGAAAACCTGGGTGAGATACCACCCAACACAGGCTTACTGGTGGTAAGAGATGGAGAAAATGTGTACGATGTTCGCTTTACCGCCGACCTTAAAAGTAATGCCGCAATAATTTTAAGAAGAAAAAAAAGAGGGCAACAATAATTAAAAAACTTTCATTAGTTGAAAATAAATAAGATAACCAACATGCAAAATAATCCGAACGTAATTGTTTCAGAATTGTCTCCCGTTGAGGTGAATCTACAGGCTCCTGTTAAATTAACGCAATACTCTCATGGTGCCGGCTGCGGCTGCAAAATATCTCCCAAAATATTAGATCAGATTTTAAGCAGCAATTTTGCCATGCCCGACAATAAAAATTTATTGGTGGGCAATCACAGTAAGGATGACGCAGCTGTGTACGATATGAATAATGGCATAGCACTCATTTCTACTACCGATTTTTTTATGCCCATTGTGGATGATCCATACGAGTTTGGCCGCATAGCAAGTGCCAATGCCATCAGTGATGTTTATGCCATGGGCGGCAAGCCTGCACTGGCCATAGCCATCCTGGGCTGGCCCATCAATTTATTACCACCGGAGGTTGCCCAAAAAGTAATTGAAGGCAGTCGTAGTATTTGTGCAGAAGCTGGTATACCACTAGCGGGGGGCCATAGCATCGATTCGCCCGAACCAATTTTTGGCCTGGCAGTAAATGGGTTTGTACTGATAGCCAACATCAAGCAAAACAATCAGGCACAAGCCGGCGATGTATTGTTTTTAACCAAGCCATTGGGTGTGGGAATTTTAACCACTGCCGAAAAAAAGGGAATTTTAAAAGAAGAACATAAAGGCATTGCCGCAAAGCAAATGATGCAACTAAATAAAATTGGTGAATTGATGGGCGCTGTAAAAGGAGTGAATGCCATGACAGATGTTACCGGCTTTGCTTTGCTTGGGCATTTAGTGGAGATGGCCGAAGGCAGTGGAGTAAGTGCAGTTGTAAATTTTGCAACCATACCTACCATTATTGATGATATAGATTTTTATATTGACCAAAAATCTATACCCGGCGGTACGGGCAGAAACTGGGATAGCTATGGCGAAAAAATCGGCAGCATCACGGAATACCAAAAAGCTATTTTGGCCGACCCACAAACAAGTGGGGGTTTATTAATTGCGGTAGCTCCTGCGGCTGTAGAAGCAGTTAAAAACATTTTGCTCCAGAACGGATTGGGTAAGTTTAATGTACCCGTTGGGGAAATAGTCAGCAAAGAAACATGGGTGGTGAAAGTGGTGTAGAAATTTTAGGGGAGTAATTTAATAGTAGTGGGTAGAAATGTTGCAAGTCTCGCCGTATTGCGTTACGCTCTGTTTACTTTTTGTCTTGATATAAAAAGTAGCAAAAAAATCAAGGCTCCATTAAAAAGACTAAAAATTTGAATATCTGGCTAAAATGAAATTAGCTCCAACTTGAGTATTTAACCGGGCTTCTGTGCAACTTACCGGCAAATTGCAATTCCTGTCATCTGTAACAACAATTTCATTTCTTAACGCCACACTTTCAAATTTTCTTAACGTCTTTTTTATGAGGCCGACAGAACGCACACGGACTGTGAATATTATCCCAAAACCAAATTCCATCAGCCCGGCATATTCCCCACCATCATCTCAATTTCATCCTGTTCCATTTGCTTTTTTAGAGACAATAATAAATCCTGTTTTAAAGCATCAAATTCGCTGAGAGATACGGGAGAGGTGAAATATTCCACTACTACCGATATGCCATTTCTGCTGATATCTTTTAACGAGACGTTGTAAGACTCAATGACTGATTTATTGGATTCCAGTAATTGGCCGGTATGTTCAATAAATTTTTCAATGGCAGCGGCATTGGTTTGCGGATGCAAGTCCAGTTTAATTTCTGCACGCCTTCCGGTACGCATACTCCAGTTGTCTACCATGGAGTCTACCATTTGTTTGTTGGGTATTGTAATTAATGTTTTTTCTCCCGTGCGCACCCTTGTACTCCTTAAGCCAATGTGCTCCACTACGCCGGTAACTGTATTTACCTTTACAAGGTCGCCGGTAAAAAAGGGTTTATCAAAAAAGATGATGAAAGAGGCAATCAGGTTTTCTAAACTTTCCTTGGCAGCCAGTGCAAGACCAGCGCCTACAATACTTAACCCGGTTAGCACATTGCCGATTGGTTGGTAAAAACTGGCCTTAACAACCCACAGCACGCCAATTATTCCGATGATAACTTTTAAAAAATCTCTAAAGAAAACAATTAACTGGTTATCCCTTACATCAGGTGTTTGGTTAGCCCTTTGTTCCAGCACTATTGCGATAAAATCAATGAGCCGGAGCAACAGCCAGGTGAAGGTTGCAATCATAATGCCCGGGCCAATTCTTTCTATGATGTCTTCGGAAGTGTGACCATAAATTTTAAAGTGCAAGACCGAAGGAAAATTTAGTTTATCAATGGCAAACACTGCAATGGTGATTACCATAAACCATTGTATCGGGTCGGAAACAAAATCGATGTAATTCCTCTTATCAACATTTTTAAAAATCCTGTTAGCAATTCTGTACGTAAGCGATGCCAGGTAACGGCTTAAATATCTTTTAAACAAAAAAACCAAAAAAATAATGCCTCCTACAACCAGGTAGGACCTTACGGTATTATCAAAAAATACTTTGTCTAAAAATTCCATTGGATAAAATTTGGAAACTGAATAATTACTTTACTAGATACCTAAGTAGCCCATTTTTTTGTAGCAGGTAAATACTACCATTGCTGGCTTTTATCTGCAATGCATTAGCAAACGCAACGGGCAGTTTATATTCTTTCAGCTGCAAAGAGCCAGGTTGATATTGATACAAAATACTGCCGCTAAAACCGTATAATTTTTTGTCGATCACCTCCACATTTTTCCATTGCAAAAAAGGGATTTTATTTTTTAATGCCCCGTAAATGTCAAAAATATAAAACCCTTTCTCAGGGTCGTACAGGTGCACAAATCCATCCTGGTCTATCAACTGAGATGGAGATGGAATGGTATCGAATATCATTCTAAGATCAACCGTTTCTGAAAGTACCTGGCCATTGTCATCTATTTTTTTAATCTTGCCATCGCCTTCATCAAACACCCAGATATTATTATCGTAACTACTGCCAATGGCTTTTACATTAAAGATGTTTTGTTTGCGAAGATTAATCACATTCCGTATGTTGAGAAACCTGTCCAGCACTACGATGGTGCTGAAATTCTGGTAGTACAGCAACAGTTTTAACGGATTGGTTACATCAATAGAAAACAGTTTGCCATAGGTGCGTACATCGTTAAACACCCCGGCAGAATCGCCGTTGGGATAATATTTTTTTAGCTGATTGCTGGCGGTAACCAAATAAACATTATCAAGGTTATCTACATTAAAATAAGAAAATTCGCCTGGCATTAATTTTGAGTAGCTGAACGTTGAATCCTGCTGTGCTGCTGCACTTAATACCACTAAACTACCCATACAAAACAGCAGTATTTTATTGATCGTTATCATGGTTGAAAATGCATTAATTCGGTAGTGTTGCCATCAAACACAGCATACGTGCTGCCCTTGATCCAGTCACCTAAATTGATGTAACGGCTTTTTTCGCTGAGGGTAAAATCGATGGCTAAATGCCGGTGACCAAAAATAAAATAATTAACAGGGCGCTGCTGCAAAATTTCTTTACTATAAACAATCAGCCATTCATTTTCTTCCCCTAAAAAAATTTCTTCAGGTATATTGTCTGCATCACGGCTTATCCTGGAAAGATAATTGGCAAGCCCCATTCCAATACCGGGCGGAATTATTCCGAATGCCCATTGGCAAATGGGACTACGAAATATTTTTTTCAAGAATTTATAGGAGTGATCTCCCGGGCCCTGACCATCGCCATGACCAATTAAAAACTGCTGATCATTAAAATTAAAATAGGCCGGCTCAAAATACACTTTCATGTTAAGCTCCTGCTGAAAATAAGTACGAACCCACATATCGTGGTTGCCAACAAAAAAATGCAATACAATACCGGTATCACTTAGCTCTGCCAGTTTACCCAACAGGCGCACAAACCCTTTGGGAACTACTTTTTTGTATTCAAACCAAAAATCAAACATGTCGCCTACTAAAAAAATTTCCTGGGCTTCGTGTTTGATACTATCTAAAAACTGTACAATTTTTTTCTCCCGTTCCAGGCTTTTTTCATAGGAGGGAGCGCCCAGGTGAAAATCTGATAAGAAGAATATTTTTTTGTTGGGAAGTAAGTTCAAAGCGAATAGAATTTTTTTATTTTCAAAAGTAAAGATTCGTTTGTTAAGCTGCTGTTTTATTGTAGTTTAAAATTCTTCGGTAACCTTAGTGCTAATTTTTTAATTTGTGCATTCATGCTGATTATCTACTCACCTATAATTACTGCAAGGCTCCAATATACCTGCTCTTTTATTTTTAAAGAACTGATGGGCCAGGTGTATGAGCTAACAACGGATGAAGAAAGATTTAGCAAGGCGGATGGAGTAAAAATTAATTACAGCGACTTAACTCATTTTACACAGGCCATTACCATACAACCGCAGGGTTTGCTACAGCAGGCCGGTATTATAATACAGCCTACTGAATGTTTTAATTATAACGGCAACAAAGCTTTTTTTAAAACCTCATCAGGCGATTTTCCTTTTGATATTTTTGCGGCTGTTTTTTATTTGCTCAGTCGTTACGAGGAATACCTGCCACACACAAAAGATATGTACGGCCGGTATGCGCATGAAAATTCATTGGCATTTAAAGAAGGATTTTTACAACTTCCGTTGATCAATATTTGGATACAAGATTTTATGCAATTCCTGCAAGCGCATTCGTTCTCATCTTCAATTCATCCTTCGCATTTCACCATTCAGAACAAGCCGTTCTCATTCCTCGCCACTTATGATATTGACATTGCATATTCCTATAAACACAAAGGGTTTTTGCGTAACGCCGGTGGGTTTTTTAAGCAACCATCTTTACAAAGATTAAAAGTATTGCTGGGCCTTCAGCAAGATCCGTTTGATAGCTACGAATGGCTGCACCAGTTACAGGTGGCTTACCCAAACGTGCAGCCCATCTACTTTTTTTTAGTGCCGTGTAAAAATGGCTTGCACGATAAAAACATTTTGCCTCAGCATCCGGCCATGCAGGCATTGATAAAAACCCATGCAGCAAAATATACCATTGGGTTGCATCCAAGCTGGCAAAGTGGCGATGCTGAAAATTTGCTGAAAGAAGAGAAAAACTTATTGGAAGACATTGCCGGCCAGCCAATCACTGCATCCCGTCAACATTTTATACGATTTAATTTACCACAGGGCTATCAGCGGTTGATTGATGCAGGAATTACAGCTGATTATTCCATGGGCTATGGTAGTATCAACGGTTTCAGGGCATCGGTAGCCAGTTCGTTTTATTGGTACAATTTACAAACGGAACAGTCAACCCAGTTGCGAATTCATCCTTTTTGTTTTATGGAAGCCAACTCTTTTTACGAGCAACATTTTACACCACAACAGGCGTTGGAGGAAATGAAATACTATTATGCCGTTTGTAAAAATGTGCAGGGTGAATTTATCTCCATATGGCACAATCATTTTACAGGAACGGATAAATTGTTTAAAGGCTGGAAGGAAGTGTATGAAGAATTTATGACTATTTGCAAGTGATAAGTTTAACGAGCCGAAGCCTTTGTTAAAGTGGTCACCTGCGTAATAGAATATACTAATAACTTTGTGTTCGCACTGATCAATTCTTTAAATTGGCTTACCAAAATAATCAACTGTTGTTTGTGTTGGAGTTGCTTTAAAGGCAATTAAAACTTGGTTAGATATATTTTCTCTTTGTCGCTTTTCGTTATTTTTACATCCCTTTTTTTCTTTCCAGCATTTCCTTTGCTTCAATCAAAGCTTTGTGCAAATGTTCTTCCAATGCTTTTTTGGGTGGAAGTTCTGTCCAGTATTCGGCAACCATGATCCCATCTTTATGCATTTCCAACAACTCCACTTGTTCCCGGCTGGTTTCGGCACATAGTATAAGCCCAATAGGTTTATCTTCGCCTTCCTGTCTTTCGTACCGGTTTAGCCAATTAAGATAGAGTTCCATCTGCCCCTTGTCCTTTGCCTGAAACTTGCCAATTTTTAATTCAATGGCCACCAGCCTTTTTAATTTCCGGTGAAAAAAGAGCAGGTCCAGGTGGTAATCTTCATCATCAATAATCATTCGCTTCTGTCTTTCCACAAAGGCGAAACCTTTGCCTATTTCCAAAATAAACCGTTCCAGTTCTTTTAGTATGGCAGTTTCTAAATCTATTTCTAAGTACTCGTTTTTAAGCCTTAAAAAATCGAGGATATATGGGTCTTTAAATGTATTGAACGGCACCAATGAACCCTCCCTTAATTGTGTATTGGCAATTCCTGCCCGTTCATATCCCTTACTGCTTATTTGCTCCCTTAGTTGTCTTATGCCCCAGTTTTCCGACACGGATTGTTGAGCATAAAATAGACGGGCATCTTCTTTTTTGAGTGGTAATATTGCCAAAAAATGCGACCAACTCAATTGTCGTGACAGTGTAACGACAATCTGATAATCGCTGAATATTTCGGAAAACTGCATCATTCGCCTCACATTTTTCTCTGCAAAGCTGCGCCCATATTCTTTTTCCAATTGTGCCGACACTGTCGGCACAATTTGTTTTCCATAATCTGCCCGTTTGTATTGAAGTATATTTTCATTGATGCGTTTACCCACTTGCCAAAAGAGGGTGGTGAGGGTGCTATTGGCATACGATTGCAGCCGGGTTTGGCTTTGCTCAATGAGTAACGATAGCTCATTGAATAAACCGGCATCCGGTTGTAGTATGATATCTGATTGCCTCTTTGTCATTATGCTGTTTGCAATTTTTCCTTTTCTCTACTTAAACCATAAATCTGTTTTTTGCCTGTTACCACCAATGTTTACTAATAGTACAAATGATTGGTTAACAGAAAAATTAAAAGCCTCCTTATTCCAGCTCTTCCTTCATCAGCTTTCTGCTGTTTCTTTTTACGCTGTAGTTTACTAAATACACACCAAATAATGTAACTACTGCTCCCCAGAAAATATTCATGGTGAGTGGCTCGTTTAGCAGCACACCGGCTACAATTATTGCTACCATGGGGTTAAAATATGCATACAAAGAAAAAAGGGCGGCCGGTAATTTTTTCATGGAATACACAAAGGCTGCAAAGGCAACAATAGAGCCTGCAATTACCAAATAGGCAATGGCAGCCCAGCCTTTGGCGGGTATTTGTTGCAACGGCATTAGCGGATGCGAAAAAAAAGCGATGATAATTAAAATGCCTGCGCTGATAAGCATTTGCCAGCCAGTGGCATAATAGGGGTTTATTTTAATGGCATTGCGGGCAATTACAATGGTGCCGATACTCCACGATAACATGGCGCTCATGGAAAGCATTACACCAAAAATAAAACCGGGAGGATGATGTTGAAATACGTTTTCATAAAATACAATTCCTACGCCACCAATACCCAATAGTAAACCAATAAAAGTGAGGATGGTTACGTTGCGGTTTTTAAAAAAGATCAGCTCAATTAACACCACACTTAAAGGGTAAAGGGCGCCTATTAACGAACTTAAACCGGTGGAAATATATTGAAGACTCCAGGTGCTTAATCCGTTTGCACCAACAAACATCAGCAACGACATTACCAGTAATAATGCAAATTGTTTTGCAGTAGGCAGCGGTAATTTTTTATACAGTAAAAAAAATCCTATTAGGCTGATACCGCCAAGAAACTGCCGGATGGAAGCCATTTGGAAAGCCGGCATTTGAGACACAGCAATTTTGCTGGCCACCCAGGTAGTACCCCACAAAATACTGGTGGTAGCTAAAGCAATATATCCGCTGGTTTTAATCTCGGTATTATTCAAAACTGAAGGAGGTTAAAGCTGATTTGTTTAATGTTTAAAATGCCGTAAGCCCGTTATTACCATGGCAAGATTGTTCTCTTTACAATAGTCGATGGAATCTTTGTCACGGATAGAACCACCGGGTTGAATAAAGGCTGTGATGCCCGCTGCATGGGCAATTTTTACGCAATCATCAAAAGGAAAAAACGCATCGCTTGCGAGTGCGGCACCGCTTAAATCAAAATTATTGTGACCAGCTTTATCAATACATTGGCGGAGTGAATCTATACGGCTGGTTTGTCCGCAACCCTTGCCTATTAACTGTTTGTTTTTTACCAACGCAATTGAATTACTTTTTAAATGTTTGGCGATGATATTGCCAAAAGCAAGATCTTCTTTTTCTGTAGCGGTGCTTGCCCTGCCGCCGGTTTCTTTCCAATCGGTGTAATTGCCAACATCGTTTTGTTGGGTAAGCAATCCATTTAGTACCGATTTAAAATGGTGCGTAGCAGTAAGACTTTCTTTTTGACGCAACAGAATGCGGTTCTTTTTGGTTTGTAAAATAGCGAGTGCAGCTTCATCATACGCTGGTGCTATCAACACTTCAAAAAATATTTCGTTGACGGCGTTGGCAGTTGCTACATCTACTGTTTTATTGGTTATTAGTACACCGCCAAAAGCACTTTCAGGATCTCCTGCAAGGGCCGCATCCCAGGCTTCTTTTATTGTTGGCCTGATGGCTACGCCACAAACATTGGTGTGTTTGAGAATGGCAAAAAAAGCCTCCCCTAAATCCCCTCCAAAGGAGGGGACTTTTAGACCCTGATTATCTGAAGTTTCTTCGTGGTTAGCCGACTCTTCCAAAGCCCCTCCTTTGGAGGGGTTGGGGGAGGCTATATCTGCTGATAACTGCACGGCTGCATCTACATCTACTAAATTATTATAGGATAATTCTTTACCGTTAAGTTTATCAAATATTTGTTCCAAGTGGCCGTAGAAAACGCCTTGCTGGTGTGGGTTTTCGCCGTAACGAAGCACCGATTTTTCCTGGGTAAACGGGTTTATAAATTCGGTTTGATTGAAATAATTAGAGATGGCTAAATCGTAGCCGGTGCATACATCAAATGCCTTGATGGCAAATGCTCTTCTTTGTTCCAACGATGTTTCACCTTTTTGACTAACCAGTATTTCTTCCAGCAATGCATAGTCTTTTTTGGCCGCTACCACAACTACATCCCGATGGTTTTTTGCTGCAGCTCTAATCATGCTGGGGCCGCCAATATCAATCTTTTCTATTATCAGGGTTTCATCGGTGGTGGATGCAACGGTTTCTTCAAAAGGGTATAAATCCACAATCACCAGGTCAAGCTCAGGAATATGGTATTGTTTCATTTCAGCTACATGCTGTGCATCGTCTCTTTTACCTAAAATGCCGCCAAATACAGATGGATGCAAGGTTTTAACCCTGCCACCTAATATAGAAGGATAGCTGGTAAGCGATTCAACAGCTATACAGGGAACCTGCAAATCTTCTATAAACTTTTGTGTGCCGCCGGTAGAATAAATGGTAATGTCCAATTGCTGCAGTTGCTTAACAATATTTTCGAGACCATCTTTATAAAAAACAGAGATTAATGCTGATTGAATTTTTTTCATGCCTGTTCCGCTGATGGCGGTGCTTTTTTAGTTTGTAGATTAGATGAAAGTTGCTTAGTCAATAGCCGCAATAAAAGCGCCCTGCTTTGGTATTGAATAATGCTGCAAATGTAGTTGTTCGCAATCTTTTTGCCATTTGTCAATTTTCCACAGGCTGTTAGATGCATCGAATACATATTGCCTGCAGTTAAAAATCTGCGCCAGTTGTGGAATATACAGCCTGGGACTTTTGGAGATGACAATATAGTCTACATCAATTTTATGTAGGGGTATTTCAAAATAGATGGCACGATCAATTAACAGCATTTTTTTATTGCCAAATTGATAAAAGTTTGTTTTACCAATCATGGTGGATAGTGAATCAATACGGTTGTTTAATTGCAACGCAATTCTACCGGGTTTAAGGTGAAAGTTTTGTAACACGCCATCCTGCAGCAAAATACTGTCGCCAATAAACTGGTATTTATTTCCCTTTACAAAATCTATCGCCCGGTGTTGCGGAACATTGTAAACAATCAGTTGCTGCTGGTTTTTAATTTGCCAGTTGTTGTAGGCATGCGCTGCTACAAAAGCAAGGAATGAAAAAATTGAAAATTTAAACCAGTTTTTATTTTTCTGCAGCAGCCAGCAGCTGGCACCAATAACAACAAAATACAGCAACCAGGTGGTAACAATGGTGGCTGGAATTTTATCCCAAACGGTGTAAGGGAAATTATTGATTTGTAAAATTATTTGGTTCATCAGCCAAACAAGGCCGTTAACTAATTTGCCTAAATACAAACCGAGGTAGGGCACGGGGCTTAAAGCAATTAACGCAATAGTTGCATACAATATCACACTCGATAATGGCACAGCGATAATATTGGTCAATAAAAATAAATTAGGAAACTGGTGAAAATAATAAATGCAGATGGGGAACGTAAGTGTTTGTGCAGCCAATGAAATAGCTGCCAGTTTCCATACCTGGTCCAGGTATTTATTTTTGATGAAAAACCAATTGTAAATGGGTTTTTGAAATGCAACTATCCCCACCACAGCAAGGTAACTGAGCTGGAATCCAACATCCCACAAGTAATAGGGATTGTAGCAAAGCATTACCAGTGCAGAGGCCGCCAACGAATTGTAGATTGAAGATTGTCGGCCGATATTTTTACCCACTGTTATAAAGGTAAACATCACTGCGGCCCTGCATACAGAGGCGGAAGCGCCGGTAAGTAAAGAAAATAACCATAGGCAACTTAGTATCAATAGTACCTGTAAAATTTTTGATTGATTGATACCGGGAATTCTTTTAAACAGCCATACCAGCATTACATAAATTAAACCAAGGTGCATGCCGGAGATGGCTATGATGTGTACCACGCCGGTGTTGCTGTAAGCCTGCACCAGGTCTTTGTCAAGGTCGTTGGTATAGCCAATCAGCAGGGCTTCTGCAATGCCGAGTTCATCTTTATTACTGCTAACGTTTTTTTGTAAAATCGATAATATATAGGCCCGTGCCGTATAGATAAACTGTTTAAATTGATTGTTGTTTTTACCAGGCAGTTTTACCCAGTCTGTTGGTTTTAAATAGACATTGTGAAAGGTTTGCTGAAAGGCAGCATAGCGCTGGTAATTGAATGCGCCCGGGTTGCCGGAGTTTTTTATTTCCTGCAGGTTTTTATGGATGAGGATTTGGTCGCCATATTGGAGGCTGTTGGGAATGCTGTCTTTGGAAAAGTACATTAATAGTTTCCCCTGGCCCTGGATGGAACTATCATTTCGAAAAAGTTGTTCTATAAAAGCATCTGCTTTATACGACTTGGCTTTTTCAATTAATGGTTCGCTGATGGTGACCATGATGTAGTCTCCCATTGTATAATATTGACCATACCAATTATTGTGATGCCTGGTATCTTTTTGCCAGGTAATCAGCATGGCAATGCTAATTATTATCAACTGTAAAAATATGCCGTTGATAAAATGCAACTTAAATTTTACTGCAGCTGGTAGTTTACTAAACAACCAATAGGATGTGGTAAAGCAAGCAAGATTTGCAATAATTAATTTCAATTGTGGCTGCACATACCATTGCAATATAATACCGCCAACCAACGGTAAAAGGAGTTGAAAGCAAGGAGCTGTTTTCCAAATGGGTATCTGGAATTTTGCAGGCATAAAAGATTGCTTTTATTTGAAGAGGTTTAGGTACAAACTAAGCAGGTATCTCTGCTGGTCAGTTTGTTTTCATTTCATTTCAAGATAATAATACAAAATTTTTAATGCTTAGAAGTAAAATTTTTTAGGAAGGAATTATTTAGTTCGCAAAGCCAATTTTGCTTAATAGGAAGACTCTATTTTCTTTTTTTTCTTGATAAAAAAAAGAAACAAAAAAAATCAAGCCCGCCCGGCTGACGCCAGTCGGACGGGGCTTCGAATAAAAAGGCTGAAATTTTTAACATCAGCCTAAAATCAAGGAACTCGCCCCAAAAGAAAAATGATTTGTAGTATGTGCTGGCTCAAACAGCCTTGATTTTTTAACGGCTTATGTTAAAAATTTCTAGCACTTTTTATTCGAGGCCGACGCCGCTTTAAATTGCGATCAAATTACCTAATCCTGTAACTTTTTATTTACTCAAATGCATACTGCGTTCCTTGTACAACTGCCTGAAATAGGGATCTTTCAGGTCTTTAATAAACCGGATTGCTTCGCCTGTGCTTTTCATCTCCGGGCCAAGTTCTTTGTTTACACCGGGGAATTTATTAAAAGAAAATACCGGTTCTTTTATGGCAAAGCCTGTCATCTTTTTCTCAAAAGTAAAGTCCTTGAGCATGGCTACTCCCATCATTATTTTAGTAGCAATATTAAGGTACGGTATTTTATAAGCTTTTGCAATAAACGGCGTGGTGCGGCTGGCCCTTGGGTTAGCTTCTATTACAAATACATTACCGTCTTTTATGGCAAATTGAATATTGATAAGGCCACGGATATTTAAGGTACGGGCAATTTTTTCTGCATACTCTTCCATGGTATGTACAATCAATGGAGATAGATTGAATTGCGGCAATACGGCATTACTATCGCCACTATGAATTCCTGCCGGCTCAATGTGTTCCATCACCCCCATAATGTGAAAATCTACTCCATCAAAAATGGCATCAATTTCCGCTTCCTGGCAACGATCTAAAAAATGATCGATTAAAATTTTATTACCTGGTAAATGTTTGATAAGACTTAAAATACCTTTTTCCAGTTCCTCATCATTTATAACAATCCGCATGCGTTGCCCGCCAATAACATAGCTTGGCCTGATAAGTACCGGGTAACCAACCTGCCTGGCCACTTCTATTGCCTCATCGGTATTAAAAGCCGTACCATAATCAGGATAAGGAATGCCCAACTCTTTTAAGGTATCGCTAAAGCGGCCCCTGTCTTCGGCAATGTCCATATTGTCGAACGAAGTGCCTATAATTTTAATGCCCTTTTGATGTAATTTTTTTGCCAGTTTAAGCGCTGTTTGTCCACCCAATTGAACAATGACACCTTCTGGTTTTTCGTGTTCAATTATCTCCCACAGGTGTTCCCAGAACACCGGTTCAAAGTATAGTTTATCAGCAATGTCAAAATCGGTACTTACAGTTTCGGGGTTGCAGTTTACCATGATGGCTTCGTAACCAGCTTCTTTTACAGCTAACAATCCGTGAACACAGCAGTAATCAAACTCAATGCCCTGGCCAATTCTGTTGGGGCCGCTGCCCAATACAATTATTTTCTTTTTTGCGGAAACGATCGATTCATTTGAAATTAACGAAGCAATGGGAAGTGTATTTCCAACGTCCCCTTTTGGGACAGAGGTTGCTTGTGCAGATTCAAACGTACTGTAGAAATAAGGTGTTTTAGCCTCAAATTCAGCAGCACAGGTATCAACCATTTTAAAAACTCTTGTTATACCCAGTTCCTTTCTTTTTTCGTAAATTAATCCAGCATCTTCTTCTTTCATTATCCGTACAATCTGCTCGTCGCTAAAGCCTAATATCTTTGCTTCTCTTAATAAAGTATCCGGTAGGTTTTTTAAATGATATTTGGATATCTCTTTTTCGCAGTTGCATATTTTTTGTATCTGGTAAATAAACCAGCGGTCAATGCCGGTACTTTCACAAATACGCTTTACGCTGGCACCCGCCATCAGCGCATCTTTTATCCTGAACACCCTATCCCATTTGGGTATTTTTATGTATTCAATTAAATCATCCGCTTTCATTAGGCTTTGTCCATAGTAACCAAGACCCACCGCCTCATTCTCTAAACTCTGACAAGCTTTTTGAATCGCTTCACAAAAACTTCTGCCGATGGCCATTACTTCGCCCACGCTTTTCATTTGAAAACCCAATGTGTCGTTGGCTCCTTTAAATTTGTCAAAATTCCAACGGGGTATTTTTACAATCACATAATCCAGCGCCGGTTCAAAATAGGCCGAAGTACTTTGGGTGATTTGATTTTTAAGTTCATCGAGGTTATAGCCAATGGCCAGCTTGGCTGCAATTTTTGCTATAGGATACCCGGTAGCCTTACTTGCCAGTGCGGAGGAGCGGCTAACCCTTGGGTTTATTTCCACTACAATAATTTGCTCGGTATCGGGCTTTATGGCAAACTGCACATTGCACCCACCGGCAAAGTTGCCGAGGTTACGCATTATGCGGATGGCCGTGTTGCGCATTAGTTGGTAGGCGGTGTCACTCAGCGTCATGGCGGGTGCTACCGTTATACTGTCGCCGGTATGTACACCCATCGGGTCAAAATTTTCGACGGTACAAATGATTACTACATTATCAGCGTTGTCTCTTAATAATTCCAGTTCGTATTCCTTCCAGCCCAGCACGGCTTTTTCTACCAGCACTTCGTGGATAGGACTTGCATTTAATGCGATATTGAGGGCTTCATCCAGTTCTTCTTTTTTAAAAACAATGCCGCCACCCGTACCGCCAAGGGTAAAGGAAGGCCTTAGTACCAAAGGGAAACCAATTTCCTGGGCAAATTCTTTTCCCTCTAAAAATGAGTTGGCAATTTTTGCCTGGCAAACAGGTATGCCCATTTCAATCATCCACAGCCTGAATTTTTCCCTGTCCTCTGCTTTATCAATAGCTTTTATATCTACCCCAATTAAATTAACATTATACTTTTCCCAAATACCTAATTCATCGGCTTCTTTGCAAAGGTTAAGGGCCGTTTGGCCACCCATAGTGGGCAACACTGCATTAATTTTAAATTCGGTATTTTGGTTTTCTTCTAAAATTTGTTCTATACTTTCTACAGTAAGTGGCAACAGGTAAACTTTGTCCGCCATCATTGGGTCGGTCATAATGGTGGCAGGATTACTATTAATCAGTAACACTTTTACACCTTCTTCCCGAAGGCTTCTTGCAGCCTGTGTACCGGAGTAATCAAATTCGCAAGCCTGCCCAATTATGATGGGGCCGGAGCCGATAATCAATACTGATTGGATGGAGTTATTTTTTGGCATATTATATCAAAACGTTGTTTGTAAATGTGCCAGGGAAGTTTATTTTCCGAAGCGGCCAAAGGTAAAGAAAAATGATGTTTTGATTACGGTAAATTTTAAAACATCTGGCTTTTCTAAATTTGTTTTAGCTAAGTTTAATAAATGGCAATTCGGCTAACTTGTTAAATGATCCGTTCTCGTGTTATAAAAAGCGCCTTTTTTAAAAAACTAGTAGATAGTAAAACCAGGTCCTCTATTGCAAATAATATTACTTATATCATTTGGATTTATTTTGTAAACTAATATCTTTAAGAAAAAAACCATGAAACTACTCCTTGCAATTTTATTGTTTGCCGGTATATTTTTAAGTTTAAAAATGCCGGCTTTTGCATACTCAAAGCATGCTGCTGACATTATCACCAAGCCTAATGATGGTGGGTATAAAAATATTGCTACCATGAAACTAAAAGAGTTTCAAAAGCTTGTTGGCCGAAAACTTACTTTAAAAGAAAAAATTAGTTTTTTTGTGCTGAAACATAAAATGAAGCATCAACAACAAGATGCCGATCAGCAAGGACAAACTGCCTTTATATTGGGATTAGTTGGGTTAGGTTTATTGGTGATAGGATTATTTGTGCCCTATGTTATATTAGGTTCCCTTGTTGCAGCTATATTAGCCATTGTATTAGGGTCAACTGCAACTAAAAAAGACGGAGATAACAAGAAAGCAAGGGCTGGCAAATTATTGGGCTGGATTACTTTGGGCATTATCACATTGCTTTTAATTCTTGCTGCAATTTTGATTGCGTCGTGGGGTTATTAGTCAATGAAATTTCATAATCAATATCCACAACTTTAATTCGTTCTTAAAGGATTTTTGAAGGAGACTATTCCTGCTGGTTCATTTATTGTATTTAAAGCAGGTAAAGAGATTATTAAATTTCTCTTTATTTTTCTTTAAGTGAGCTCTAATCAAAAACATTGTATAATGTTGATGAAACAAAACCCGATCGATGAGCGTAAAGACATTGCTGATAATAATTTGTATCGCATCCTGTAATACAAAACGACCAACTATTCTGGTTAATAACTGGGCCATGCAGGGCTTTAAAAAAGTTGACAGTATCAACCCAATTCTTACGCCATCCAGCGTCGAAAAATTTACCTGTCCTATCACACATCAATCCGTGTTCTGGAGCGAAAAAAATGTACTGAACCCGGCTGCCGTTGTAATGGATGGCAAGGTTTATTTGCTGTACAGAAGCCAGGACAGTGCCATGACATCGAGGATTGGACTAGCTGTAAGTGATGATGGACTGCATTTTACAAAACTCCCCGACCCGGTTTTATTTCCGGCAGAAGACAGTATGAAAAAATATGAATGGAATGGAGGTGTGGAAGACCCCCGTGTGGTGGAAAGTGATAAGGGCCTGTACATTTTATCCTACACAGCTTATGATGGAGAAATGGCAAGATTATGTATTGCTACTTCAACCGACTTACAACATTGGACAAAACAGGGTCTGGTGTTTACCAGTGAAAAATACAAAAACGGCTGGTCAAAATCCGGGGCTATCGTTGTTGAAAAAAGAGACAATAAACTTATCGCTACAAAAATTAACGGCAAGTACTGGATGTATTTTGGTGATACCGATTTATTTATAGCTACCTCAGATGATTTGTTGCATTGGGCTGTTGCAGAAAATGAAGAATCAAAAAAAATGATCAGTGTGCTGCATCCAAGAATGGGCTATTTCGACAGCAGGTTGGTGGAGCCCGGGCCATTTGCATTGTTGCAAAAAGAGGGCATCTTGTTAATTTACAATGGAAGCAATGCGGCTAACTTCAATGACAGCAGCTTACCCAAGTTTACCTACAGTGCAGGACAGGCCCTATTTGATAAAAACAATCCGTATAAATTGCTGGAAAGAACAGACAGTTCATTTATTAAACCGGATAAAAAATATGAAAAAGAAGGGGAGGTAAATCAAGTATGTTTTGTAGAAGGGATGGTTTACTTTAACAGCAAATGGTTCCTGTATTATGGAACAGCGGATTCTAAAATTGCAGTGGCTGTTAAAGAATAATTCAAACAGTTATACATAATAGCCCAGCACAATCAGCAGTTTATTCACTTGCAGAAAAAATTAAACCATCAGGTGTTTTTTTTGTTTTAGTTGAAATCTATCAAACTATAGTCACTATATTTGAAAATATTTTAAAATATTTACCATTATGGCTGCTAAATTGAATCTTGACAAATTAGACCTACAGATTATTCACGAAATGATGGAGACAGCAGAAGTGTCTTATGCTGAGTTGGGCAAAAAGCTTTTTGTAAGTGGTGGAACCATCCACGTGCGCATTAAAAAATTGCAGGAATTTAATATTGTAAAAGGCACCCGGTTAAATGTAGATTTAAAACAACTCGGGTATGATATCACTGCCTTTGTGGGAATATATTTAGAAAAAAGTTCTTTATATGATGCAGTTGCTACCGAATTAATGAAGATACCTGAAATAGTTCGCCTCAATTATATTACCGGTAATTACAGCATGTTTGTAGAAATTGTCTGCAAGGATATTTCGCAGCTACGCTTTGTATTGCACGATGAGCTGCAAAAAATTAAAGGGATTGAACGCACAGAAACGTTCATTTCTTTAGAAGAAGGGTTTAGCAGAAATGTTCGTGTGGCACCGGTGGATTAATTACGGGCATTTACCTTACATCAACCGCATCTCTTAATCCATTACCCAATAAGTTAAAGGCAAGCACCAGCAACATAATGGCAAAGCCCGGCACCAAAGCCAGCATTGGATTGTGGGTAATAATGAAGTTGTAATTTTCTTTTATCATTAAGCCCCAGCTGGGTTGTGGCGGTTGTACACCAATGCCTAAAAAACTTAAACCTGCTTCTATAATAATGGCTGTTGCAAAATTGCTGGCAGCAATCACCATTACCGGTCCTAAAATATTTGGAAGTATATGGCCAAAAATGATTCTTGCGTCACCCAGCCCCAATGCCCTAGCTGCCTGTATGTATTCTAATTCTTTTATGGCAAGTACCTGTCCTCTTACCAGCCTTGCCACACTTACCCACATGGTAAGTCCTACAGCAATAAATATTTGCCAGAATCCCTTACCCAATGCCAAGGTAATGGCAAAAACCAACAGCAAAGTTGGGATGCTCCAGGTTACATTTACCAACCACATGATAACAGCATCTGTGCGCCCACGGTAATAGCCGGCCAATGCCCCTAATACAATGCCGAGCGTTAATGAAATAATAACTGCAATTAAGCCAACAGCCAAACTAACCCTTGTGCCAATAATCAGTCTGCTTAAAATATCCCGGCCAAACTTATCACTACCCAGCCAGTATCTTTTTGTAACAATATTATCGGTTAGTAAAAGTGCAGGTTGCTGCCCGGTTAGCTCATTGATTGAATAACGTTGTATTTCAAAAGTCGTTTCATCAATGAATTTATTTACAAGTAAAGTATCGCCTGTAATTTTATACCCGCTGATGGGTACAAACCGGTACTGGCTTGGTTTACCATATAGCAATGCGTCCGTCAGGGAGACCTTGTTTTTTTTATCAGGAATTTTTAAAAACAACTGGTTGTAGCCGGTTTTTTTTGCCTGTATCTCCACTGTTTGCAAATCTGCATTGGGAGAATTATCTGGTGCAATCAAATAGCCAAATAACGCAACAAAAACTGCCAGCACAATAATTCCCAGACCAAGCAACGCACCTTTATTTTTTTTTAGCCGCCGCCAGGTTTGCGCAGAAAAAGAGAATGATTGTTGGGGCATTTTTGGGGGGGAAGTAAAAAGTAAAAAGTAAAAAGTAAAAAGTAAAAAGTAAAAAGGTGAATGAGAAAATTACAAATCTCCAATACTATTTTTTCCAAAATAAGCATGTAAAACTTCAGGCAACAAAATGCCCTTCTCGGTTTGATTATTTTCCAGCAGAGAGGCAACTATTCTCGGCAATGCTAAAGAAGATCCATTAAGTGTATGCACCAATTGTGTTTTGCCATTGGCATCTTTAAAGCGTGCCTTTAAGCGGTTGCTTTGAAAGCTTTCAAAATTGCTGACAGAACTTACTTCCAGCCATTTTTGCTGGGCTGCACTATACACTTCAAAATCGTAGGTGATAGCGCTTGCAAAACTCATATCGCCGCCACATAAACGCAACAGGCGGTAAGGCAGTTGCAGGTTTTGCAGCAGTTGTTCCACGTGCTGCACCATTTCTTCCAGTACCTCGTAACTTTTTTCCGGATGCACCAATTGAATGATTTCTACTTTATCAAACTGGTGTACCCGGTTTAGTCCACGTACATCAGCACCAAAACTGCCTGCCTCTCTTCTAAAACAGGGTGTGTAAGCCGTCATCTTTATCGGAAGTTCGGATTCTTTTACAATTTCATCCCGGTAAATATTAGTTACCGGCACTTCTGCTGTGGGTATCATGTAAAAATTATCGGCAGTGGCGTGATACATCTGGCCCTCTTTATCGGGCAGTTGCCCGGTGCCGTATGCGCTTGCTTCGTTCACCAGTAGCGGAGGTAAATATTCGGTATAGCCTGCAGCTGTATTGTAATCTAAAAAATATTGTATTAATGAGCGTTGCAATTTGGCGCCCTTGCCTTTATACAAAGGAAAGCCGCTGCCGGTTATTTTGGCACCCGTTTCAAAATCTACGAGGTCGTATTTTTTTATCAGTTCCCAATGTGGTACCGCAGTTTCGGGCAACACCGGTTTGTTACCACCAGCTCTTACTACTTCATTTTCTTCCGGTGTTTTTCCTTTTGGTACAGTGCTGTGTGGCAGGTTGGGCAGTTTTACCAATTCATCCTGCAGTTGTTTTTCTGCCGCACCCAGTTGTTCATTTAATTGCTGTAAGGCAGATTTGTTTTTGCTTACTTCCTCTTTTTTTTCTTCAGCCAACCCTTTTTCACCTTTGCCCATCAGCATGCCAATTTCTTTGCTGGCAGTGTTCATGCTGGCTTGCAGGGTTTCACTTTCCACTTTTAGTTTCCGCACCTGTTCATCCAGTGCAACGATGCTATCTACTATGCTGACTTCTTTAAAGTTTTTGTGTTGAATTCTTTCTTTTACAAAATCAATATTTTGCCTGATAAAACTAATCTGTAACATCGCTCTATAAAATTTTGCCAAAGGTAATGGATTGATTTTTTTTGTTGCGCAGGTATTATGCTGAGGGTGCAATTAAAAATGGTGCTCTTTATTTTGCAAAAAAGCAGGAGTTTATTTTGCTGGTTCCAGGGGCCAGGTAACCCATTTTTACAATCAAAGGGTTACCTGGCAGTTTCAGTAGGGTTTAATATTTAAATACTAATTGCTTTGCCTGATAATTTAGCCTAGTGAACAAGAATTGTTACTACTTATAACAAAGGGTAATGAAGCTGCATTTGCGACCAGCTTATAGATAATAAAAATATAAAAGCAGCTTAGCCCCTGTTATTGAAACAATACTTTGATGGTTGTTTTACTTTTGTCCGGCTTTGTAACCTCAACAGTGTATATGCCTTTTTCTATCTTCTTTGTGTTTGTGAAAGTTTGAATTGCTGATCCTCCCTGATGTATAAATTCTTTAATTAAAATCTCCTGCCCCATTACATTAATTAAATGCATGCTGTATTTTCCTTTGGGTTGATTTGCCAATTGCAGACCAAAAGCCCTGCCGGTTGCCGGGTTAGGATATACACTGATAGTATTCATTATTAAGTCCATATCAACTTTTACTATCTGGCTGTAACCTGCAGAACCATTGAGGTTTATATTTTTAATACGATAAAAATTTACTCCCTGCACAGCATTTGCATCTGCCCCTGCATAAGAGGCACTGCCGTTTACGGTGGTGGCTATTGCTGTATTTACTTTTGTAAAGTTGTAACCATCGGTAGACCTTTCTACTTCGTAACTGCTGATGCTGTGCTCATTAGACACCTTCCATTCTACTACAATTTCGTTGTTTCCTGTATACGCAGCTACACTGGTATA
>JANYCA010000148.1 GCA_025360525.1 Chitinophagaceae bacterium | reverse complement strand
GTGGTTACCACTTCGTTGCCATACCCGTAAGCTTCATTACTACGCTCTCTTGCAAGCCCGCTAACGGGGTGTGCAAAATCCCAGAAGTACCGAAAGGTTTGTTGTTGCACCAAATCCAATAAGGCAGCATCGGAAAGATTTAACGGCCTGGATAATGGATTGAAAACAGGGGAAACCTGTTTTGTTTTTTGGGCAGTACATGATGAGGCGGTACATAAAAAAACGATCAATAAATAATGGATCAACTGCTTCATGTTTTTTATAAATAAGGGGCTGTAAAACTTAATTTTTTCATACCCGCTTTTACTTCCGGACAACTGGTAAACAAATTCCATAATAACGCCGTACGATAATTCTCCAGCATTACAATTATCGGACCCTGGTCGATGGCTAAAAATGAATTGGCATACCACAGATCTTTTAGCGCAAAGGCATCCACAAAACCGTATTCTTTAAAAATTTTATCACCCAGGGTGTAGTAAAAAAACTTAAGTGCTTTCATGGATTCCGCTGGCGAATAGGGAAAGGAAGAAAGCGCTGCAGTTGGAGCAATCACCCCCACATCATTGGTGGGAGAACTTGCCGTGTAACCATTTTTAATATCGCTGGCTGTAAGCCCCCAGCAGTCTGCACTATAACCAAAATTGTTGGCCGGGTTTATTTTGCAATAATTGTAATTGATGAGGGTATGGTTAGTGGTTTGTGTGGTGTAATTGGCATACACATCCTGCAGGCCTTTGGGGTTAATTCCAAGAAAAGAGTAGTGCGAAAAAAATAACGGTCCGCCCTGTGGAGGACCAAGCGGCAGCGGGTAACCAAAGTAAGATGCGCCATTGGTAAACCCGGCTCCACCGGCCCAGCCATTTTTATAAACAGTTGCCGGAATAGGGTGGGTAGTTGCAGATGCGGCCAACACATAAGTAACCAGGCATTCGTTCCATCCACGGATTGGAACGTTCATGTCCCAATTAAACGTATTGCTCCAGTGCCAGTAAAGAACATCTTCGTTATTTTTTCTAAACCAATCCCATTCTACATTATTCCACAAAATATTAATGTCATCTCTTAAGATAGTTTCTGCTGCATTGCTACCGTCAAAATATTGTCTTGCGGTAAGAAGTCCGGCCATTAAGTAAGATGTCTCCACCAAGTCGGCACCATCGTCTTTGGTGCTGAATGGAATTACCACACCAGACGTACCATTTAACCAATGTGGAAAAGCGCCATGAAATTTTTGAGCCGTATTTTTTAAGAAGCCAACAATCTTTTGCATTCTTGCCAACCCCTCTGCCCGGCTAACAAACGACCGGTTAATGGCAACAGGTATGGCCATGATGCCAAAACCGGAACCGCCTGAAGTAACCACTTCATTATCGCCGTTACTTCTTTCTCTTGCAAGGCCGCTAACCGGATGGGCGAAATCCCAAAAATATTTAAATGTTTGTTGTTGAATTTTAGTTAGTAATTCATCATCTGTAAGCGTGGGGAATTTTGCAATTGAATCAATCTGGGTGATAAAGGATAATGACCTCTCCTGCGTGGGCGAAGTGCCTTTTACAGATTTTAATGAAGGTGCAACTGTAAGTATATATTTCGAAAGCGATTTATAAGCGGGGGATGCAGCGATCACTACTGTACTATCATTATTTTCATAACTGTAATTAAGCATCGCCGGAGCAGATCCATTTTCTTTTACTGTAACTGCTGGTGCCACGGTTGATTTATCTACAGCATTATTAAAGTAAAGCCTGATAACCGTATTCTCAGGTACATCATAATTTACCTTAGTAAAATCTGCCGATGTAATGTTAAGCTTGACCGAACCTAAACCAATAGGTGTAGGCAATGGTGGCGTAGGCGGCGTGCTTTCATTTTTTTTACAGCCCAACCCTGCAAGTATTGCAACCGAAATACTCATTGCGAAATTTTTAAAATACCCTTTCATATTCAAACGGTTTTATGTGCTCTTGTTATTCGGTAAGTTTTTTATTCCCGTATATCCCTATATAATGAGAACGAATTAATGATGCAACCGGATTCTTTCTGTCGTCTAAATAAACTGAAATGGCTTTAGATTCCTGTTGCGGCATGTGGCAGTCAATGCAATTTTTGGAAATATTGACTACCTGTTTATGCGTCACTGTTTTAAAACTTTCAGCATTTGTGTTGTGGCAACTGATGCACCGGTTTGAAAACAACTGCATGTTTCTTCTTTCGTTTTGATGTGCACCATGACAAGTGTTGCAGGTAAGTGTTGTACTCTGTTTAAAACATTTACTTGCTTGTAATAATCCATACTGGTTACCGTGCACTTCCACTTCGCCACTTTGCATGGCTTTATCAATAATAATTTTTTCATCAAAAAAATCTGAAAGATTTTTACCTGCCGTAAAAGTGAAAGAGGCTTTTGTTTTTTGAATTTTTCCACTGTGGCACAGCCCACAAACATCTAACTGCTGTTGTCTTGACAATGAAGCCGGATTGACAATAAACTTCGCTAGTTTTTCATTTTCATGAGCAGTATGATATTCCACGTGCTGTGCCGCAGGACCATGACATTTTTCACAACCTACACCCAGTATCATTCTATCTGCAGCAAATCCGGCAGGCTCCATTTCTGTGCCCCCTTCGCCTTGTGCATACGTAGCGTGGCACTCCAGGCACCTTGCTGTAATTGGGCGATCGGTTAACACTTTGTCATTAGGAAATCCCGGACTGTTTGACCATTGATGGGCTGCAGTAAAAAAGGTAACAGGCATTTGGTAATATCGGTTTCCTCTTTTTTCAATATACGATTGCCCCATGGTTCCTGAGCCAACTGTGATATTAAAACGCATAGCCATTTTTTCTTCGTTGTTAAAATATATTACCTGGTAAAAGCCACTGTCTCTTTTTTCCATTTTTATGTTAAGAAAAGGGCTGTAGGAAAACCTGTTCTTTCCCTTTTCAAAACTACCGTTGATATTTTTTTCCTGGGCTGGTAAAGAGGTAAGATGATGGGCTGTTTTTAAATGCTGTTCATAAATATCCTTATGACAGCCAGCGCATTTTTCATTGCCTACATATGCTTCAAAACCGTTTTGAGTTATCGTATTTTTTTTCTTACCAGTATTGTTAATACATTGTGCAAATACAAAAACCAGCATTGTAAAAATGCCTGTAATCACAAATGCACGATGGTATTTTATTCTAAATCTCATGTATTTTCAATCAGCAAGCATTTATTAATTCCACACATACGTTGCGACAGCACCAGCAGCCAAATTGGTATCAGCAAATTTTCCTTTGTACTTTATGCTGAATGCGGCATCTGTACTTCCATCATTCAAAACTATCAACACTTTTTTTCCAGATGCTGTAACAAAAGCTGCGCTGTAAATATTACCGATAATATTACTGTATATTCTTATTGAACCTGCAGGTACAAATTTAGAGGCGTGTGCCACAATGTAGTAGCTCACATTTTTTGTATAGGATGTAGTAGAAACAGTTAGTGCTCCTTTACATTGTGTACAACCTCCGGAAGTATGAGGGCCATAAGCTGCATCACTGGCAAGATTCCATTCCAAAGCATTCTTGCTCCAGTTACGCATGCTTCCAATAATCACATTTTTAATGTGCCATTTTAAATCGCCATCAAAAGCGCCGGTTGAACTTGTCCATTGTTCTGTGAAATACACATTTTTATCCGGGTGTGCATCATGCACAGTTGATAAAGCACTTATACTGCCGGCATATAAATGAAATGCCGAACCATCTACAAAAATTTTTGCAGCTGCATCATTTAAAATATTTACGGGGTATTGTGCATTGTCACAATTATGATCCCACACAATAATTTTAGTGTTTAGTGTTGCTGCCTGAAAGGCCGGACCCAAATGATTCTTTATAAAATCTGCCTGCTGCGATGATGTCATTGAAAGGCTCGGATTGTTCCCGGGATTTTCCGGTTCATTTTGTATTGTTACTGCATCAATGGTAATGCCATTGGCTTTCATCTGCTGAATGTACTTTACAAAGTATTTTGAATACACATTGTAATACTGTGGCTGCAAGCTTCCGCCAATGCTGCTGTTATTATCTTTCATCCATACGGGTGGGCTCCATGGAGATCCCAATATTTTAATATTGGGGTTGATGCTGATAATTTGTTTTAGCAACGGAATTAAATCAACGGTGTCTTTCGATAAAGTAAAGTTATCGAGGTTTACATCTGTTTGTCCTGCAGGCAAATCGTTGTAGCTAAAAACAGTAGGACTTAAATCAGAAGCGCCAATACTTATTCTCAAATAACTTACGCCGATGGCATTATCATTATTACTAAAAAACTCTTGTAACAAACTATTTCTTGTTCCTATTGGTAAGCGATTTATAAGAAAAGCGCTACTGCCTGTTAATGTATAACCAAAGCCGTCAACAGTTTGAAATTTTCTTGTACTGTCTACTTCTATAATGGAACCATAAGCGGATGATGAGAAAAAAGAAAGGGGGCTAGTTTGTTTTTTTAGTAACGATGTCTGATTGCCGGTTGTAACCCAATAATCTGCTGTGCCAGCGGGTATTTCCACCGGAGGCGTTGCTGGTGGCGGGGCAGGGGCATCACCTTTTTTGCTACAATCGCTGTATAAAAAGGCAACGCATAACATTACGTATAACTGTATTGACTTTAAAAAGATGTTTGTAGTTTTCAATTTGATGGTTTTAAAAATAATATGCTGTCATTGTTTCTTGCCATTGCAAGTATTTTATTTCCACTTGCAGTTTGTATCCACTTTATATCTCTGAACTCTCCTGTTGCCAATGGTAAACTATACCCATACTGAATGCTATTGGTGTTTTTATTAAAATAAAACTGCGATGGATACATGGCATCGTATCTTCCTTCGAATGGTATCACGCCATAAAAATTTCCTACAGCCATAAAAGATTTATCGGGTAAAGCTGTGAAAGAAAATACAGGAGAAAGTTGTAATTCTTCAGGCAGATCCACTCTTGTAAAATTCCCTTTGCCATCATTGATAAAACAGGATGAACCTAACACCTCTGCTTTAAACTCCTTATAGTCTTTGAATAAGTCATAAAAAATGTATTGCACCGTCTTGCCGGCTACTTCGCTGTAAGTGAGATAGGCCTTTTTTAATACCGGCAAAGGCCGCTCTAGCTCATCTTTTGCCAAAAAGGTATATTCATTCCCATCAATAGTATAGCACATTATTTGTTCCAGCGAGCCATTCTTATCAAAGTCTTTTACATACATTTTACAAGGACCGTTTTTGCCTGCATACAATTTTGTATTGTGGCCCCAGTTGCCCGCTAAAATATCTGTGAATCCATCGCCGTTTACATCGGCAGCATAAACAGACTGCCACAAACCTGTAGAGGCCGGTATTTCCATTTTGGTAAATACTCCTTTATTGTTTATAAAAATTGTAACGCTCATCCATTCACCCACCACTACCAAATCGGGCCATGTGTCATTATTAACGTCAGTGAATGTAGCACTGGTTACAATACCGAGATCGTTTAGCTTTATCACTTCGTCATAAACGCCGGTAAAATGGACATTGGTTTTATTGCCATCATTTTTAAAAAAGAAAGATGGCTTTAAATACCCAAAAGCACCAGCCATTCCCATATTGCCCACAAACAAATCAATATCTCCATCTTTATCAATATCGGCTGCTGCCACACAACTTTTATTTTCGTAGCGTTGGGATAAAAACGGACCCGCTGGTTTAAAATGTCCTTTACCATCATTTAAATAAAGCCGGTCTGCTAATGCTGTACTGCTTACCGGTTGTTCGTTTCCTCCGCTTACCACATACAAATCCGGGGTACCATTTCCATCTGCATCAAAAAAGGTTGCATCCACATCTTCACAAACAGCATCTATTTTAAAGAGTGCTGTATCAATTGCTTTAAATGAACCATCGGGCTGCTGGAGCATCATTGTCCCGGGTTGAAACTTAGCGCCACATGCATAAAAATCATCCAGCCCATCACCGTTTACATCAGCCACTGCTAGCTTTGGCCCACGGGTTGATTCCATATGGGGAATTAGGTATTGAATATTATAATCAAGAAAGTCATTTTCTTTATGCTTCCAAATTGTACCTGTATTTAGGGATTCAAAATGGCTTTCCGGCTTTTTAAAAAATGTATTGTAGTCAAATTTTCCAGTTGCTTCTTTTTCCAGTATGGTCAGTTGCTTTTTTGAAATAATATTTTTAAGAACCTGGTATTTTTGGTCGGGCCATACAATTACAATGCTGTCAATGGCCGAACTGCTGTCAATTCCAAAATGCAATTTTGCAGGGCAGGAAGATTGGAAGCCTCTTGTCATCATGAGTTGCTGGTATTGCATCTTATTCTTTTGAAATAAATATGCTTTTGCACCAACACCAAACTTATTGGAGCTGTCTCCTTTGAAAGAAATACTGATGGAACTTTTATTAGCGTTTGTATTTTTTAAAATTACTGCAGGTGCATTTATGGGATTAATGATTACATCAAGATTGCCATCATTATCAAGATCTGCATAAGATGCACCCGTAAAATAGCCCTTCATTTTTCCTGTGCCCCAAGCATCACTCACATCTTCAAAATGTAATCCATCTTTATTTTTAAAAAAAAAAGGGTGTGAGCTTCCATCGGGCATTGCATTTATGGCTTCATCATCAAATTTATCGGTACGGTCCATTCCTTTCATTTTAAGGTCAGATACAAAACGTATATAATCCAGGTCAACGGGCCGCTTTACTATACCGCTGGAAATAAAAAGATCTTTTTTGCCATCATTATCAAAGTCTGCAAACAAGGGGCTCCAGCTCCAGTCTGTGGCTGATACACCACTCATTAACGAGTTTTCGCTGAAGCTTATTCCACTGCCGTTGTTGGTTTGCAAACAGTTTTTTGAATACTGTCGTTGATATCCCTGTATCTCCAATTTTACTTTATAGGTATCCGGGTTTTCGTCACTGCCATACGTTTTTAATGTTTTTTCATCTGGTGGCAGCATATCTACAGTTACTATATCCATTTGGCCATCGTTATTGTAATCAGCGGCATCGTTACCCATACTGAAACGGCTGTAGTGATTAAAATGTTTGGCACCGCTTTCTGTAAAGGTGCCGTTGCCATTGTTGAGATAATAATAATCGTTTTCATGAAAGTCGTTGCCTACATAAATATCATCCCAGCCGTCATTATTAAAATCTGCAAAAGCTAACCCCAGCCCATAGCCCAAATTACTTTGTGATATGCCGGCTTCTTTGGACACTTCGGTAAACCTGCCAGTGGTATTAATATCATTCCTGTAAAGCCTGTCGCCAGATAAACTGTCGTAACCATGGCGATTTGATGTATCGGAAATATTGGCATGAGGGTGGTGAGATTGATTGAGTATATAACAATCCAAATCGCCATCATGGTCGTAATCAAAAAAGCCGCTCTGTGTTGTAAAGCAGGAGGTATTTAAACCATATTGAGCCGATTTCTCAGAGAAGGTATTGTTACCATTATTTATGTACAATTCGTTGTGACCCGTTAGTCCATATTTATTACTAACTGTAGAAACATATATATCCAACAAGCCATCATTATTTACATCTGCCATGCTTACACCACTACACCAGTCGGATATACCCGATACACCGGCCTTATCTGTGATATCTTCAAACTGAAAATTGCCCTTATTGAGGTAGAGTTTATTATGCCCTTTGGAATTAGCTGTAAAAAAAATATCATCAAGGCCATCATTATTAATATCTCCCGTTGCTACACCGCCGCCGTTGTAATAATAGAGGTAGTACAATATGCTTAGTCCTGTTTTCTTTTCCAGTTTATTTTCGAAATTGATATGGGTATCTGCCGAAGGTAAATTAACAAACAAGGTGTTTTTCTGGTGGCATGAAAGGATAGTAATGGAAGATATAACGAGGTAAAACACAAAGTTTTTTATTGCATACATAATTATTTCTTTTTTTAATTTTTTACGATAAAATCCTAACTACTAATCTGAATTATCAATTAGTTCTTTTTAAGAAATGCCAACACCTTTTGAGTCTCTTCCGGATAAACTTTTATTAAATGTGTATGCATAGCAGCGGGCGTGGGTAAAACTTCGCCTTGTAACAAAACTGCAATAGCCATAGATTTTTGTTCGGGCATGTGGCAAGCAGTGCATTTACCTTTTATTTTATTTCCTGTTTTTACAACCATTTTGCATATTCCTGCATCGGTATGTATACTATTATGACAGGTAATACATCGCTGTGAAAACAAAGCCTCCTTTCCTTTTTCATTTTCATGTGTATTGTGACAGGTAATACAGGTAAGCGTTTTACTCATCTTAAAACATTTACTTCCTTTTAGCAAACCAATTTGGTTTCCATGAACATCTATATTGGTTGCATCTTTATTGGCAGAGTCTATAACAAAATAATCAGACAGCTTATTACCAGCAGTAAACTCATAAGATGGTTTTGTTTTTTGTAGCCGTCCCCCATGGCAAAGGGCACACATATCTAAACTTTGTTCTCTTGAAAAAAAAGCCGGGTTAATTACAAACTTTGCTGATTTTACATTTGGATTTTGGGTTTGAAATTCCACGTGTTTTGCAGCGGGCCCGTGACATCTTTCGCAATCAACCCCTAGGATAAACCTGCTTCTTTCAATAGCAACCGGATCTGCCAATGGTTGAGATAATTTTTCAGCATAAGTGGTATGGCATTCTAAACATCTTGATGTAATGGGTCGGTTGAATGCAATTTTATCAGGATACCCAGGGCTGTTACACCATTGATTTGTGGCAGTGAAGTAGGTAATGGGCAATTGATTAAGTTTTGCACCAGCCCATGACAAGTAAGTTTGCCCTTTAGTGCCCGAGCCAATGGTAATATCAAAGCGCTGGCTTTTTTTTTCGATCCCGTTTATAAAAGCTGTCTGAAAAAAACCATTTGATTTTCTTTCCATTGCAACAATTCCACCATTGCTGTATAAGAATTTGTTTTTACCTGAATCGAAACTTCCTTTAATATTGTTTTCGGAAGCTATCTCAGAGGTGTGGAAATGAGCGGTAGTAATGTGGCTTTCGTAAATAGTTTTATGACAATTAATACAAGATGCAGAGCCGGCAAATTTTTGAAAGTGTGATGATAAAGTTTTGTCGGCATTATCTTTCCCTTCATTTATACATTTTGTAAAAAATAATAAAATAATGAAAAGAATTGTTGCGATAGATCGGTATTTTATGATGGTTATCATACTATGGCTTATTGGCAAATAGTCATTCCGGCTATTGAAATTGTACGACTTAAAAAGGGCTGAACAAAATTTTTGTCAGCCCTTTTTACTGTATTGATTTGCTATATAAAAGTATTTACAATTTACTATTATAAAGTGCTGTAATTTCTGAAGCAGATAATACTTTTCCGTATAAACGGAATTGATCCATTTTTCCCGTAAATGCATTAATCCATCCATCGCTGGGGCCAGAAAGCCCTGCATGTTTATTCCATCCGCCCAACACTAAATTGGTTGCATTTTTTAAATTTAGCTGACCAAGCCCTGCAAAAACTGTCGCTGTATTTGCAGGTGTGGCCACTTCAGTGCCATCAAAATATACTTTTACTGTAGAAGTAGTTTCATCATAAGTGAAAGCCAGGTGGTGCCAGTTACCATCAAATAATGGCTTGTTGAAATTATCAATGTACTCCACCCAGTGATCCTGCAATGCAAATTTAAGCTGACATTTAGCAGGGGTAGCATGCTCTAACAATAAAAAAGCCGCACTTTCATGCCAATAATCTTTGCTGGCGAGTGAAAATAAAAGCTCAGTATTTGCATTAACTGTATTGTTTAGCCACATTGATATTGTACAACTTGTTACTCCTTTAAAATCATTTGCTGACGGATATTTTATGGCTTGTGTACCGTTTCCCTGAAACCCTAGTCCACTAACACCTGCAACCGAAGTTAATGGATTGTCTGAAGGAAAATTTGCCCTTACACTGTCTACGCCATTCATTAATGGGTTGGTAGATTTGCCGTCAAAAGCAGTATAAAATTTAAGTGGTCCCCCTGGTGGATTGGCATCAACAGGATAATCTCCCAAACGAGGGCGAGCGCCTTTATTACAACCTGCGGCGGTAATAAATAATACCAAAATAATTATGGTATTGTTAAGTATTTGATTTCGATTAAACATAATTTATCTTTTTAAATCTTTTATAAAAACTTATTTATTCTTTAAATAAATAACACAATTGGATAGTTATTACCACTCGGGATTTTGAGTTAAAACTCCGCCTGATAAATCGATTGCCTTTTGTGGTATTGGATAATACCTGCAACGATTCGTATAACCCAAAGAGCCAAGTTCGGCCAATGCATCACCCCACCGGACTAAGTCGTAAAAACGTATTCCTTCCATTGCAAACTCCCATCGTCTTTCATTTTTTATAGCTGTCCGCATCTGGGCCTGATTTACAAATGCTATTTTAGGCACAATAGTTCGTGCCGCACCCAAATTACCGCTTGCCCTGTTTCTTATTAATTCCAAATTTGCCTCAGCTGTAGCGCCATCACCCAATTCATTGCTTGCTTCTGCCAACATTAATATTACATCTGCAAAACGTATTATTCTATGATTAATCCATGCTGCTCCTCCATTACCAAATATCTGACCGGTAAACTGGCGCATTTGAGGATCAGAATACACTTTCTTGTTCCAGTATGGCTGGTCAAGGCCAGTGCCTGGACTGTACGGGGGTAAAGTTGCACCATAGCCACCAACGGCTGGACCTCCATCAGACTGTCCTGAAAATAAAATCGTAGAGGCTTTTCTTGGATCGGTATTATCCCAACTTGTAACCAACTTTTGCGTAGGCACATTCCAGCCCCATCCTAAATTCCATTCATTGGTTGCTCCACCCTGCCGAATATTCTGAGATGTTCCCCAGTTAGAACCATGATCATTTGTACCGTTAGCCCCGACAGTTGCTTGCATTTCAAAAATAGATTCCTTGCTATTTTTTCCTATCCCATTTAAACCATCTTTCCAAATATCAACAAAATTTGGTAGCAATGAATATTCACCACTTACTTTTACCTGATTGCACAACGCTACCACATTTGACCAGTTGCCCTTGTATAGATGTGATTGTGCCCACAAAGCATTGGCAGTTCCTCTTGTAAGACGTCCAGGATATATATTTGTACCTGCAACGGACCAGTTTGATGGTAAATATTGTGCAGCTAAGGCCAAATCTTTATCAATTTGTGCATAAATATCAGCTACGGGAGATTTTGGTTTTATTCCATCGGTGGCTTTTGTAAAGTAAAAATTAATTAGCGGCACTTCGCCATAAGTTTTTACAAGTTCAAAAAAAGCATACGCTCTGAAAAATCTTGCCTCTCCTACATTACGGAGAGATGCAGGATCGGTTGCTTTTAAAGAATCGGCGAAGAATATTTCTTTATTGGCCTGATTTATCATAGTGTAATGATCATTCCAGTAGGTGTTGGGCGCCCAGTCATCTTTTGAATATTGAAAGGTTTCAAATTCTGTGTTAACTTCTGCGCCGTCTGTAGTACTGCTTCCTTTTTGGGCATCATCATCCCTTATACTTTGGAAATCTATCCAGGGAAGTGTGGAAAATCCAGCATAGGTTAGTGTGTTGTATAAACCAAAGCTTTGCGCCTCCAGCGTTCCCTGATTTAAATCGTCCAATGTAGCTGTCAGAGGTTTTCTATCTAAGAATTTTTTACAGCCTACAGCTGAAATGATTATTGGAAGTGCCAATATTAAACCCCATATTAAAAATTTATTTTTCTTCATAACGTTCAATTTTTAATTCTTTTAAAAAGTTACATTTAATCCAAAGGTTGTTACCATGGGTATTGCCCCACCGGCATTATCATAACCAAAAGCCGTTGCATCACCTCCAAACTCTGCTGTATATCCCAGGTTGTTTTTCCATGTTTTAAGATTCTGAATATTTACGTAAACTCTTAAGTTTTTGATTTTAGCTTTTGAAATTAGATTAGGACTGAAATTATACCCTAATTGAATATTCCTGATTCTGAAATAACTGCCATCTTCAATATTATAACTAGAGCCATTATAATTGTATCTGTGTCCCTGGCTTATAATAGGTACCCAATTAGAAGTGCCGGCACCATGCCATCTGCCAATTTTTTCAGCAGAATAATTTACCCGCTGGAACGGTGATTCAAGCGAACCCCATGTTCTGAAAACCTGGTTGCCATATACACCACCTGCATCAATGCCTAAATTCAGATTTTTATAAACAATATTTACTGAAGTTCCATAGGTAAATTTCGGTGTAGGATTACCTATTACCGTCCTGTCATCTGGCGTAATTACACCGTCATTATTTACATCTTTAAACTTAAAATCACCAGGACCGTAGGAGCCAACCGCAGAAGCAACAGGCGATTTTAATACATCAGCATAGCTTTGGTAAAGCCCTTCTACCACGTAGCCATAAAAAGAACCTATTGGCAAACCCGGCTGGGTTCTGCTTTCTGCACTTCCATTATTGAAAAATGCACGTGCCAAAAAACCGGCTGGTAAATCGCTAGAAAGATTTATTACTTTATTTTTAAGAAAAGTAATATTTCCTCCAATATTTAAAGAAAAATCCTTGTTAAACGCCTGGTTCCATGATGCTGTAAATTCTTCACCCCAGTTTCTTATACTGCCCCCATTTTCTAAAAGAGCATCTAATCCTTGAGTACTTCGATCAACATAGGTCATTAAATCATTTGTAGTCTTATTAAAATAATTTGCTTCAAAATGTAGCTTGTTTTTAAACGCATTTAATTCAATCCCTACTTCCTGGGCATTTACAGTTTCCCATTTTAAGTCAGGATTAGGTTGCCACCTGTTCTGAGCTGCAGCATATGCTGTAGTGCCAAAAACCGCTACAACGCCTGTATTGAGCTCTGGGTAAAAAGGATAATTAATAGGTGTGCCATCTAAAAATGAAGAAGATTGATTACCTAATACCCCAACAGAGCCCTTTATTTTAAGAAAGTCTATCGCCGGAATTCCCTGCATAAATGATTCTTTACTCATATCCCACGCTGCACCAACTGCCCAGAATTTTTGATGACGATTTTTGGTTGGTATTTGAGAAGATGCATCATCCCGGAAAGAGGCATTGAGAAAATACTTGCCTTTATAATTATATAAAATTCTTGCCAATGTACCTACAGTTGCATATTCGTTTTGCGAAGACGAAGCGAAAGTTTGGGAAGCGTCATTAAACTGACTGTTTATATACCAAAACCTTTTGTCATCAGGTATAGGTAATGCATTGCCAACTGAAAATGGTTTTGCAATGGCTGATCTTCCAAAATGACCAAAATTATAAGTTGTAAAACCCGTTATAGCACTAAGGTTATGATCTCCGAATTTTTTCCGGAATGTAAGAATATGATCCTGCTGGAATTTTTTATAGCTATCGTCATACTCTGCCAACTGCGTTTTTTGTCCATATAAAACTGGGCTGTTACTTAAAGGATCATATGCATAATATAAAGGATTGTATTGCCTGCTATTTACGTTGCTTACATCAGCATAGAAAGTAGACTTAAAAGTAAAATATTTAAGAAAATTAACTTCTGCATATACACTTCCTACAGTTCTGTACTCAATACTTACCCGTTTATTCCAGGTATTTTCCAGTTCTAATAAAGGATTTACAACACCAGAATTTTGAAGTGCCCGGTCTACGTCAGAATAAATATTGGCATTAATACTATCTCCTCCATAAGGATTTGCTACTCTAAAATTTTTGGTATCTGCAGATACCTGCGGCATTGTTTTTCTTGCATTATCTAAAACCCCGCCTGCTCCGTAGGGATTATTTTGTCGGGAAGCATTAAAGTTAAACCCAAGCTTTATTGCGTTGCTAATCTTTAACTCATCGCTAAAAGAAAATAGCATTTTTTCTAACTTTTCGTGTTTTATTATCCCTTCATCAGTTAAATAACCCAATCCAAAGGTGAACCTGTTTTTTTCAGTACTGCTCGAAATACTAAGGTTATTATTATTGAATTTACCGGTTCTGGTTACCGCATCTATCCAGTCTGTATTTGCATTTATCGCCGAGTAATCCGGGGTTGCAACACCATTATTAGCATTTTCCTCATCAAATAACGTCTTAAACTGTTCTGCATTTGCCAGTTTTATTTTATCCACTAATTTTTTAGTGCCATAGCTTGAATTAAAATTAATAACTACCTGGCCAGCTTTAGCTTTCTTGGTAGTTATTGCAATAACGCCTGTGGCGCCTTTAATACCAAATATTGCCAATGAGGAAGGATCTTTTAAAACTTCAATAGACTCAATGTCATTTGGATTTATATAATCAATATTATCGTTAAAAATTCCGTCTACTACATACAACGGATGCACCTGTCCAATGCTTACCGTACCCCTAATCCGAATGTCTGGAGCAGCACCGGGAGTGCCGTTATTTACAATAGATAATCCGGCTACTTTTCCTTGCAATGAAGCTATCGGATTTGTATTGGGTTTATCTGCTATTTCTTTGCCAGATACTTTAGTTATAGAACCTGTCAAATCTCTTTTGCTTGCTGTTCCATATCCAATAACTACTACTTCATCTATTATTTTGGTAGAGGTTTGTAGTACTACATTTATTTCGGTGCGGCCAAGTACTTTCATTTCGGCTGGTGAATAACTCACGGACGAAAATACAAGTGTGGCATCATCTGGTACAGATATCGTATAATACCCTGCACCATCTGTGGATGTGCCCACTGCAGAGCCTTTTATTTTTACTGTTACTCCCGGTATAGGTTCACCTCCGGAATTAGTAACCCTGCCCGACACTTTTACTTCCTGAAATACAAAATTCTTCTGAGTAATTACAACCAGGTTATTGTTGAGTACCTTGTAAGTAAGCGAAGTAGCTTTCAGCATATTATCAAGTACATCTGTTACCAATGAATTGTTGGCGTTAACGTCAATTTTTTGACCGGATGTAACAACATCATCATTGTATAAAAAATGAAAAATGGTTTTTTTCTCAATTTGCCTTAGGGCCATTTTAAGTTCGACAGATTCCAGTTTAAGAGTTATCCTCTCCTGCGAATAAGTTTTTGCCGACACCTGCATGGTGGCAACCAGTAATAAGGCGATGATAAATTTCATAAGCAGTAACAATTTGTAAATGCTTCGATTCTTAAAAGTAAGCGCTCGTTGGGTTTTTTTCATTTTTTTGTGTTTTGGTAGATGAAAAAATGGGAACAATGAAGTTTTTTGTTCAGCATGTTTTATTTTCTTTTTTTAATTCTGTCCTGAGAATTGCTTACACATTTCCCTCTTTTAGTTTTTTACGCCCCTTAAGAAGTATTATAAGTATTTATTTTTTTCATTTTTTAATTGCATTATTTTTATAGATAATAACGTTGTTGTTTTTCATGCTGTAAGAAAACCCGGTTGTTAGCTCCAATGCATTTAATGCTTCTGTTATTGTTTCCTTCTCAAAGCTTCCGGTTAAAAATGCTTTTTTTAAAGGCCCATCAGCAAATACGATGTTTACACTGTACCAACGCTCCATTTTTAAAGCAACATCTTCAAATGTTTCGCTTACAAAACTTAGCCTGTTTCTTACCCAGGCTGTTTCAATAACTGTATTGTCTTTTGGTAAAAGAGTAAGGTGGCTTAGTAAAATAATTGGTTTTTGTGCTACTGCCTGTACTTGTATGGCAGGCACATTTTTTTTATCCTGCTTAATTTCTTCGTTATTGATAATTAATTTTTCATTTGGTTTCAGCATAATTTTTTCCTGGCGATCCTTCATGGTAACCTCAACACTTCCTCTTACCAGACTTGTTTCTGCAGTTTTTTCTCCAGGATAACATTTTACATTAAAAACTGTACCCAGTACTTTAATATCCATTTTATTGGTGTGAATTATGAATGGCTTTTCAGCGTTCTTTACCACATCAAAATAGGCTTCTCCACTTAAAGTTACTTCTCGTATTTTGTTACCGTAATCTTTCGTATATTCTAATTTACTACTGGCGTTTAACCAAACTTTTGTGCCGTCCGGAAGAACCAGGTTTGTCCTGGATCCCTTTCTCGTACTTATTTCATTTTTAGCAAACTGTTCGGTGGTTTCCTTTCTGGCGACATTGTTACTATTAAAAAAAATAATTGCTGTAATACCAGCGCTTACAAAAAACCCGCCTATTATGTAACACCATGTTTTCCGGTTTTTTTTAGTGGTTTCCTTTGCGCTTACATTGATATAATGATCTTCCTGAGCAAATTGTCCATTATCTAAACCCATATTTTTAATTTGCAAAACCAACTCTTTATACTTATTTTCTGCATACTGTCTATCAACTACCGGGCGACTTTCCCATAAATCATGTAGTATCTCTTTTGAATAATTAGCTTGCTGATCTTTCCGCAAAAGCTGGTCGAGCTCAATGAGTTCATCATCCGAAGCTTCCCCAGATAATTTGCGGGCCATTAATACCCATGTATGTAAAGGATTTATAGGTTCCATTGTTTATGTAATCCAATAAGAACACAAAAACTTGTTAAATCTACTAAAGAACAAAACAATTATTTTAGCCGGTGGCGTAATAGTCAATGTTGCCTTTTCTTAAGATCAAAATTTATAGCGCTGCTTATTTTTTTAAGGGCAATGGCCATTTGGCTATCAATTGTTTTAACGGATATATTCAACAGTTCAGCAATGTCATTGTACCTAAGTCCATCTTCCTTCACAAGCTTAAAAATTAATTTACATCGGGCAGGTAATTTTTGAATTTCGTAATTTATTTTTTTAACCGCCTCAGAGGTAATCAGTAATTGTTCCGGATTGTATGCACCTATTAATATATTTAAAGACATTTCTTCCAAGGATACAGTCTCCTTTCTAAAATGACGGGATAAATAATTGAGGGCTGTGTTTTTAGTACTAATATACAAGTACAACTTAAAGTTTTCAATTTTGGCAATGTCATGGCGGTTTTGCCAGATTTTAATAAATACATCCGACACAATTTCTTCTGAAAGCTCCTGGTTTTTAATAATAGAATGGGCAAACTTTAGCAGAAGTGGCAAGTAAGCTACATACATTTGCCCAAAGGCCTGCTGGTCGCCGTGCTGGCTAATTTTAATTTGCAATACTTTACTCTCATGCAAACTTATCATAATGGCAAATCGTTTATATAAAGCGGTAATACTTGCAATTTAAGTAAATCAAAAATACTTTTAATTATTGTTTAACAAATAGACTAAATCATGATTGTGTAAATTGTTTTTACCGGATGATTTGTTGAATACCCGTTTTTACTTACTTTTGCCAACCGTTATATAAAAATATAACAGGGCCTATAGCTCAGTTGGTTAGAGCACCTGACTCATAATCAGGTGGTCCCTGGTTCGAGCCCAGGTGGGCCCACATAAAAAAGTAAAAATTTGCCCGAAATAGCTCGGGCAAATTTTTATAATTCTATTTAACCTTTCTTTAACCCTGCACACCAGTATTTTTATCTTTCAAGATTAACTTATGAAGAAAATAGTTGCATCAGTATTAGGTTTTTGTTTATTTACAATGGCTTTTTCTCAAACCAATCCAGACTGGAAAAAAAAGAAACTAGATAGATCTGGAGACCACTTAATGGTGCAATTTACCGTTGATTCATGGGGTGGAGCTCCTGATAGTATCAAAAACAGAATGGGTGGATTGAGCAGGGGGGCAGGTATTTCGTTTATGCTTGATAAGCCATTCAAATCTGATCCCCGCTGGAGCATTGCTTTTGGTTTGGGAATAAATGCCAGTAATATTTTTTTTAAAAAAACTTCTGTAGATATAAAATCCAATGTTACTAAACTTCCTTTCAGGAACCTGGACACATTGGATCATTTTAAAAAATACAAACTGGTAACTACTTTTGTTGAAGTACCAGTTGAACTGAGGTATGTGTTTAATCCGGAAAAAGAAGATAAAAGCCTTAAAGTTGCGATTGGAGCCAAAATAGGCTTGTTATTAGATGCACACACAAAGGGAAAGACCTTGCAAAACAAATCCGGCGCAACCATAAATTCATACAAATTAAAAGAAAAAGAAAACACATTTTTTAATAGTTCACGTATTGTTGCTACTGCAAGAGTTGGCCTTGGGCATTTTTCATTAGTTGCAAATTATCAAATTACAGCCCTTATAAAAGATGTTGCCGGTCCTTCAATACGTCCATACCAAATTGGGCTTTGTATTAGTGGCTTATAAATTATTGAGAATGCTTTATTAACAAATCCTGGTGATATTCACCGGGATTTTTTGTGCGGCAAACTGTTAACTTTGCAGCTCATAACAAATCATGAGCGACGATATAAAACACGAATGTGGCCTTGCTTTCATTCGGCTCCGAAAGCCATTTAGTTATTACCAACAGCAATACGGTTCGGTATTATTTGGGTTAAACAAGCTTTACCTATTGATGGAAAAACAGCACAACCGGGGCCAGGATGGCGCTGGTATTGCAACAGTAAAACTTAATGTTGAACCGGGGTACCCTTTCCTGCATCGCCTGCGTAGCAGCGCCAACCAACCAATTGCCGATTTATTTTTCCAGATAGAAAAAGAAATAACAGAAATAGAAAAATACCAGCCTGATATTAAAAACCATCCCGGGCTAATGAAGGGGCATGTAAATTACGTGGGCGAACTGCTATTAGGGCATTTACGCTATGGTACCCAAGGGAAAAACAATGTGGAATTTTGCCACCCGTTTATAAAAAGAGATATCATCCCTTCAAGAAACCTTGCATTGGCAGGAAACTTTAACCTGGTAAATACAGAGGAATTATTTGGTTTGATAAATGTTGATCCCGGGGTTTTTCAAAAGCAAAGTGATCTTGCTGCGATGATGGAAGTGTTACATCATTTTCTTGTAAAAGCAGATGAAGCATTTCCCGGGGCGCTAGATATTAAAAAAGTATTAAAGAAGGCGGTACCACTTTTTGACGGTGGTTTTAATTTCTGCGGGCTTGTAGGCAATGGTTCTTCGTTTGTTGTTAGAGATGCACATGGTATAAGGCCATCTTATTACTATGTAAATGATGATGTAATAGTGGCAGCAAGCGAAAGAGCAGCAATTAGAACTGCTTTCAATGTTGGGGAGAACGAAGTACAGGAACTTATGCCCGGCTGTGCTTTAATTACTGATGCCCATGGAAATTATCAAATTGAACAGATTGTAGAACCAAAGGAAAGGCGGGCATGTAGTTTTGAGCGCATTTACTTTAGCCGCGGAAGCGATGAAAAAATTTATAAAGAAAGAAATGCATTGGGTTATTATCTCAGCCAACCGGTTTTAAAAGCGATTAACTACGATCTTAAAAATACCATTTTTTCTTTTATCCCCAATACGGCAGAAACAGCCTTCTATGGTTTGTTGAAAGGTGCCGAGGATTATTTGACAAAAGTTAAAATTGAAAAAATATTAAGCTGGGGTAAAGATTATGATGAGGCTAAATTAACCGAAATGGTTAGCCGTAAAGTAAGGATTGAAAAAATAGCTATCAAAGATGTTAAACTACGCACTTTTATAACGGCAGATGCCAGCCGAAACGAAATGGTGCAGCACGTTTATGATATTACCTATGGCACAGTAAGAGATCACATAGATACCCTGGTGGTAATTGATGATTCTATTGTAAGGGGTACCACTTTAAAGGAGAGTATCATTAGGATGCTGGCCCGTTTAAAACCTAAGCGTATAATAGTTGTTTCATCTGCGCCCCAAATTCGGTATCCGGATTGCTATGGTATTGATATGAGTAAGTTGGGCGACTTTATTGCCTTTAAAGCTGCCATGGAACTCCTTAAGGAAACTGGCCAGGCGAATTTACTGGAGGAACTTTTTAATAGGTGCAAAGAACTGGAATTTAATAATCAACTCCACACCGAAAATGTAGTACGGAAGGTTTATAAGCCATTTACTTTAGAGCAAATGTCAAATAAAATAGCACAACTTATTACACCAAAAGAAATAGATATTCCTGTGGATGTTATTTATCAAACCATTGATACATTGCATCTTGCCTGCCCAACTAATACCGGCGATTGGTATTTTACCGGAAACTATCCTACGCCTGGGGGTAACAGGGTTTGCAACAAAGCGTTTATGAACTATATGGAAGGAAAAAATGTAAGGGGATATTAACCTCCATCCCGGTTGGCTGAAAGGAGTTAAAGTAAGTCTGATATCGTTGTATGAAATTTTTACTATGCTAAATTTAGAGATATGAAAAATGCAACTGACGATTTAAATAGAGACCCGCTTGCAGACAAGGACGGGTTTAAAACGCTTCTCATCATCCGCCATGCAAAAAGCAGTTGGGATAGTGCCACACTCACAGATTTTGAAAGGCCGTTAAATGAAAGGGGGAAAAAAGATGCCCCGGAAATGGCAGCAAAGCTTAAAAAAAGAAACATCAAGATTGATGCCTTTGTATCCAGTCCTGCAAAACGGGCAAAAAAAACAGCGGAGCTCTTTTGCGCTGAATTACAGCATCCATCCGAGTCCATCCATTTAATTAGCAAGCTTTATCATGCTGATGCAGCAATATTTTTTGAGGTAATTTTATCCCTCGATAATTCGGCCAATACGGTTGCAATATTTTCTCATAACCCCGGCATTACTGAATTTGCCAACCTGCTGACAGATAATACCAAAATCGACAACATGCCTACCTGTAGCATTTTTGCGATAAAAGTGCTTACCAGTAACTGGGCTGATTTCACAAAGTCAAAAAAAGAATTCCTGTTTTTTGATTTTCCTAAAAACACCTAATGAGGGCTATACCTAACTGTGTTTTGTACCAGCCGAGGTTGTTTTCCGATTACATAAATAGACGCCGGAAAAAATAGCAATAGCTGCCATTATCTTATATCCTTCCAGTTCTTCTTTCAAGAAAATCATTGCAATTACTGTAGCAAATACAGGCTGCAGGTAGATGTAAGTACCAGCTACCGATGCGCCGAGTATTTTAATGCCATTTGCATTAAAAAGGTAGGCTAGAAAAGTACCCCCCGAAAACAATTAGGCTAATACACAAGATTTCTATTGCGCCAAAAGTTACCCAATTGATTGCAGCGAATTCAGTGTAGCCAAAAGGCAGCACCATGAAAAACCCATAGGTAAATATCCAGCGGATAACCTGTACAGGATTATATTTCAGCATTAATGGCTTTACAATAACGAAGTAAATAGTGTAAGCAACTGCATTGATAAGAATCAGCATATCTCCTAAAAATACCTGGCTCCCATTACCCGTTTGTTGCCTTGCAGTTATTAGAATAACTGCCCCGCAAACACCCAAACCTAATCCAACAATTTTATACCAATTAATCATTTCTTTTAACAGCCATGCTGCAATAAACGTAATTAAGATAGGCGTTGTTAGCATTAGTAAAGCTGCATGGATGGAATAACTTAACGATAGTCCCTTTAAAAACAGCATTTGATTTATAGCAATGCCAGTAAGTGCACAGCAAATAAAACGTGGAATATCTTCTCCCTGAATTTTTTTTTCCGGCGGCTTAACTAAATATATTGCCCAAAATAAAACTGTGCTAATACCCACCCTAATCAGGTTCATTCCAAAGGGCTCCATAAAATGATTAGTAGTAAGATATTTTACAGCACTAAGATTGATGGCAAAAAAAAGATTGGTGCATAATAAACCAAGGTGTGCCTGTAACTTTATATTCAATTTAAACTTTTGTGTGAAAAATAATGTGTTTATAAATTACTTACAAAATGCTCTATAGTCTTTTTATACTGCTCCATATTAAATAATGGAAAATGAAAGGGAAAGCTGCCTATTGCCGCCAATGCTTTCTGCAAATCAAATTTATGCTGTGGCACCGAATAATATATTTCCTTTTCAAATAAATAGCTTGCCAGGTATTCCTGTTCCGTTTGTCCCGGAGTTGGCACCAGTATAGCTTTTTGTCGTAACTTAATTAAATCCATAACTGTGGTATACCCACTTCTGCAAATAACTATTTGTGCCTGTTGAATTACCTGGTTTAGCTCCAGGGTTGAAAGATGCGCATGTACCTCGTGGTTTTTTATATTTAACGAAGGCATGTCCATCTTCCTGCCAGGGAGGCCCCGTACAATTAATACTTTACCAGTAAAAATATTAAGCTGATCCAGTAACATATTTTCAAAAATAGTTCGTTGCGGTTCCGGCCCGGAAATAACAATCACCAGGTCATAAGTTTTATTTATAGAAGGAATTGTTTGAAACCGGGATAAGCAACCTATATAAGTTGTATTTGAAGGCACAAGCTTAGGATGCGATAACTTACCGGCAACATTGTCTTTGCCTTCAAAATCCGGCACCCAGCATTTCGTGTATTTTTTTATAAAATAGAGGTGAGTCATTTGCGCCAGCTTATCGCCTATTGAATTACCAGTTTGTATTGCCAATTGGTGGGTAATGTAAACACAAGGCACCGACTGATGGTATAGTCCAAACCTGTTATCGGAAATGATTGCGTCCACAGCGTAATTTTCAACAACTTTTTTTAACCAACGGTGTTCTTTATAAATAACACTTATTATTTTAGGAATCTGGAGGAGGATTTTAACAGCAAATAACGTTTTTTTTTTGCTGTATTTAACGTGGTAGCCTTGCAGTGGCAGGCAAATAATAGATGGAAACGCTTGATAAATAATTAGTTGGGCCGGTCCCTCTGCAGCAATAATTACGTTACAATTAAGTTCCTGAAGCTTCGTTATAATAGGGATACACCGTGTAACATGGCCCAATCCCCAGTCAAGTGGAGCAATTAGAATGGTCTTTTTTTTTAACAAATGTACAATTTTTAAAAAAATCCTTACAAAAATGCAATATTATTCAATGAAATTAGTTTATTTTGACAATTCATAGTTATGCAACGAGTCTATAAAATATCCTTACTACTATTTTTACTGATAACAATTGTAACCACAGGATGCAGTTCTTCCAAGAAAGGCCAATGTGGTTGTCCCAATAAAAGGGGATTAGTTGGTTATTAGGATTATGTAAAATTGAAAAAACCATTTATTAAAAATGAACAATTTAAACCGGGATTTGCTTGTGATGTTCAATCAGGAACTTATGAGTCCACAAGCTATTGAACAACAGGTAGAGTTGTTACATGAGTTACTATTTAGTGTAGAACGTATGGAAAACCTTGCGGCAGCTCATGAGGTTATAGATCTTAATAAATACAAGGTTATAAATAAAGTTTTAATAGTTAGAAATACCATTCGTACCCAAGTCTTAAAGCCATTTGTGTTTTTGAATTGCAAAAATTAATTTCACACATTCTTCCATTAAAATATTAATTAGGCACTTTTTTTAGTGCCTTTTTTATGCTCATTCTTTTCTTAAGTCTTCCATATTCTCCTCATTTACTTTTTCCCCTGCATCTGGTAAATTTTCACACTCATAATTGCAATTACCACATTGGTACACGTAAACAGGCGCTACGGCATAGCTCGAAAAAATCCACGTAATGATTGCTGTAAGATAATTAACAGCACCCGGCTTTGCTACATGGCTAAAACAATTGCTACCACATTCGGAACAAGTAGCAGAAAGCAGGTAGTTAATTTGAAAAGCTCTTAGTAATTTAATCGTTGCAGACTCGTCTTCTCTTCTTACTACGAGCTTAATACCACCAATTGCATTAGTTAATATGGGGTCGATGGTAACTGTATTTTCATCTCTTAAAAAACAAACAATGCCCGAAGCCTGTAACCTTGTTAAGATAATATTTGCTGAAAAATAATTGTCGAAGGTTTTTACAATTACCAATTCCATATACTGTAGTTTTCAATGTTTCTCTCCAAAATATTGCCAATAACAAGGAGATGGCGTGTTTTTTTGTTCTAAAACCATGGGTCATGTAACATCATCTTGCATCATGTACTATTAACCTCGATTTACAATGCAAATGTCGAAATAGGTACGAGAATTGACGAAATACCTATTGTTTTCCATCAATAATCAGCGGTGTATTTCCCTTACCCATCACAATTACTTTGGCATTCTGACTCAATGCCAGTTCTTTCATCGCTTTTATTTGCTCGTATTGTAACTGTTGGTCGGTTAGGCCAGTATTAATAATTCGTTGGTAATCTGCTATACCTTGTGCTTCAACTCTTTTTCTTTCCGCTTCCTGCTTTTCTTTCAACAAAACAAACTCCATTTTTTTAGCATCCTGTTCGGCGTTTATCTTCGATTCGATAGAAGCCTTTACCGAGTTGGGTAAGGTAATATTTCTTACCAACAGCTGTTCAAGCATCAAGCCCCTTTTCTTAAAATCATCTTCAATACTTTTATAAATACGTTGTTGAAATTCGTCTCTCTTATTACCAAATAGATCTACCGCCTGGTAATAAACAGCGTTGTCCCGTATTTTAGTGCGGGTAATAGGACGTACAATTTTATCCCTGAAATCATCCCCCGTTTCTCTAAGTAACCGGGGTGCATCTGCGGCTACCAACCTGTACAATACAGTTAGATCAATGGTTACTTCAAGCCCATCGCTTGTTAATACCCGGATGGCATCATCTCCTGATTTATTGCCCTCATCATTTACACCGCTCATGGTATAATTCTGTGTCTTTATGTCTAGCTTTTTTACATCCAGCAATGGATTGATAAAATGTAGCCCACTCGGGAGCACTTCATTTTGTACGCTACCAAATAACACTTTTACTCCTACTTCTCCGGCATCTATCTGTTTGATACAAGCTGTTGAGATGCCGGCTAAAATAAAAAATATACCGATCAATCGGCCCGTACCGGCATATTTTGCTACTGCGAAATTATTTTTTGCAACTACTGTAATTACTATCAAAATCAGCAGTCCGAATATGATTAAAAACATGGTAATTATATTTTATCTGCAAGTTCATTAAAAGAAACGAGATCAACTATAAACGTTTTAGAATTCAACCTTTTTCAAAAAATGGTCTCTTTAATGGGGTAGATTATAGAATAGGAAAAGCCCAAAAACATTCTTGAGGTGAGCAGTATATTTTGACTTTTTAGGTTTAGGCAGAATACTATCTTTATCTTTAAAAAAACATTTTATGTCGCAACTTGTAAATGAATTCAACGAATACCGCACCAAAATGAATGAGGTAATTTTAGGTAAAGACAACCTGGTGATAAAACGTTTGTGGAACCTGGATACCAATACCTATGTAGCAGGTGCATTGGATGTAACAACAAAAGAACTGCTTGGCCTGGTTGCCAGTATGGTACTGCGTTGTGACGATTACATTAAATATCACTTAGGCAAGGCACATGAAGCAGGTGTACCCACCGAGCAATTGTACGAAGTATTTGCAGTAGCCAATATGGTGGGGGGTACCATAGTTGTGCCTCATACAAGGAGGGCTGCAGAATATTGGGAAGCGCTGCAGTCTATTTAACGTATCTATCAACCATCACTAAATGATTTTAATTGCAGCTGTCCATCATCATAGTAAATTATAATGTTCAATGTTTTTTAGAGCAATGTATTATTTCGGTAATTGCTGCATGTAAAAACATTCGGACGGAGATTATTGTTGTTGATAATAACTCTACAGATGGCAGCAAACTTTTTTTCAATAACCGTTTTAAGGATGTACAATTTATCTGGTTGCAGCAAAATTTCGGTTTCGCCAAAGCCAATAATATCGGGCTTACTGCAGCTAGCGGATCAACTATTTTATTTTTAAATCCCGATACCATTTTGCCGGAAGATTGTTTAGATCAATGCCTGGGTTTCTTTCGGTCAAAAGATAAAGCCGGAGCAGTGGGAATTAGAATGATAGACGGCAGTGGCCGGTTTTTAAAAGAAAGCAAAAGAGGCTTTCCTTCGCTATTTACGTCTTTCTGCAAACTTTCGGGTTTAACTGCTTTATTTCCTACCTCTAAATTTTTTGCCAACTATTACCTGGGGCATTTACCCGAAAATAAAAACCACGAAGTAGCAGTTTTATCGGGGGCATTTATGATGGTTGATAAAAAAGTGCTTGACAAATTTGGGGGATTTGATGAAACATTCTTTATGTATGCAGAAGATATTGACCTAAGCTATCGCATACAAAAAGCAGGCTATCTAAATTATTATTTTGCTGAAAGCACCATCCTGCACTTTAAAGGAGAAAGTACCAAAAAAGAAACGCTTCAGTACCTCCACACATTTTACGGCGCAATGGTTTTGTTTGTGAAAAAACACAATGGGGTATTTATCTGCAATGCATATGCTTTAGTAATACAGGCGGTAATTGCAATAAAAAGTATTGCGATCCGAATAAAAAACCCTTTTAAAAAATCGGTTAATAAAAATGAAAAAACAATTATACCGGCCAAGGCTTTTGTAATTAGCGATGCTGAAACTTTTAAGGTAATTCATGAAAGAACGGCACAATTATTTGGGAAAATTGAAAAAATTGATTCATTAGAAATGGTCACTTCAACAGGCAAAGCAATTATCCTATGCAATCCGCCTTTATCTTTTAAAGATATTATTCAGCAGATACAACAGTATAAGGGGCAATATAATTTTTTTATTCATTCGGCCAATACCTGTTGCCTAGTTGGAAGCGATGATAAAAATAAAGATGGCACTTCAATAATTTTATAGCAATATATTAACTGGATTAAACCCTTATTTTCCGCCCTCGCCATTACACTGATAAAATATAAAGCTGGCTATTTTTAACCCAACATTATTCCTTCTTACTTAAATAATCGGCTTTGAATTAATTACTCAGTTTTTAAATAAAATCACACCCGTATTAATAAATCCATCAGCCCTGACGCAATATTGTATTTCAATTTATTCGATGACTATTGGCAATTTGCATAAATTTAAAATAGCTAACAAGCTGATCCGTAATGCATTTGTAGAATTCAACGCCGCCCCAACGACAAACTATTTACCTTTGCGGGCTAATGGAAAAAACAAACTTTATAGATTATATCCGGATATTTTGCCGTAGTGGCCATGGAGGCGCAGGAAGCAAACATTTTATGCGTACCAAATACAATGCAATGGCTGGGCCCGATGGAGGAGATGGCGGCAGGGGTGCCCATATCATATTAAGAGGAAGTTCACAACTTTGGACATTGCTCCATTTAAGGTATTACAAAAATGTTTTGGCAGAAGATGGGGAATCTGGCAACAAAAATAATTCTTCCGGTAGAAGTGGTGAAGACATCATCATTGAAGTACCACTTGGCACCATTGCTAAGGATGAAATTACCGGTTTAAAAGAAGTAGAGATTTTAGAAGATGGTCAGGAAGTAATATGGGTAAAAGGTGGCCGTGGTGGATTGGGTAACAGTAATTTTAAAACTGCTACCAACCAGGCTCCCGAATATGCCCAACCGGGCGAAGCCGGCACAGAAGGATGGAAATACTTAGAACTTAAAGTACTGGCAGATGTTGGCTTGGTTGGTTTCCCCAACGCTGGTAAATCTACCTTGCTTTCCGTACTTACTGCTGCTAAACCTAAAATTGCAGATTATGCTTTTACCACTTTAATACCTCAGTTAGGCATGGTAGAATACAGAGACGGAAAAAGTTTCTGTATTGCAGATTTGCCCGGTATTATCGAGGGTGCTGCAGAGGGTAAGGGGCTTGGTCATCGTTTTTTAAGGCATATAGAACGCAACTCTATTCTGTTGTTTTTAATCCCAGCCGATTGTGCAGACCACAAGAAAGAATTTGAAATACTTGTAAACGAACTGGAGCAGTACAACCCCGAGATGCTTCAGAAAGATTTTGTGATAGCCGTCAGTAAAAATGATATGCTGGATGATGAATTAAGAACTGCCATTGCCAAAGAATTACCCGCCAATATTCCGCATGTTTTTATTTCTTCTATCACCGGCCAGGGCCTGCAGGATTTAAAAGACCTGCTTTGGAAAACGTTAAATGCACCGGCGAAAGAAATATAAATTTTTTATTGCATTAATTTTAAAGCTAAGCTGCTGTTGTAATCTCACAGCAGTTTTTAGTTGTGTAGCCCAGTTACCAGTTTCGTTGCCATTGTTTAGCAAAGTCGTACTTTGCCCATTCATTTAAATTGATTGCTGTATGCCACAGAGTAAAATTGCCGGTATCGGGATGTATGTGCCCGAGCACATAGTTACCAATAACGATCTTAAAAAGTATATGGAAACTTCTGATGAATGGATAGAGGAGCGTACGGGTATAAAGGAGCGTCGTTATGCACATCGCACCAACGAAACCACTACTACAATGGCAGTAGAGGCAGCAACGATTGCCATTGAAAGAGCGGGCATCACTCCACAAGACATTGATTTTATCATTTTTGCAACCTTAAGTCCCGATTATTATTTTCCCGGTTGCGGTGTATTGGTACAGCGTGCTATGAAAATGAAAGAGATTGGCGCATTGGATATCCGTAACCAGTGCAGCGGCTTTGTGTATGCTTTGTCCGTAGCAGACCAGTTTATAAAAACCGGTATGTATAAAAATATTTTAGTTGTTGGGAGTGAAAAACATTCTTTCGGTTTGGATTTTACAACAAGGGGTAGAAATGTTTCGGTCATTTTTGGAGATGGTGCCGGGGCTGTTGTTTTACAGCCAACAACACAGGAAGGGCAGGGCATACTGAATACACATTTACACAGTGATGGTGAAAGTGCAGAAATATTGGCTATGTATAATCCCGGTACACATGCCAATCACTGGACTACAAATAAAGTTGCCGATTTTGATGAAGCGGAAATTGGCCAGATGTTTATGAGCAAGGATATGATTGACCATGATCAGAATTTTCCGTTTATGGATGGACCAGCTGTATTCAAAAAAGCAATCGTAAAATTTCCGGAAGTGATTATGGAGGCTTTGCAGGCAAGTGGTTTTACACATGCTGATCTTAATTTATTGATTCCCCACCAGGCAAACCTGCGGATAGCACAGTTTGTACAGCAAAAACTACAATTAAGAAACGACCAGGTTTACAATAATATTCAGCAATATGGTAATACAACGGCGGCATCCATTCCTATAGCCTTGTGCGAAGCCTGGCAAATGGGTAAAATAAAAGAAGGCGATCTTGTGTGCCTTGCAGCATTTGGCAGTGGCTTTACATGGGCGAGTGCATTAATTCGCTGGTAACAAAGTTGTTTAAAAAGGTAAATACCAACCAGACCGTAATATTACTATGTCTGTTCAAAAAAACAAGTAATATTACACATTTTTCTTATGATGATAGCCCACGTTACAATAAAAACTAATAAAGTATGTTTAAGAAACTAATTAGTCTAAACATACCAACTACCCTAAAGCCCATTTGTTAATGCATCGTAATATTATCTATTTTATTAACCCAATTTCCGGAACGAAAGGAAAAAAACAATTGGTTGAAATAATTGAGGAACGAACCAGGAAACAATTCTTCGCTTTTCAGATTTTGTCAACTAATGCAGAAGGGGATTATCGTTTTTTGAAAGATAAAATAGCACATGAACGAATTACAGATGTAGTGATTTGCGGGGGCGATGGTACTGTTAGCCAAATAGCTGGAACTTTAATTGATGAAGTCATAAATATTGGCATCATTCCCATGGGCTCTGGCAACGGATTGGCTTTGGCCGCTAAAATTCCCCGGGATATTAATAAAGCGCTTGATATTATTTTTAAAGGTAAACCTTCCTTTGTGGACGCTTTTTTTATTAACTCCACCTTTAGCTGTATGCTTTGCGGTCTTGGCTTTGACGCCCAGGTTGCTCATGATTTTGCACGTCAAAAAAACAGGGGGTTATCAACCTACATTAAACAAACTATCCGCAATTTTTTTTCAGCCAAACCATACCTTTTTGAAATAATTAATAAAAACCAGCGATTTTCGGTAGAAGCCTATTTTATAAGCATTGCCAATAGCAACCAATTTGGCAACCAGTTTACCATTGCCCCAAAAGCAAACCTAAGCGATGGGTTGCTTGATATTGTGATTGTAAAAAAAATGAGCAAGATCAAATTACTTTGGGCAATTTTGAAACAAATAAAAAACGGTGAAATAGCTGAGTACAATGATGGCTCATTTCATAAAAAGGATGTATTGTATTTTCAAACCTCCCGTCTTTTGATAAACAATACGGGTGATGCACCACTGCATATAGATGGAGACCCTACTGATACCGCATCCAAGTTTGCCATCCAGGTAATACCAAGGGCTTTTAAGTTGCTGCAGGAATAAATAAGATAACCACCCGAACGGAAAAAATTCGGTTGGTTTTACTTCAACATCGCTCCATAAAGTAAATTGGCATCCCAAAAAATTTACCGTTACTGTATTTTCCTTCTAAAAATTTTATAATAAAAAATCAATCAAAGCCCAAACAGTTTTACTTGTTTTTAAAATATTTGTGATTGTTTAATGATAGGCTTGTCAATATTAAATGTGCATTAAATAAATCATTAAAAACATCGTAACTTTCTATAAATTTAGCAACAAGTAAATTCTTTTCAACATGCGCACAGTAGCCAATATTTTACAACATAAGCCCCCTGCTTTTAATGTTATACAAGCCGATGCTAAAGTAATAGAAGCATTGCATTTAATGAATTCGGTAAACCTAAGCTACCTGATAGTAATGCAGGGCGATGTTTTTGCCGGCATATTTTCAGAAAGAGATTACAGCCGCAATGTAATTTTAAAAGGGCTTCATAGCGATACTTGTGCTGTAAAAGAAGTTATGAGTGTATCGCTTCCTATTGTAGGCATGCAAGATACTGTTGAGCATTGCATGGAAATGCTTAATAGCTACAAAACCCGCTATCTTATAGTATTTAATGATACGCAATTTAAGGGCGTTGTTACCATTAATGATGTACTAAGGGAGGCGCTACAAAATAAGGAAATGGTTTTTGATGAACTTTTAATTAAGGATGCTACCGAAATGCAGGATAAAATTTTTTAACCAACTCATTTATAACCTACTTTAAAATTGAAACGAGTTCTTTTAACATTGACTGGTTGTAAACCGTGTTAAAAGAATTAATCACATCTTTTTTTTCTGCGGCGGTTAAATGAAAATTTAGCGCCGCAGTTTTTTCTTCTCTTGCTGGCACATACATAAAGGTGAGGCGATGCATAGTAATTTCACTGGCATCATAAAGATAACTGTATTGATCCGTCTGAAAATAATCCTGCAACTTATACCAGTTGTGCTGCAACATGGTGGCCGGCTTTAAAATTAAATCTGTAATTGAACCAGTTTCAAGAGGCTGCTGCCAGTTGTCTTTAACCCTGTCTCTCAATTGCAACACTATCACTCCCGATGTGTTGGCCGCAATCCATTCTTTAAAATTATCAATAAAACGCAGCGTAGTTTCCTGGCCAAAATTATCCCTGAGGCCAGCGTCCATTACATCAATAATTGGGTTGGTAGGCAACCACACATTTGGCAATACGTAGGGGAAAGTTGCATTCATACGCATTGCCGTAAGCAGCCGCATATTGAGAGGGTTTTGCTTTGCCAGCAAGGCTGCAAAATCAACTGCATCGGGACTAAACCCAGTATCTTTTTGAAACAGCACCGGCTTCATCATAAAACTAAGCGGCTGTGTGCTGATCATCATTTTACGGCCATCTCTTGAAATAACAGAATTATAAATAATCAACGGAAGTTTAGCTGCCCTTTCATCTGCAGCATAATCACTAATGCTATTGCCTAATATATTATTGGCATTTTCATTTAGCTTTTCTTCAAAAGCATAACCCCTGTCTTTTATATAACTATAGGGCCCTACAGAAAATTTTTGTGTCGGAGAAAAAAGGTCCCTGCTCACCATTGAGGTAAATACAGGGTTCAGTAAATCTTGTGTAATATCATTAATGTATTGAGGATTATTCAACCTCAAAGTGTCGCCATTCATTTTACGCCGGTACAACTCACGATAATAGGTAGCAGATAACATTCCGCCGCTGGCGCCACTAATTAAAAAAGTTTGCTGCATTAATTTTCCCTTTGTTACACTGTCTATTTGTTGCAGCATATTCATTACAAAGGTTGCACTACGCAGGCCGCCGCCACTTACATTAATAAAAACAATGGTTGGTTTCTCTGCAAGCTGTTTTCTCTTCCAGTTGTTTAATATAGCCAGCATATTTCCTTTATCATTTTCAATATTTAAACTAGTGCATAAATGCTGTAAGGTTTGTTTATCATACGCAGGTCTTTCGGCTTTATTATTGTAATTAAGCCCGTACGCTTTGTTCCTTGGATCAATAACTTCATGCTCATATAACACATTTACAACAGCAAATAACGCTATTACAAAAAGCACACTCCAGCTTTGCAAAAAATAAGTAAGTGCGCCAATTACTGCCACCATTATTGCAAAGAAGATCGTGATGCTAACCGCTGCAGGTACCTGGAAAAATTTAAAATCTAAAAAAAAACCGGCGGTAACTAAAAAAACAAATGCCAATACAACACCAATCATGGCTGCAAAATGATGGCGCTTAAAAATAGCATCTAAAAAATCTTCGCTGTAGTGCGATACATTCCTGGCTTTGCGTAAGCGGAAAAGAACGCTGAAATAATATCCAACCTTCATACCAAAGCCATCCTGTTGCGGATTTTTTGAAGGATCAAAATTCTTTTTAAAATGTTGCCGGTTGGCAACTACAGGTGCAATTGTTTTTAAAATATGCCTGTCTGCCCCAAAGAAAAAAGCAAAAGAAAAAGACAGCAATAAAAAAAGTCCGCCCATAAAACCGAGAATTAATAAAACCTCCTCAGCCGTACTCAGCAACTCCTTATTAAAATTGAAGTTGAAAGATTTGACCAAATAAAAAATTAAAAAAAACAGCGGAAACAGGGAGTTATTAATACAATATTTTAAGAATGGCTTTGAGGTAGCAGCCAAAAATTTAAACCTTTTAGTGTGTAAAATAAAAGTGGTGATGTTCCAACTCATAAAAAAAACACCCATTGCTACACCCACAAAAGCGGCACTCAGGGCATTTACTTTACCCATGTACTCGGGTACAAAAAACAAAGAATCGGCCCCATAATTTTTTAAAAATCCACTGTTTACTGTGCTGGCCAATAACCCCCAGAATATCAACAGCACCTGATACTTTCTAAAATGAAGCAGCAACAGTTGTATGGGAAAAGAATAGAAGATATTTTTTAACAGCTGTACCATTCATTTCGTTTATCTAAATGTACAACGAAAAAATTCAGAAAAATAGTATCAGCCAGATAGCGTTGTTTATTAGCCGTTATGCAAGTGATGGCTTTCCTCTTAAAACATACAACAACGCGGTAAAAACTATCACCAGTAACATCCCTGTAAATTGATGACTAACACCCAGCAAAACCAATCGGTTGGCATAGGTTGCGTTTAATACAGTTAGTATTCCCAATAATACCTGTGTTGCTATCAGCACCATTAAAATCGATCGCAGGCTGCTGAACAAAGTGGCGCTTTTAATTTTTTTTGATTGATACCACCAGGCAATTACCAAGATAAAAAGCAGGTAAGCCAATCCCCGATGTATGAAATGGATACTGATTGGATTGTACAAAATGTTTTTTATTACAGGAGACATTTCTCCCATAGAGGTTGGTATCCAATAACCGTTAATGGTTGGCCAGGTTGGTGCCACCACAGCCGCTTTAATACCGGCCATAAATCCACCGTATATCAGCTGAAAAAAAAGCACTGCTGTTATTACCAGTAATAGCTTTTGCAACGGGGCATTACTGATTAACTGCTGCGCCGGAACTTTGAGTTTTAATGCAAACCAAAGCGTATACGATAACAATAACAACGCTGCCATTAAATGGGTGGTAAGTTCAATATGACCTACAAAATATTTTTCCGGAACAAGACCGCTTTTTACCATCAGCCAACCAATGGCCCCCTGCATAGCGCCTAAAAAGAAAAGGGTTATCATAGGGACGATCATTTCCTTTCTAAACTTTTTGGTTGCTAAAAAATAGATAAAGCCAATTAAAAAAACCATGCCCATTACTCGGGCCCACAGCCGGTGAAACCACTCCCAGAAAAATATAAATTTAAAATCGCCTAATGAAAAACTTTGGTGTACATATTTAAACTGGTCGGTTCCTTTATATTTATCAAACTCTGCCTGCCAGGCTATATCGCTCATGGGCGGCAGGGCTCCGGTAATAGGTTTCCATTCTGTTATAGAAAGGCCCGATTCCGTAAGCCGGGTAATACCACCCAGTAAAACCTGCACCACAATCATGGCCACGCCAAGCAACAACCAATTGGCTACCTGTCTTTTTGACTTTTCATTTATCGTATTTTCCATAGCGGTTGCAAAATTAGTAAAGCAATTTTTGATGAAACAAAATTGCTTTATAATAACACGGATTAGATGATATTTGTTAAACGAATATGCTACTACCTTTTTTTAATGCGCATTTAACAGAAGCTGGTGTAGATGAAGCTGGCCGTGGCTGCTATGCCGGTCCTGTGTATGCAGCAGCCGTAATTTTGCCAACAAATTTTTTTCACCCTTTATTAGATGACAGTAAAAAGCTTACTGCAGCGCAAAGAGATTTGCTGAGGCCGATTATTGAAAAAGAAAGTATTGCGTTTGCTGTTGCTTCTGTCGACAATCATACCATTGACCAGGTAAATATTTTACAGGCTTCTTTTTTAGCAATGCACCTGGCAATAGATCAGCTAACTGTTTTGCCGGAAATGTTATTAATAGATGGCAATCGTTTTAAGCCTTACAAAAACATCATGCATCAGTGCGTTGTAAAGGGAGATGGAAAATACGCTTCGATAGCCGCTGCCAGTGTGTTGGCTAAAACCTACAGGGATTGTTATATGGTACAGCTGCACCAACAATTTCCTCATTACTGCTGGAAAAAAAATAAAGGATATGGTACCCTTACCCATAGAAACGCCATCGGGGAAAAAGGATTATGTGACTACCATCGAAAAAGTTTTAACATCTAATCTCAATAGTTTTTTTAAAATAATTGTTGCCTGCAATTAAACTTATTTGCAAGTACCCCGTCTGTAATATTGTAACCGGTGAATAAAAAATTACAATATTTAACAACAGCAATTAATCAAAAAAACTAAAATCATGAAAATTAAATTCGTAGTAGCAGCAGCCTTCATCATGGCCTTATCAATCAGCAACACAAATGCACAGGTGGTAACCGATAAGCCCACCAGCAATCAACGTATTAAACAAGGAATAAAAAGTGGTGAGCTAACAAGAGCAGAAGCAACCAACTTGCGTAACGATGAAAAAGACCTAAGACAGGACGTAAAAGAAGCCCGGAAAGATGGAGATGTGTCAAGGAAAGAAAGAAGCGAAATTCGCCACGACAAGAAACATTTGAATCGTGGAATTTTCCGTAAAAAGCACAATAATAGGGAAAGGCACTAATGCCACTTAATAGAAAAAGAAATAAAAAACCCTGCTGTTTATTCGCTGGGTTTTTTATTTCTTTTCACTATCAACCGACTAAAATCAGGAATCTAATTTTTTTCGTCTGAAAGTATTGATTTTGCTATGTTATGTGTATTTATTTAAAAGCAGACCTCCTACCTTACTTTGGAAAAAGTGAAGGCTGACTGGCTTTTTTAGTTTTTACTTTAACCCAGGCCCTACTGGTATTTTTTAATAGTTCGTACACATCCAACATACTTACTAAATGAATACGTACCAG
>JANYCA010000128.1 GCA_025360525.1 Chitinophagaceae bacterium | reverse complement strand
GTAAGCAAATGGGAAGGTGAATTGGGAGACGGTCATCATCCTTAATTTTGCCCAATTAAAAATGATTTTCAAAATGTACTTTTCACCTTTGACATACAATATCACAACTGAAATTATTGAAACCCTGATTGGTTGTTTTGTTAAAAAAAATACTAACACTTAAAGGGGAAATTTAAAAAAATTACACATAGTATAACAAGGATTGAACAATAAAATAGTTGTTTAATCCTTTAAAACTCACATTTAAAGATGCATTATTTTATTCTGTTAGATTTTCACTGGACACAATTATTGCAACCGCAATGGTATATCGAAAACGGTGGCTTATGGTTTATTGTGTTTGCCATTTTTGCTGAGACAGGCTTGTTTGCTGGATTCTTTTTACCCGGCGACTCATTGCTATTTGTGACAGGTATTTTCAGCAATGAATTGGTAAAAACCGGGCTGGGTGTAGATACTGGCAATACTTTTGTAAACCTGCTAATATTAAGCGTTATCATTTCATTGGCAGGTATTGTAGGTAATTTTATCGGGTATTGGTTTGGAAGAAAAAGTGGTCCTTTTCTGTTTGAAAGAAAAGATACTTTCTTTTTTAAGAAGAAATATTTATTTCAGGCAAAAGACTTTTATGATAAGCATGGAGGCGCCGCTATTATCATGGCAAGATTTCTGCCAATCGTTCGCACATTTGCACCAATCGTAGCAGGTGTGGTAGGTATGGACAAAAAGAAGTTTACGTACTATAATGTTGTTGGTAGTATAGCCTGGGTTTTCTCCATGTTGTTTGCGGGTCATTACCTGCAAAAATTATTTGAGAGTCAATTTAATTTCGATTTAAAAAAGCATCTAGAGCTCATTGTAATTGGCATCGTTCTTATTACCACAGCTCCAGTAATTATTAAACTTTTTTTCTCCCAAAAAAAAACGACTAACACGCCATAATTATTTTATGCAAAAGTCATCCGATTCTATTTTTAACATCACTGTTTTAGTTGCTGCTTTAGGTTATTTTGTTGACATCTACGATTTGCTGTTGTTTAACATTGTCAGGGTAGATAGTCTGAAGGATTTAGGCCTTGATAAGGCGATGATAAAATCAGCGGGCGAATTTATTATTAGCATACAAATGATCGGGCTGCTAATTGGCGGAATTATCTGGGGTGTGATGGGTGATAAAAAAGGCAGGTTGAGTGTGCTATTTGGTTCCATTATTTTGTATTCTCTAGCTAATATTTTGAATGGCTTTGTACAAACTACCAACCAGTATGCGTTGGTGCGCTTTGTTGCAGGAGTAGGCTTGGCAGGCGAACTGGGGGCTGGTATTACTCTGGTTACAGAACTAATCAGTAAAGAAAAAAGAGGTATGAGTACTTCGCTGGTAGCAGGGTTAGGTTTAACAGGTGCTGTAGCAGCGTATTTTATCTCCCTAAATTTCAGCTGGCGAATATGTTATTTTATTGGCGGCGGATTGGGCTTTTGTTTGTTGTTGTTACGCATTTCTGTTTTTGAAAGCGGTATGTTTAACCAGGTTAAGCTACAGCAGGTGGCAAGAGGAAATTTTTTTATGTTTTTTAACAACCGCCATCGATTTAAAAAATACATGCTTGCCATCCTGATAGGTTTGCCCACCTGGTATGTAATCGGTATTCTCATTGCCTTCTCCAATAATTTTGCGTCAGAATTAGGTATCTCGGAAGAGGTACTGCCTAAGAAATCTACTATGCTTGCTTATGTAAGCATATCGGTTGCTGATTTGCTGGTTGGCTTTGTTAGCCAATGGCTGAGGAGTAGAAAAAAAGCACTATATATTTTTTACATTTTTACAGCAATTGCCATTATATTCTATTTTACACAACACAATGGAACCGCCGCTGGCATGTATATTATTTGTGCTGCCTTGGGCTTTGCCACTGGTTTTTGGGCCATATTTGTAACCATGGCTGCAGAGCAGTTTGGCACCAACCTTAGGGCAACCGCTGCCACAACTGTGCCTAACATGGTAAGAGGAGCTTTGCCACTAATGTTATTGCTTTTTAACGGCCTTCAAAATGTAACAGATTTTCTTACTGCCGGATGGATTACCGGGATAATTATTATGGTTATTAGCTGTACCGCAGTTTACTTTACCGAGGAAACATTTGGTAAAGATTTGAATTATGTAGAAGCTTAGTTCAAAATACTTAGTCCGTTAAATTATTTATAATTTGGAGGCAGTTCTATATTTATTTGATTTTTTACACTTGCTTTAGCAGATAATTAAATCTAGATGAAATATTTATTCCTGTTTTCATTTCTACTTGCAACCCATGCAACTACGGTGGCCCAGCCTGTTACAGTAAATATTGACTACACTGCAAATATTCCAAACCCTGAGGGTAAATTTATATTTTACAATTCCGGAGAATTACTAAACATAGCGGCGTTCGCAGGGGAGGCAGATAACAATTCGAGTGCTGTTGCAATCACATCATCGGGATTTGCATTTAAGGCTGGATTTAAAAGTGCAGAAGGAAAAGCCATTTTAAATATAAAAGTTTACTGCAGTTTCGATAAACAAATGTCATGGATGAAACCTAACGGCAAAAATGAGTATATACTACAACACGAGCAACAACATTTCAATATCAGCTACCTGGGTGCAATAGACTTTATGCAGCAATTAAAAGCAGCTACATTTACAACAGACAACTACAATAAATTAATTCAAACGCTGTACAACCAATCTTCAAAATTTATGGAAGATTTACAACAAACCTACGATAGCGAAACGCACAATGGCATAATAAAAGACAGGCAACAATATTGGAAAGAAAAAATTAATAAAAAGCTTGCATCAACAAGCAGTGAAACAAATCTAAGTGCCTGGAAACGTATTTAATTGCTGACTTTTTTCTTATCTAAATATGTTTCCAGCTCCTTTACGCCAAAACTGCTAAGGTTTTGGTGTTTCGACAGCATTGTTTTTTGGGCAACCAATATCCCATATCTAACATCATCAAACCCTTCTATAGAATGTGCATCCGGATCGATGGATAATAAAACGTTTTTCTCCAGTGCATAGTCAATATGCCGCCAATCAATGTCTAAGCGACTGGGATGGGCATTCAACTCTACAACTACATTATTAGCAGCACAAGCATCAATAATTTTCCTGTGGTCAACAGGATAGCCCTTACGGCTTAGGAGAAGTCTGCCGGTCATGTGACCGAGAATGGTAGTGTAGGGATTTTCAATTGCATTCAGCAGGCGCATCATAGACCTTTCCAGCGGCATTTTCAAATTTGAATGTATAGAGGCAATTACAAGATCAAAAGTAGAAAGAATAGCATTGCTGTAATCAAGACTGCCATCGTTCAGGATATCACTTTCAATACTTTTAAAAATTTTAAATGGTGCAAGTTTCTTATTAAGCTCATCTATATACAGGTGCTGTTGTTGTATTCTTTCTTCATTAAGGCCTTTTGCGTAAAAAGCGCTTTTACTATGATCACTTATAACTATATATTCCAACCCTTTAGCAATAGCAGCAGTTGCCATTTGTTCAATTGTATTATTGCCATCACTCCAATCACTATGGCAATGAATAATTCCTTTAATGTCCGAAAGCTGAAGTAGAGGTGGTAGCTCATTATGCTGTGCAAATTCAATTATACTTTCCTTTTCTCTTTTAAATGCAGGAATAAAACGGATGCCTGCCTGTTCAAAAACAGCTTCTTCATTTTCGCATTTAGTATAGTTAATTGCGGGGAAATTTTTTGTAAAGAATTCTTCAAATTCCAACGAGCTGCTTTTTACAAACACCTGTTTCATAAATGGACTTTTATCACAACCATATACCCGTATTTTTAAACTACCAATGGTATTATATAAGAGATCATCGCTGTTCTTTTCTATCAATTCAAAATCACTAACCCCGGTTAAAATTTCTTCAATTGTTGCTAAAGAATTATCTACAACTATTTCGATAGCATCCATACTTTCCAGCTGCCTTGCATATGCACCAACCACTTGAAATTTATGTGGATAAAAAACTTTTTCAAAAAAACTTTTTACCGGAAAAATTAGTGCTTCAACCTGCGAAAAAAGAAAACTTCCTTTGCTCTTCAAATAATATTCAATTGTTTCAATTACATTTTGCTGCGTTTTTTCTCCAAAGCCTTTGTATAATTTTAACCTGTTTTCTTTACAGGCGTATAATAATTCTCCCACACTTTCTATTTCCATTTCTTTCCAGATGGCGGCAATTTTTTTTGGGCCGATACCCTTTATGTTTAGCATTTCCAAAATACCATCGGGTGTTTTTTCAATCAATTGATTCAATGCAGCTAGCTCGCCGGTTTCTAATAATTCAATAATTTTTTTTCCGCCAGATTCTCCAATTCCTTTAATTGCAAATAAACTTTCTGTTGGCAGTGTACTTATCTGCACGGCTAATTTATCAACAGTAAAAGCAGTGTTGGTATATGATTTTGCTTTAAAACTATTTTCCCCATGTATATCCATCAATTTCGCTAAGAGTGAGAAGCAGTCTGCTATTTGAGCGTTATCCATAAAATAAAAATAAAGAAAAAGAAAGTTTTGTTAGCAAATTATCCGTAGGTATTTAAATCCAGTGCCGGCAACGGAATAGAAAAAAGGTATAGGTGTAAAATTAAAAAGTCCCGGTTAATTTAACCAGGACTTTGTTATTAATTTTGCTTAAGAAAGAATTACTTTTTCTTAGCAGCAGCTTTTTTAGCTGGAGCAGCTTTCTTTGCAGGAGCAGCTTTTTTTGCTGGTGCAGCAGCTTTTTTAGCTGGTGCAGCTTTCTTTGCTGGAGCAGCTTTTTTTGCTGGAGCAGCAGGTTTAGCTGGAGCAGCTTTCTTCGCTGGTGCAGCAGCTTTTTTTGCAGGAGCCGCTTTTTTAGGAGCCGCTTTTTTTGCAGTTGCCATGTTTTTAAAATTTAATGGTTAGTAAATAATAATTAAAAATAAAAACATTTTTTTATCTGCCAAAAAAAACTTTAATACTTATGCACTTGCCTCAACAGCATTTACAGAAATATAATTTTTATCACCTCTGCGTTTTTTAAATTCTACCACTCCGTCAGTCAATGCAAAAATGGTAAAATCTTTTCCTACACCCACATTTTTTCCTGGATGATAAACAGTGCCGCGTTGACGAACAATGATGTTACCAGCTATAGCAGTTTGACCACCATAAATTTTAATGCCTAATCTTTTGCTTTGTGAGTCACGTCCGTTTTTTACCGAACCTTCACCTTTTTTATGTGCCATTTTATTTTTGTTTATTAGTTAATCAGTTCATTAATTTCACCAGCTTTTTTGCTCTCAATCTCAAGGATTTTAAGAACCAATTAACCAGTTAACCTGTTTACTTACTTAATTTATTTATTAAGCAATTTCAGTAACCTGAATTTTTGTGTAGTGTGTGCGATGACCGTGCTTTTTACGGAAACCTTTTCTTCTTTTCATTTTAAAAGCAATTACTTTATCACCTTGTACAAGTGCTGTAAGAATTTCTGCTTTTACGATGGCCTTTACTGCACTACCCACACTAATGGTACCATCGTTATCAGTTAATAGCACTTCTGAAAATTCCAGTGTATCTCCATTATTGCCCTCGATATGTGGTACATACAAGCTGTCGCCTGCTTTTACTTTAAACTGTTGACCAGCTATTTTTACTACTGCTAACATATAAAAGAATTTAAATCCCGATTTTTTCGGGAGGCGAAGGTAGGGAAATAAGCTTTAAAAAATAATTTTCTACTGCATGATTTTGGAGAAATAGCGCAAACTAGTTGAAAATTTTTACCTTTTCCACCACACTTCCCCGCTTAACTACCTGTTTTTCAAAGTTTATACCTTTAAAACACAAAGGTATTATATTCGCAACCTGTTATGAAAATACTAATGTATTTGTGGAGATTTCTTTTCACCCTCTATGGGTTTGTATGTTTTTTAGCTGGATTATTACTGATTTTTCCTTTTGTAATAGTGGCATCTTTTTATGGAAAAATAAAAGGAGGTGATTTTATTTACAAAATTTGCCGGTATTGGTCGGATTTTGTACTGCTCCTTTGTGGGATCTTTCATATAAATATCTACGAAAAACCACATAGCCGTAGTAAACCATATGTTTTTGTCTTCAACCATGTTTCTTATATGGATATCCCCGTACTGATGAAAACGATTCGAAAACAACATTTCAGAATTTTGGGAAAAGCAGAAATGACCAAAATTCCGCTTTTTGGTTTCATATACCGTCAAACCGTGGTGTTGGTGGATAGAAGCAGTGTTATTAAAAGAGCAAAAAGTTTATTGCAATTAAAATCCATCATCAAAAAAAACATCTCCGTTGTAATTGCACCGGAAGGAACTTTTAATACAACTGATTTTCCTTTAAAAGAATTTTATGACGGCGCATTTAAAGTGGCCATCCAAACGCAAACGCCCATTAAGCCAATTTTGTTTCTGGATAACCGGGAAAGACTTAACCCAGAATCAATTTTTTCTCTTACACCCGGGCGCACAAGAGCTGTTTACTTAGATGAAATTTCAGTGGAAGGCCTTACCACTAATGACGTAAAAATGCTTAAAGAAAAAGTATATAAAATAATGGAGCAAAAATTGATTCATTATAATGCAAGCTGGATAAAGCAATCAACTGCCGTATAAATTTGTCTTGTAAAAAATTATTATCATGCTTCACCTGTAATTTAAATGAGCGAACAGCATCAAATACCGTTTCAAAGCTCCCTGTTGGATAGTGATGATACCAATGTTTCAGAAAAGTATACCTGCTTTGCTGAGGTAATTCTCCCCCTTGCTTTACCTACAACCTATACCTATGCAGTACCGGAAAACTTTGCTGATAAAATAAAAATTGGCTGCAGGGTAGAAGTTGTACTCGGCAAAAACAAACGTTATGCAGGCATTATAAAGTTGATTACCAAAACTCAACCACCTTATAACACCAAGCCTATATTAAATGTGTTGGATGATCAGCCGCTTTTATATAGTCAGCAATTACAGTTGTGGAACTGGATGAGCAGCTATTACATGTGCAGCGAAGGAGAAGTAATGGCAGCAGCACTTCCGGCCCATTTTAAATTGAGCAGCGAAACCATTCTGTTATTTAACGACGAGTTTGGTGATGATTTTTCCGACCTGGATAATGAAGAATACCTGATTGCTGAAGCATTACAAATAAAGAGCCAGCTTAGTATTACAGAAGTGCAACAAATTTTGGATATCACCCATGTTTACCCTGTAATAAAAACGCTGATTGATAAAAATGTATGTATTGTTTGGGAGGCTTTAAGTGAGCGCTATAAGACTAAAAAAGAAAATTTTGTTGTACTTAATCATTTGTACAACGACGAAAATAAATTGAGTGAACTGCTTAATAACTGGGGCAAGGCACCCAAGCAGATGGAGTTGTTGCTCAGCTATCTCCACCTTTTAAAAACAGAAGGTGAAGTATCACAAACGGCTTTGCTAAAAAAATCCGGAGCCTCTACAGCACAATTAAACGGACTGGTAGAAAAAAAAATATTACTGATAGAAAAGCGAGGCGTTGATAGAATTAAAACGATGCCGAAATCGATGCAGGTAAATTTTGATTTGAGTCTTGCGCAGCAAAAGGCATTCGAATCAATTCAACACAATTTTACTGAAAAAAATGTCTGCCTAATACATGGTGTAACCAGTAGTGGTAAAACCCAATTGTACATAAAATTAATTGAGCAATACTACAATCAGGGCAAGCAGGTTCTGTATCTTTTACCTGAAATTGCCCTCACTGCACAAATGATTCGCCGGTTGCAACTTCATTTTGGCGGCAATATTGCCATCTATCATTCTAAATTCAACAACAATGAAAGAGTTGAACTGTGGAATAAAATAAAAAGTGGTGAAATACGGATTGTGCTGGGAGCAAGGAGCGCCTTGTTTCTGCCCTTTAAAGACCTTGGCTTTATAGTGATAGATGAAGAACACGATAGTTCCTTTAAACAGCAGGATCCGGCCCCAAGGTACAACGCCAGGGATGCAGCCATTTATTATGCCTCGCTTTTTAATGCAAAAGTATTATTGGGAAGCGCTACGCCATCCATTGAAACTTATTACAATACCCAGAAAGGCAAATTTGCACTGGTAGAATTAAATGAACGTTTTGGCGGAATTATGTTGCCGGAAATTGAAATTATTGATACCAGGAAAGTTGCTCAAAAAGGCAAAGTAATGCTATCGCCTCAATTGATAGAAGCTGTTGAAAAAACAGTGGCAGCCGGCCGGCAAGTAATTTTATTTCAAAATCGAAGGGGCTATTCCCCTTACTTAATTTGTGGAACCTGTGGCTATTTACCGCAATGTAAAAACTGTGATGTAACCTTAACCTTGCATAAATATTCCAACAAAATGCATTGCCATTATTGTGGCACTACTTATCCTAAATTAATAGAATGCCCGGCCTGCGGCACGGTGGCATGGATTGAGAAAAATTTTGGAACAGAAAAAATTGAAGAACTGATTGATGAGAAATTTCCTTCCATGAAAGTTGCAAGAATGGATGTGGATTCAGTAAAAGGTAAAACAGCCCACGACAGCCTTATTAAATTATTTGAACAGCAGCGGATAGATATTTTGGTGGGCACACAAATGGTGGTGAAAGGATTGGATTTTGACAAAGTAAGCCTGGTGGGCATTCTCGATGCAGACGGATTGCTGAGCTTTGCAGATTTTCGTGTTAATGAAAGGGCCTATCAACTGATGGAGCAGGTAAGCGGTAGGGCCGGCAGAAAAGATGTCGAGGGAAAAGTGATGATACAGGCTACCCAGGTAAACCATCCGGTGTTGCAGTTTGTACAGCAACACGATTACAAAAAAATGTATGCATTTGAACTTGAAAACCGCCGGCAGTTTTTTTACCCACCCTTTAGCCGGATAATAAAAATTACGTTGAAGCATAAACAAAAAGATATAGTAGATGATATTGCTGAAAAATTAGGCGCCGCCTTGCAAAAAGATTTAAACAACTTTGTGGTAGGCCCTGCCGCACCGGTGGTAAACCGCATCAGAAATCGATACCTGATGGAACTATTAATCAAATTGCCACTGGATATGAAGCTAATTGCTCAATACAAAAAAGTAATCCGTAATCATTTTAATTTATTATTAACCGAAAAAAGGTTTAAAGCTGTTTGGATGATTGCTGATGTGGATGCTAATTAATGGGTGGCTGGTTGGTGAGGTGTATTTACAAAGTTGATAAGATTGATAAAACTGATTGGGATGACAACTTGAAAAAAAATGATTGCAGTATAACCAGGGGAAATAAATTATTTTTTATAATTGATACAAATGCAAATAAGCGAAAACATATCTCTTAAAAAATACAACACATTCGGCATAGAAGTAATCGCTGGGCATTTTGCAGTTTTCACTAACGAAAGCGAGCTAAGCGAACTGCTGGAATTTAAAAAGCCAACCAATACCCATCAACAACCAGTGTTAATTTTAGGTGGCGGCAGCAATATCCTCTTCACAAAAAATGTTGATGGCCTCGTTTTAAAAAATGAAATCAAAGGCATTGAAAAAATTAATGAAGATGAGGAACATGTTTATGTAAAGGCAGGAGCCGGAGAAAACTGGCATGAGTTGGTACTGTATTGCCTGCAAAATAATTGGGCAGGATTCGAAAATCTTTCCCTTATTCCGGGTAATACAGGGGCATCGCCCATGCAGAACATTGGTGCATACGGTGTTGAAATAAAAGACGTGTTTTATCAACTGGAAGCTTTTCATCTGCAGGAAAAAAAAATAGTAAACTTTGGTTTAAAGGATTGCGAATTTGGTTACCGGGAAAGTGTATTTAAAGCAAAATTAAAAGGCCAGTTTGTGATAACTTCAGTTACGTATCGTTTAAATAAAACTCCCCAATTTAACACCAACTATGGTGCTATAAACCAGGAACTGGAAGCAATGGGGGTAAAGGAGTTAAGCATACAAGCCATTTCTCAAGCTGTAATTAACATTCGCCGCAGTAAATTACCTAACCCTGCAGAAATCGGCAACGCCGGTAGCTTTTTTAAAAACCCGGAAATTGATGCTGTTAATTTTGAAAAATTAAATGAAATTCATCCGTCGATAGTTGGGTATCCTGTAGCAAAGGGAATGGTAAAGTTAGCTGCAGGCTGGCTGATAGAACAATGCGGATGGAAAGGCTACAGAAAAGGGGATGCAGGCTGCCATAGCAGGCAAGCCCTGGTATTAGTGAATTATGGCCATGCTGCAGGCAATGAAATTTATAATTTGAGTGGAGAAATAATCCAAAGTGTTCAGGATAAATTTGGCGTACTGCTCGAAAGAGAAGTAAACATTATTTGATTAAAAAAAAGACTCAATAGAAAGTAAGTCTTTTTTGAGCGGTATCGGGCGGAAGGATGGCGAACTATTTTTATAGCTTGTTAGAGACAATAAGTAAAATTGGCATTTCACTTCAAAATGAAGTTTCATAATAGCAATAATTGATGCAATAAATCAGTTGAGGCGCTCGCTAAATGGGTTTGCCATTAAGAACTTCATTTACAATTTTTACTTAAGGGCTTCTGTGTTGAATATTTGCTCCAGGCCTCACCGCTTTACACCCGTTTTTTCTTCTTGTTTTAGTTAACATATCCACTTTTTTAGAGCTATTCTGTTTCAGGACTATATAATTTATGGCTGATGTTTTAGTCTCTATGCTATCGCCCTTGCATACCCCACAGTATCCCGATATAACTGAGGAGACACATCGGCATTTACTTTAAAGAAGCGGCTAAAATAGTATTCATCTTCATAGCCAAGTTCATAAGCTATTTCTTTTACCGTTTTATCAGTAAGGTATAATTCCCTTTTTGCCTCGATGATGATGCGTTCATTAATGAGGCTGCTTAGCGTTTTATTAAAATGAGATTTGGTAATTTTTGCCAATGTCTTTGGCGAAATATATAACATTTCCGCATAATCAACAGGAGAGTGTTTGGTTTTAAAATTTTCCTCAATAGCATCTTTTAATTTTTGAAGAATAAAAGGTTCCTTATTGTCTTTCACTTCTTCGGCCGTTTTTGGATGTTGCTGCATTTTTAAACGGGAGGCAGTTATTAAAAATATTTTCAAATAAGAAACCAGCAATTCGTACTGAGCCAGTGCAGGGTTTTGCATTTCTGTTTTAATTTGATCACACAACATCTGAAAGGTTGCTGCAGATGACTCATCGACAATAACAAAAGGTGGCTGGTAAACATTGTTGTACAATACCCCATTACAGGAAACTTCTTTATGGTGTTTGTAAATACAGAAAAACTCCGGGTGAAAATAAATGGCGATCCCTTTAACAGGTATATCCGATGTAATCATATACGGCTGATACGGTGAAAAAGCAAACAGGCTGTTCGCTTCAAAATCATATTCTGCAAAATCGGCTTTTATTTTTCCACTACCTTCCTGCACCCAGATCAGGGAGAAATAATTATTGCGTTGTACATGATCAAAGAATCCATTGTCTTCAAATAAAAAAAGCTTGAAGGCTAAATTTCCGTTCTGTGGATTTACCAGTGTAAAGGTGGATTGATTGAGCATCAGAATATTTAATTTTTATACTTTTTAAATATCGTTGTTGCAATATGCCCGCCAAAACCAAATGTATTACTCATGGCATAGTTAATTTCTTTTGATTGAGCTACGCCTAAAGTTAAATTGAATTTACCTTTCCAGGCAGGTTCCACTTCATTGGTATTGATAGTTGGAGGCACAATATTATCAGTAATGGCTTTTATAGAAATAATTGCTTCAATAGCCCCGGCTGCTCCCAGTAAATGACCAGTCATGGATTTGGTACCACTGATGTTTAACTCTTTTCTTTCACCAAATACCCGCATGATTGCTTTCAACTCACTCTCATCACCTAAATGAGTAGAAGTGGCATGTGCATTTATATAATCAATTTGCGAAGCATCAATTTCGGCATCTTCCAATGCATCCAACATTCCAAGATAAGCGCCTTCGCCATCAGGATGTGTTCCTGTAAGATGATAAGCATCTGCAGCCATGCCGCCACCTGCAACTTCCGCAATGATATTGGCACCTCTTGCCAATGCAGAATCCAAACTTTCCATTATCATTGCAGCGCCGCCTTCTCCCATCACAAATCCATCTCTCTTTATATCAAATGGCCTTGATGCTGCCTGCGGATTTTCATTGTGTGTGCTCAATGCCTTTGATGCATTGAAACCGCCAACACCACTTTCATTGATGGCTGCTTCTGAACCACCGGCGATGACGATATCTGCTTTTCCCAACCTGATATAATTGAATGCATCAATAACAGCAGTTGTTGATGAGGCACAGGCAGAGATGGTGGAAAAATTCAATCCACGCAAACCATGCCTGATGGAAATGACACCCGAAGGAATGTCTGCAATAATCTTTGGAATAAAATATGGATTGAACCTTGGCTTCTTGTCTCCTTTAAAAAAATCTTCCAGTTGCTCCTGGAAAGTGATGATGCCGCCATTGCCCGATCCCCAGATAACACCAATCTTATTCCGGTTTAGCTTTTCAAAATCAAGACCTGCATTTTTGATAGCTTCTTCTGAAGCGGCAACTGCATACTGGGTAAACAGATCATATTTACGGCCTTCATTTTTTTCAAAATAATCCGCTGCATTAAAACCTTTTACTTCTGCTGCAAATTTTGTCTTAAAATGGGTGGTATCAAATTTGGTGATCATACCCACGCCACTTTTTCCGGCGATAATATTATTCCAGAATTCATCTACTGTATTTCCCAATGGCGTTATGGCTCCCATGCCGGTAATCACTACTCTTTTTAAATCCTTCATCATGATCCTTGTTCTTTTAGTTTAATTTTCAGTGCTTTCAATTCGGCCTGCAATGTAGTTATTTGATTGCGTTGCCCTGCAAAAGCAGCCTCAATTTCTTCTACTGTGTATCTTGGGGTAATATGCTGCGGACAATTCCAGTCGTAGGCTTCTATATGCAGCACCAGCATACGTTCCGGTTTAAATTTATAGTCATTTAAGTCGAGCAAATCATATAAAGAAGGATCATCTTTTAATTCTACCACTTCTGCCTTCGCCAATATTTTTAGTCTTGCTCTTGCAGGATAATCAACCATTATTATTGCCACCTTGTTATTGGTGGTAATATTTCCAAAAGAAATGTATTGCATATTTCCTTTAAAATCTATGAAGCCGATCCGCTTTGCATCCAATACTTTTATAAATCCTTTGGGGCCACCGCGATGTTGAATATAAGGAAATCCGTTTTCTCCAATAGAAGACATGTAAAAACTATCCCGCTGCGCAATAAAATCAATTTCATTTTCTGTAAGGCCATCTATATAATTATCTTTTCCCATCCGGGCATCGCTTGAACGGCTTCCCGCTTTTTCCTGCATGGCTTTAACTGCATCAGTAAAAGTTAATGTTGCAAAATTTTTAGCCATAACTATTGCCCCCTTTCCCTAAAGGGGTGAACGGAGATTTTATTTTGTTATTAAATATTATTAAGCCGACAGTTGAATATCTATTAAGCTTTTGTTGTGTCACTCACTTGTACCGCATTAATTCTATTCAGCAATACAGCCGTTGTTTCAGAAATACTTTTCACATCACATGCTTTTACTTCTTGTTGCAATGCCGCATCCCACATACTATCGCCACATTCATCTGCAATAACTATAGCTTCATCCGCAGGTATTTCTTTTTCATTTATTAAATCTTTCTCCATAAAATATATTTTACTATTTAAACCTCCTGTCTTTTTCCTCAATGGGTAAATCATTAATACTGGCATATCTTTTCCGCATCAAACCGTTTTCATCAAACTCCCAGTTTTCGTTACCATAGGCCCTAAACCATTGGCCTGCTGCATTGTGGTATTCATATTCAAAACGCACAGCCATCCTGTTCTCCCTAAAACCCCACAATTCTTTTTTAAGTTTGTAATCCAGTTCCTTTTTCCACTTGCCTTTTAAAAATTCTTTTACAGCTTCCCGGCCGTTGATGAATTCTGTTCTGTTACGCCATTCGGTATCGATGGTATAAGCCAGGCAAATTCTTTCAGGGTCTTTGCTGTTCCAGGCATCTTCTGCCAGTTGCACTTTCTGCAACGCAGTTTCCATTGTAAATGGAGGAAGCGGAAGTTTTTGTTCCATGTTTTTAATTTGTAGTTATGATAAACAATCGGGACAAAATAAATTGGCCCTGAATAATAATTGCGCCACTTCTTTTTCCAGTTCCTGTTGTTTGTTTTTGGCATACCACAAATGCACTTCATTGGCATAAGTAGCGGCCGTTGCAGGATTTGTTTTTAATTGCTTTACCATTTTTTGTGCAACCGTTGGCCTTGGGCCCCAAATGCCGGTAACATTTAAATGTTCATCCAAGTGTATCAGCTTGGGAATAGATTTTGTTCCATTGGTAAGGTATGTGTTCATCAGTTCATCGTTTTGATCCCGGTAAACCAATTTTATTTCAATCTTTCCTTCACTTAATTCAGCAATGGCATTTAAAGCCGGCAATGTTTGTGAGGCATCACCACACCAATGCTCAGTTAGTATCAGCCAGTAGGTTTTGTGCTTTAGGTTGTTTACCAGTGTAACGATTTCGGAAGAAGGGGTATACGTTTTTTCCACCCGGTGCATCCGGCGTTGGTTGAGGTTGATGTACTCTTTAATTTTTAAGTCTACATTCAAAGCCAGGTCTTCAGCCATCTGTTGTTTATATTGATGGTAGCTGATACCTTTTTGAAGATAGTCTTTGTAATCCCCTTTTTTGATTACTGTGTTTGCAAATGCTGTTGTCATTGCATTTAATTTTATAACACAAAGGTCCACCTATTTGGTGCGTATAAAAATGGAGAATGAACGCAAAGGGATAGACAATTTTCCCTGTTCAGATACTTAGAAGAAAATAAGACGGGCTTCATCTTGCCAGGTATAAATCAACCACTTTCTATTCAAAACTAAATGTTCATATCAGAATTCTCGATTCCTGCACTAAGCGAATCACTACTTTTAGGCAAGGGTGCATGCATATTACCGCTGGTCACATTTTTAATTTGTTTCAACATTTCTACACAGTTATCAACTATTTCCATAGAGGTACGTTTTATGTATTCACTCTTTTTAAATTGTAGTACATTTTTGTCCATGTCTTCGGAAGTCCAGCCACGGCTCCATCCTAAAAAGCTAAAAGGAGGAAAAGTAAATCCAAGATCGGTAAAGAAACACATCATCTGCCCAGCTACTTGTTGAATGTTATCCTGCCCGCCGGTAATAATAAATGATGCCAGTTTATTTTTTACAAGGATTTTATTGTTGATGGTAATTTGATTTTGTACACAATTTAACCGCTCCGCCATTTTGTAATACAAGGCAGACGCATTTCCCCAACGTATGGGGGTTGATACAATAACAATATCAGCCCAGAGGATCATACTTTCATACACTTCAGTCATGCCGTCTTCCGGGTTCATTTCGGTAATGCTGCAGGGCCAGGTGCATGCATGGCTATGCTGTGAATAGTAGCCTTCGCAATTGCGGAACTCCAGTTCACGGAGTTTTACCATTTTTGTTGCAGCGCCATATTTATCCTGTGCATAGGCCAACGATTTTTCCAAAGCATCTTCCGAAGTTGAAAAGCGGGGCAGGTTGGGTGACAGGTTGGTGGTGCTGATGCCGAGGATATTTAAACTGTTTTCAGAAGTCTGGTATTTTAATTTCATCAGGTCTTCCAGCAAAGGATTGTCATGATGTTTCCTGTGTGCCTTCACAATGGGTTCTTCGCTTACTAAAATAAATTCTCCTTCTGTCTTTACTTCATATAATGCCTGCTGATCCGGAAAACCGGGAGGTGCACTGCCTGTTTCAATATTGTATTCCCATCCATGCCAGGGACAGGTTACATACATGCCTTCATACTTTTCACTTACAGCGCCCAGGCCCAATGGCCCTGCTTTGTGCAGGCAGGCATTGGCGATAGCTGATATTTTATTATTGAAATGAAAAAGGGCTATTTTCCTTTTACCAAGGCTTACCACTTTTTGTGAATTGGGAGGCAGCTCATCTTTGGTGCAAACTCTTATAAAATCCATTTAAAGTATTTTTTGAATGTACAATAAAATTGTTCTTCGCTTGTCATATCCTTTATAAAAAACAATTTAAAACAATTTAAAACAAGTTAAAATAATAAGACAAGTTTTTGACAATTGACCGGTATTTTTAGTGACTTAGCATTGTTTGCATTTTTCTGTCTTTCTGATGAAAAAATTGAAACTGCTTTATTTCTTAAGCCAACTCAATGAAATTGGGAAACACAACAAATACTTTTGCACTCGAATGAATCAAACACAATAATACGAGTGAGCATGAAAGCAATAGTTTATACCAAATACGGACACCGGAAGTGTTGCAACTTGAAGAAGTGGCAAAGCCAATACAAAAAGGCAATGAAGTGCTGATAAAAGTTAAGGCCACGGCAGAAAATTTAGGCGAAGTGCGGTTGCGAAAAGCAGACCCATTTGCTGTTCGTTTTTTCTTTGGTTTAACAAAACCTAAAGTAAATATACTGGGTGCTGTATTTTCAGGTGAGGTTGAATTCGCCTTTCTTTGTTTTAGTTCAGTTCTGATTTTACAAAACCAACGGCTTCCCGGTACATTTGAGGTGAAATATCGGTGTTTGCTTTAAACATTCGGCTGAAATAAAACTCGTCAGAATAACCTAAATACAAGGCAATTTCTTTAATCGGTTTAACGGTTATATATAATATAATTCTCTTTAAAGTAACCATTATCAATCACCATAAAAAAAACCGGGAAATTTCCGCGGCTTTTGTATTATTCAAATTTTATTATAGGATAAAGCGTATTGGTCGTGTTGAATTGACTAAGACTTGTTTTAGACTAATTATTTTAGTATATTTGAGCTAAAATTATTAGCTATGTTTACAGGAATGAATTTAATAGAATTTGCAAAAAAGTTTCAGAGTGACAC
>JANYCA010000115.1 GCA_025360525.1 Chitinophagaceae bacterium | reverse complement strand
CCGGCAGCCGAATTGATAAATTAATTAATTATCACCAAATGTTACAAGCTTTTTGGGAATGGTAAAGTAGAATGTAGTGCCTTTGCCTACTTCAGAATTTACCCATATTTCTCCACCCATATTTTCAATAATTTTTTTGGTAATAGCCAGCCCAATACCTGTGCCGGAGTACTCATCTTTGTTGTGCAGCCGTTGAAACAGCACAAATATTTTTTCAAAATACTTATCGCTGATACCAATGCCATTGTCTGCCACAGAAAACTGCCAATGGTCATTTGTTTCGGTAAATGAAATGGTAACGCATGGTTTTACATCTTTTTGCTGATACTTTAAACTGTTACTTATAAGGTTTTGAAAAACCTGCCTAACCGGCGTCTTAAAAGTACTTATTACAGGTAAAGGTGCAGCTGTTATATAAGCACTTTTTTCTTCTATTTGTTTACCCAACATTATAAGTATTTCATCTACCAGTTTATTTAAATCAACTACCTGAGTTATTTCGCCTGTTCTACCTACCCTGGAAAATTCCAACAGATCAAGGATTAGTTGTTTCATTCTATTGGCACCATCTACGGCAAAATGAATATATTGTTTCCCCCGCTCATCAATAACATCATTGTATTTTTTTTCGAGTTGAGATAAAAAACTGGATACCATTCTTAAAGGCTCCTGCAAATCGTGTGATGCTACATAGGCAAAATATTCCAATTCTTTATTAGAAATTGCAAGCTCTTGTGCCTGCTTTTGCAGCGTTACATTTAAGGCTTGCAACTGTTTTTCATTTTCCTTTATTTTACTAATATCCTGTGTGGCACCAATCATACGGATGGCCTTACCGGTTTCATCTCTTATAATGTACCCCTTATCGTAAACCTGCACATACACTCCTAATGCATTTTTGTAACGGTATTCATCTGCCCAAAAATTTTCGCTTGCATGGTTAAAAATAATTAAACGCAGTTCTTCCACCTTTACCAAATCGTCCGGATGTACATTTTTTTTCCAAAAATTGAAATCCATATCCGCCAGTTCGGCATTGTAGCCAAACAATTTAAAAAAACCTTCCCCGGTTCTTATTACTTTACCTGTTACAATATCCCAGTCCCAAATAGCATCGCTGGTAGCAAGGGAAACCCATTGATAACGCTCATTGGATTGCCTTAATTTTTCAACAGCATTTTTTTTATCAGTTACATCGGTTGCATTAAAACTTACGCCGGTAATTTGTTGTTGATCGTCATAAATGGGAAAATAGCGTAAATTCCACCAACTGCTTTCACCCCTTGGCATTTCGATTTTCTGTTCTTTATCAACATAATTCCCTTTAAGTGCATCGTTAAAATCCTCGATAAAAATATCTCTTGAAGCCGGAAGGGTAAAATCAAACATATGCTGGCCAATTTTGATACCTACACCAAAAAATTTGAAAGCATTTTGGTTGGCCTTACTATTAAATTCTGTAATGGCATATTTTTTATCTACCAGTATGACAGAGTCGGTTGTAGCTTTAAAAAAAGCACGAATATTATTTTGGGACTCCCTCAACTTTGCCTCAATGGCATTTTTTTCGGTAATGTCCTGTACAATACCCGTTAGCTTAATTGGTTTGCCATCCTGTAAAGAAACCTGGCAGGTTGTTCTAATAGTAATTCGCCGTCCTTTTAATGTTACTTTTTCTAGTTCCAGGTCATATGGAGTTCCTAAAGTTTTGGCGGCTTCCATTGCTGCTAACAATACTTTTTTTGATTCAGGCAAACAATAGCTTTCACCCAATTTAGAATCAAATTCTTCAGGTGTTGTATCGTGAATTTGATAAACCTCGTTTGTCCATGTATGTTTGTTGGTTAATAGATTAATTTCCCAACCACCCAACTTACTTATAGATTGAGAAGCTTCCAATAACCTTGTGTTAAAATACTGTGTTTCTTCTGCCAGCTTTTTACTTGTTATATCCTGTATAATTCCAATTAAACTTACCGGATTATTGTCTTCTCCATACTTTATAACACCCGATGCATGCAACCAACGTTCAGCTCCATCTAAATGGCGGATAATCATATACTCGATATCAAAATTTTCCTTTTCATTTATTATTTCTGAAAGGAAATTTTTCATCTTTACGGAAAAATCCGGATGAACCAAATCAGCCCAGCCCTGCAGTGTATGCGGATAGCTTTCTGTAATTCCAAATATAGTTTCCATTACCCTGGAGCATCTCCATGTACCTGTTTCTAAATTTAGATTATAGCACCCAATATTGGCAGCCTGTTGCGATTCATTCAGAAAATGTTCGGTTTCCTCTAGTGCACTTTTAAATAGTTTATTGGATGTTATGTCTCTTGATATACCAACAATACATTCAAAAACTCCGTTGCGGTCAAATAATGGAGATAAACTAAAGGTATGCCAACGCCAGTTTCCGTCTTTGTGTTTAATACGACATTCAATACCGCCATGCTTTTTCCTGGTTAAAAAAGTTTGCGTTAATAACGCCACACAATTGGCCATATCGTCGGGATGCACAAGTTCTTCAATGACTAATTTCCCAATAAATTCGTTTGCATCGTAGCCCATTGATTCTGTCCAGTTGGGAGATACATAAGTTAAAACACCCTCCGGTGTGAGGGAATAAGTAAAATCGCCTGCATTTTCTACCAGGTATCTAAACCATTCTTCTTTTTTCTTTAAATAGTCAATTTCATTTTGTTGTTCTTGCTCAATCTTTTTTTGGTTGGTTATATCCCGGGCATAAACAGATAAACCTTCGGAAGAAGGATAAATATGATGCTCCATCCACAACTGGCGGCTTGGATAGTTTTGCTGGTTATAAATGTATTGCTGTGTTTGTATGGCTTGTTTAAAATCCTGGTATAATGCTGTCTCTTTTAAATAAGGATGATAGTGTAATAGGTGTTTACCAATTACTTGCTGGCCGTTAACTCCAATTGCAGCGGCGGCGGCTTTATTCAGGTACTGATAATTAAGATTTGAGTCCAGCAGGAACACGCTGTCTGTTAAACGATCTAAGATTTCATTTTTTGCATCCATCCTTTACAGATATTATTAATAAAATTATCGAACAATTGGTGCATTCTCTCCAATTTCGCCATCAGCTACACAATAATGTATTACGCTGATTAAATACTTAATTTTAGTGTTAACGATAATAATTTTTACATATTGCAGTATAAGCTTCTATACAATTCTATCAGGTAGTAATCTTAAAACAGGTAATTAATAAATGAGTTAGTTTTTAAAAAACTGTATCTCTTTTGGCCGTGTATTGAATGCAGTAAATGCAACAAATAATTGCTTGTACTAAATCTCCAGGCGTTCTAAAACCAACATGGTTTCCATTAATTTGTTCCAGGCTAGTTGCCATTCGCTTTTTTCCTGCTGTAATTTTTCCTGTGCTTCTTTTGACGCACCGGGATTGTTCTCCACATATTCATCGAATTTGCTGAGCGATTTTTTATGCAAATCATCTAATTCTTCTTTGTGTGTCATTGTAATATTTTAAATTGTTTTTTAATAAAAATATTAAGTTTTAAAAGCATCGTAAATCAGCCAAATCAGGCTACGAATTTAAACTGGTGTTGAAGCCCAAAAAAAGAGGCCATCGGGGCTACTGCCTTATATCGTCAGCAACTACTGTAAAAAATTCTTTCCTCAAAAAACTTATCCTCTCCTTAATTACTTTTACAAGCTGCCGATAATTTATACAAAAAAGTTTTTTCAAGGTACAACAATTAAAAAATTTATTCCTTATTGGGAAAAATATAGGTGCATTTAATATTGTCGCAATAGCAGGCTTTTTGTGGTTGGTTGGTGCACCGCTCACGACAGGCGCCCCAGTTGATGCCGCCAACAACCGACGGCGATTAGAATAATACACTAAAAGCAATTAAGAGAAAACTAATATTTACTAATTTTTTAGCAGGTAAACAATGATTTATCCGTCATCATTTGCTTACTTTGTTTGCTTATAAAAAATAAAGTACCGGGTATGTTCAAAAAAAGATTCAAAAGCATTATCATACTGTTTATTTTAACCTCTGTTTATTTTAATGTGCTGCAGGCACAACGTATTGATTCCTTACTGGGAATTATGGAAACAACCTTTCCGCAGGAAAAAATACATGTTCAATTTGATAAATTATATTACAATGCCGGGGAAACTATTTGGTTTAAGGCATACATAGTAGCAGACAATTTACCCGGCACTATAAGCAAAACTATGTATGCTGATCTTGTAGACGACAAAGGTAGTTTGCTACAGCGCAAAATGATGCCCATTATACATTCAGGGGCCGCCTCCAGCTTCGACCTGCCGGACACATTGCAGGCATCCAGGCTCTTTTTTAGAGCTTATACCAAATGGATGCTAAATTTTGATTCTTTGCTGGTGTATACCAAACCTATCCAGATTATTCCAGCAAAAAATGTTCTCAAAAAACCAGCTGCACTCATCACATACAATGTTCAATTCTTTCCCGAAGGTGGAGACCTGGTTGATAATATTTCATCTGTTGTAGCATTTAAAGCAAATGATAGCCAGGGTATTCCTTTCAACATTAAAGGAGGCATTACTGATAGCAAGGGGAAACAAGTAAGCAGCTTTACCGCTGTACATGATGGCATGGGCTCGTTTGAGTTATTGCCACTGCCCAACGAAAAATATACCGCTGCCTGGAAGGATAAAAATGGAATAAAGCACGAAACAGTACTACCCCTTTCTAAAAAACAAGGAGCGGTATTATCTGTTTCCACCACCGGCGATAAGCTGTATTACACTGTCAGGCGTCCGGAGCAGGCCACGGCCAGTTTTACTTCGTTTCAGGTGGTAGCTCAAATGCAACAGCGGGAAGTGTATAGTGCCAGGATAAACCTTTCAAAAAAAAATACTGTAATTGCACCAATTGAAACAGAAAATTTACCTAATGGCGTATTACAGTTAACCATATTTAATGCCGATGAAATACCTGTTGCAGAGCGGATCGTATTTATAAACCACGACAGTTATTCTTTTATTACAGACTTGCATGCGGTTGAAAAAAATCTCAATAAAAGGGGCAGAACTGTTTTACAACTGGATGTTGGAGATAATCTGTTAACCAATTTATCTATCTCGGTTACTGATGCCGGCATCAACCCTGTTACAGACAACGAAGAAAGTATTTACTCCCGGTTTTTACTTAGCAACGATTTAAAAGGAACTGTTTACAATCCTGCTTATTATTTTTCAAATACGGACGATTCCGTAAAAACATTTCTGGATCTTGTGATGATGACCAATGGCTGGCGCAGGTTTAAATGGGAGGATGTGTTGGCAGGGAGATTTCCGGCTATAAAATACCAGGCAGATAATTTTTTATCTATTAACGGCAGTGTATTGGGGCTATCCAGAACACAACTGTACCAAAAAGATTTAACGGGTATATTTAAAACAAAAAACGGTGCTGTTACTATCTACACTATCCCCATTAATAAAGATGGTTCTTTTAATGAAACAGGATTAAATTTCTATGATACAGCACAACTATATTATTCATTGAGCAACGATAAAGACAAAGTGCTAACTACTGCAGCAAGCTTTTCGTTTCTGAGTAATTTAATAAAACCGCCACCTGCCGGAAATACATTGCTTTCATCCTTTTATCAGCCCCTTTACCAGGATAGTGCTGTGTTGCTTAAAAACAATAACATGATGGCCTTGCTGAAAAAGCAGTCTGACTTTAATAAAGTAAAAACACTGGAAACAGTAATGGTGGTAAGAAAACAGCAATCGCTAAAAGACAAAATGGAAAAGGAATATACTTCGGGTTTTTTTAGTGGTGGAGATGGCTATACTTTTACAACCGAGGATGACCCTTTTGCAAAATCAGCAACGAGTGTTCTTGCTTATCTGCAGGGGAAAGTAGCAGGTTTACAAATATCAAGCATTGGCCAGGGCAGCGCAACCTGGCGGGGAAGCGCCACCAGTATATTTTTGAATGAAGTAAATTCTGAGCTCAATTCCGTGCAAAATATCAGTATGAATGATGTAGCAATGATAAAAGTTTACCGGCCACCATTTTTTGGAGCTATGGGTGGTGGTGCTGGCGGCGCCATTGCCATTTATACCAAGAAAGGCAGCAGAGACAATTCGCAGGTAAAAGGGTTGCCTTTTACGCTTATCCATGGCTACTCATCTATCAAACAGTTTTATGTGCCGGATTACGAAACAGATACAGACTCCAATATAAAAGATTATCGCAGCACACTTTACTGGAACCCATTTTTAATTTTTGATAAGGGCCGCAGGCGCATCACCATTCCTTTTTTTAACACCGATAACTGCAAAAAAATGCGCATTACAATAGAAGGAATTAACGAGGCAGGCCTGTTGACGAGGGAGGAGAGAATAATAGAGTAAACTATATTAATAGTTTAGTAATTACACCGCATATTAATTTTTTATCGGCTTGGTTTAGAAGTTTAGTTAAAGCATAAAATCGTAATTTAACCAGGTGTCTTTATAATATGACAGGCATTCTTTCAACCCTGTCGTTGCAGTGCTGTTGCAGCATCCCGGCAATATTGATATCATTTGATCAGGCCAGGTTTATCAGGTAATCAAACAGATTAACTTCTGATGAAATACCTAATTTTTTCCTCAACCTGTAGCGACTTATTTCAATACCTCTTACAGAAATATTCATCAACTGGGCAATCTCTTTGGTAGATAAGTTCATCCTTAAATAGGCAGATAATTTTAATTCATTCCCGGTAATAGTTGGATGCTTTTCTTTGAGAACTACGACAAAGTCTCTGTGTACTTTATCAAAATGCTGTGCAAAATGTTCCCAGTCTTTATCCATTTTGTCATCCTCACTTAAAACCTTTATCATTTTCTTCAATTCATTAATCGCCTTTTCGTTATCAAGTACTTTAATCAGGCGATTTAACTCAGCTTTTACCTTTGTAAGCAGCTCTCCCTTTTGTACCAGGTGCATTGCAGATGTGGCAAGCTCCGAATTTTTAAAATCAACTTCGGCCTGTAGTTTTTCATTCCTCAGTCTTACCAATTCGTTGGCAGCCTTATCTATTTCTAATTGATGCAGGTACTGCAATTTTTTCTGTTCTTCTTCGTATCGTGTTTCTTGCAGCCGGTATTTATTCCGCTGCCACCTGTTTAAAAAATACATCGTAAAACAAAGCAGTAAAAAGTAAATTAAATTAGCCAGCTTGCTTCTATACCATGGTGGTAATATTTTAAAACTGTAAGAAACCTGTGCAGATTCATTGCCAAGGTTGTTACGAACTTTTATTTGAAAAGTATAAGTTCCGGGTGGTAGGTTGGTGTATTCTTTTTCTGTTTTATTTGACCAGATTGACCAATTTTCATCAAAGCCCTTTAATTTATAACTGTATTCAAGACTGGTCTGTTGGCCAAAAATGGGGGTGGAATATTCAAAATGAATTGTTTTCCACCTACTGTTTACCTCCGGTATTTTTGCATTTATCTGGATTTGTTTATCATTTACTTCAGAAAAATATCCGCCGAATAGAAGGCTGTCTTTATCAGCTACTATTCTTACACTTCTTATTTGAACCTGCAGGGCAGGCATGTTCTTTTTATATTTTTCGTAGTTGATATGAAAAAAACCCTTTTCTCCACCAACAAATATATTATTGGCATTTAAAGTGTAAATAAACTCAAACCCACTCAGCAATTTATTATTTAGCTCAGGGAGGTAAATAATTTCCGGCTTTTTGCCCGACATATCTACTACTCCTAAATTTTTTTCATGAATAAACCAGATATTCCCTTCTGTATCATCACTTAAATAGCGGAGACTTTGAGGGCCAAGGATTTTTTGATAATAATCGGATGCCTCAAATATATTTTTTGCCTGATTGTAAAGGAAAATACCTTTTTCTGTTGCTACAACTACTTCGCTTTTAATTTTGTAAACATGGTTGTTTAAAGTGGACGGCAATCCATTCTTACTTGTATAAAGCTGTGTGGTATATCGGCCATCCTTTGCAGGAGTTATTTTATAAACGCCATGATATGGATGGGATACCCAAATATTGTCATATTTATCTAAAGCTACAAACCTGGACGATTCATTAAAAGCAGGTATGTTGCCAGCAACAGAAAAGGCATTATTAACATAATTAAAAAAAGTGAGCCCTTTATAGTTACCTGCCACAATTTTGGCTGAGGGATAAACCGAAGATATAGGTGTAAAATTCCAAAATCCGGGGATTTCGGAAATGTGCTCAGCTGTATTTTCCGTGATATCAAATGCCCCTTCATGATGCCCCATCAACAGTTTTCCGTTAATTTCCGCAAGCCCCCATACCTGCCCTGAAGAATTTGAAACGGGTGAAAAATGCCCCTTGCTGAAACTCAAATCTGCAATCTGCTGAAGTGGCACACTAAAAAGTCCGGCAGATGTACCTGTATAAAGATAATTTTTGTGAACAATGGCTGCATATCCTGAGCCCGCCTGCGACAAAGGTGTAATGCGCTTAATAGCGCTATTGTAGGAAATAAAATCAATCCCATTATTAAGCCCAAGCCAAAGGTTACTGTGTTTATCCAAAAAAATGCTGAGGACATTATTGTCCTGCAGCCCTTCTGTTTTGGAAAAGCTTTGAATAAGCTGTCCTTTTAAATCTGTTATATAAACGCCTCCATTATTAGTAGCAAGGGCAATCCATTCAGAACTAATGGTGATGGCTGAATAAATTCTTTCCTTTTCAAAAATAGCAGTGGCGGCAGAATTAATCTTGGAAAAGACGTTGTCAGCAAATGTAAAAAGGCCGTTCTTAAGCGTAGTGATAATAATACCCCCCTTTTGAACAGGCAGGATGGCCGTTATTGGATCATTTACTGGTAATTTATTTACTGTTGGCAATTGAGCCCATACGTTATTCTCATAGGTGAGTAAGCCATCCTTAATGTCTTGTGAATATACATGTCCGTTGCAAACACCCATATACAACCACTCATTTGGCGCATCATACACTGAAACAGCTTCATTGGTAAACTTAAAAATTTTACTGGGGGTCCGAAAAAAAATATCTTTTTTAATAGATACAATATCCCATACATCACCAAAAGACCTGTCTTTCTCGGGTATTAGCCGGGTTAGCGATATATATTCCAGTTTCCCGTTTATTGCCGGTGCGTAATAGCCAAGTTCATCCTGTCCACCTACATATATTCTATTATCAAAGCCAATTTCAATAGACCTGGCAATGGTTTTATTGGGCAAAGGATATAAATTCCAATACTTACCGTCAAAACTCAATAGTCCCTCATTATTGGCAATATAAATAATGCCATTCTGGTCCTGCTTAATATCCCAGTTTTGTAACCCGCCATTATAAGCTACTTTATAATAGTTAAACACGTCTGGAAGTCCAATCGTATTTTGGCAATGGCCAAATGCAGGAAAAACCAATAAAATTAAAAAAGTTAGCCTCATCAAGCAGTTTATTGTTCGTAAAAATAGGAATATTTACTATGATGTAGTAATGATGTAGTACGTGTAACTGTAAATCAGGGCTTTTTTTATCCTGTTGTAGTATTGAAGTAGCTTTTTATTTTACGTGTGAAGGTGGAAACAATACTTTTACGCTGCGTTACTGATATTTCCGAAAACGATTGCATTACTTGAATAAATACATTTTCAGTTTGTATTTAGCCAGTTAGTTTTAGACTTATAGATAACGATCCTTGTCCCTGATGTTACTATTCTCCATTTTCTAAAACTAAAAAAATGAAAAAAAATTTCCTCTTAATTCTCTGCAGTCTGTTATTTGTTTTCAGTGCTTCAGCACAACAAAGCATTTTTGCGGATGATTATGCCCCTGGCATAACCTTTACGCCCTTCGGCGGTTCGGTAAATACTTTATCTATCGACCCATCTACATTCCATTCGGGAACTGCCTCTTTAAAGATACCAGTTACTTCAGGGTATACAGGTGGAGCACTGATGGCAGCTGTAGGGCAAAATTTATCTGCTTATAATGCAGTTACATTTTGGGCAAAAAATGATAACGCTGCCTTTAAGTTAGATGGCGTTGGTTTTGGAGATGACGTAACTTCCAAAGTGTATGCAGTTGAACGCAACGGTGTTACTTTAAGTACAACATGGACAAAGTATTACATACCGATTCCTGTACCTTCTATACTTACAGCGGAAAAATCATTATTTCACTTCGCTGAAGGTTCTGGAGAAGGTTCTTATAATATATGGGTGGATGATATCCAGCTGGAAAATGTGGGAGGTGGGGTTATTGGAACACCTACAGCTACCTTTACTACTGAGACACAGTCAAAGGAAGTTGGACAAACTTTTGGAGCTAACGGACACCAGTCTTCTTATCCAGTAAATGGAGTTAGTCAGGTTATGCAAACTGCAAAACCTTATTTTACATGGACAAGTTCGAATACAAGTGTTGCCACCTTTGACGCCCTTGGTACAGGCTCTGCTTTAGCTGTAGGATCAACCAATGTAACAGCCAAATTGGGCTTAGTAAATGCAACGGGTGTATTAACTGTAAACGTTACTCCACAGGCAAACCCAACAACCCCTGCCCCAACGCCTACCAGACTTGCGACAGACGTAAAATCTTTATTTAGCAATGCCTATACAAACATCGCTGTAGAATCATGGTCAACGGGATGGAGTAGTAGCAACCACTCTTACTCTGAATTGCAAATTGCAGGAAATGACACGAAGAAATACGAACTATACCATTTTGCAGGTGTTGAATTTATTGGCGCTCCGGTAGATGCCACAGTTTATGGTTTTATGCATATAGATATACTATGTCCGCAAGCAGGAAAATCGCTCCAAATAAGATTGGTAGATTTTAATGCCCCTAATTCAGAAGCAACTGTTACAAAAGCTACCACACAAAATGTATGGGTAAGTTATGATATTCCTATTACCGACTTTGCTTCTCTTAACAACAAATCAAAAATATCTCAAATTCTTTTCCTGGTAGACCCGGGGCAAACAGGGACATTCTTTATTGATAATGCATACTTCTACAAAGCTACAAGCGGCGGTGGAGCAGGACTTACAGTTGCTGCACCAACTCCACCGGTAAGGGTTCCGGCAGATGTTGTTTCTATATTTAGTGGTGCTTATACAGATGTTGCCGGTACAGATTTCTTCCCTAACTGGGGTCAATCAACGGTGGTTTCTGATACAACTGTTGCAGGTAATCTTACCAAAAAATATGCAACCTTAAATTACCAGGGTATTCAATTTGCTAGCCCTGTTGATGCATCCGCCATGACGAAACTACATATTGATTTATGGACACCTAACTGCACTGCATTTGATGTTTCCCTTATCAATACAAGTCCTGCAACTGTTGAGCAGAAAGTTACACTCACTCCTACACTGTCGGGCTGGAATAGTTTTGATATTAATTTGTCTCAATACACAAATATTGCATTAAACAACATCGGCCAGTTTAAATTGGAAGGCACTCCATCTGGCAGCAGCATCGTGTATCTGGATAATATTTATTTTTACAAACCTGCAGGCGGCGGCGGAACAGGTCTTACAGTTGCAGCACCCACTCCACCAGTAAGGCTTCCAGCAAATGTAATCTCAATTTTTAGTGGAGCTTATACTGATTTGGCCGCTACAGATTTTAACCCTAACTGGGGACAATCAACTGTAGTTTCGGATACTACTGTTGCTGGTAATCTTACTAAAAAATATGCAAATTTCAATTACCAGGGTATGCAGTTTGCCAACCCGATTGATGCATCTGCAATGACCAAATTGCACATTGATATCTGGAGTGCCAATGCAACCGGTGTAAAAGTTTTTCCAATTGTATCAGGCCAACCAGAACAGCAGGTTACCCTTACAATAGCAGCAGGCTGGAATAGTTTTGATATTGATTTAACCCAATATACAATTCCGTTGAGCAGCATCATCCAAATTAAAATGGAGAGTATTCCTTTTGGAGGAACTGACATTTATTTTGATAATCTTTATTTCTACAAACCTGCAGCAGCAGCAGGCCTTACAGTTGCTGCACCAACTCCACCGGTAACACTTCCGGCAGATGTAGTCTCTGTATTTAGTGGAGCTTATACTGACGTTGCTGGTACGGATTTCTTCCCGAACTGGGGTCAGTCAACAGTAGTTTCTGATACAACTGTTGCAGGTAATGTCACCAAAAAATATGCAAATATCAACTACCAGGGTATTCAATTTGCCAGCCCTCTTAACGTAGCTGCAATGACAACTTTGCACCTTGATCTATGGACACCTAATTGCACTTCATTTGATGTTTTCTTAATCAATACAACTGCGCCAGCTGTTGAGCAAAAAGTTACACTTACGCCAACACTGTCTGGCTGGAACAGTTTTGATATTACGTTGTCTCAATACAACCTTATTGCATTGAATAATGTAGGCCAGTTTAAACTAGAGGGAAGGCCGTCTGGTAGTACTGTTTATCTGGATAATATTTATTTTTATAAGAGCACGTCGCCAGCTGTAAGCATTACGTCACCTGCAACTAATGCAAGCTTTACTGCACCGGCAACAGTTCCAATAACTGCTACTGCAACTGCTAATAACAGTGGAACTATTACCAAAGTAGAATTCTTTGTAGACGCCATAAAAGTGGGAGAAGATCTTACATCTCCTTATGCCTTTACCGCAACCAATGTATTGGGTGGCACTCACGCATTAACAGCGGTAGCAACAGATAACGATTTACAGACTACCACTTCGGCGGCTGTTAGCATTAATGTCGATGGACCAAGCGGTGATGGCTATTGCGGAGAGGCATTTAGTGGTGATTACAAATACAGGGCAGAGACTGATGGCGCTGGCATTGTAACGTTTACCATGCATCCTTTAGCACCAATTGATGGCAGCTTATATGCAATCATAAACATTAAAGAAGGATCTGGCAGTTTTGCAGGTTATAATGTTACATCTATCGGGCCCGATTTTACCTTTAGTAAAGCCATCGCAAATGGTACAGCCATCCAGTTTTATTATACTTACCAGGTGCCTTCAGGCGGTGAAAGAAATTCTAGCTTGAACCCACACAGCTACACAGTTGGTAGTAACTGTACCGGCGTAACCGGAATTCCTACAGTAAGTATTTTAACTCCCGCAGATAATGCCAGCTATACAGAGCCAGCATCTATAAGCTTTACAACAACAGCCGCAGATAATGACGGTACAGTTAGCAAGGTTGATTTCTTTGCCGGCAGAAATTTAATAGGCACTGACAACACAGCACCATTTAGTTTTGACTGGACAAATGTACCGGCTGGAAACTATACTATTGCTGCAAGAGTTACTGACAATGCCAATCTTACAACTTATTCTAAATTGATAAGAGTAACAGTGGGTATCGACAATTCAGTGGGCTTCTGCGGCACTGTTCCTAATGGTGACTATAGTTACAGAGCAGAAACCGTTGGTGGTAATGTTATCTTTACTTTCCATCCGCTGGCACCAATTGCAGGATGTAATAATTCTATCATTTATATTAATGGCGCTGGTACTACAATGACCCCGGTAGGTACAGATTTTAGGTACACTCAGGCATTTGCAAACGGAACACCACTTAGCATTTATTTCACTTATAATACGCCATTGGAAGGCGGCGAAAGAAATTCTTCTGCAACGCCTCATAGTTATACAGTTGGTACGGTTTGCACACCGGTATTACCTGTTACGCTGTTAAGCTTTACTGCCGCCCGTCAGGCCAACGGAATTGTAGCTATCAATTGGTCAACTGCTGCTGAATTCAACAACGATCATTACCTGGTTGAAAGAAGCATTGATGGCCGTTCATTTGCTACCATTGCAAAGGTTGGTGCAAATACAAATGCAGCACTTACCAGCAATTACAGTGCAATTGACAGATCGCCTGTTTTTGGGTTGAACTACTACCGCCTAACACAGGTTGATAAAGATGGTAAAAAAACAGTGTACGCTGTTAAAATTGTAAACATCAAAAAGACCATTGGCGGTATAAGTGTATATCCCAATCCGGTTAAAGGAAATATCATCAATATAAAAGTTGCTGATGTTACCGATAGCAGATTGAATGTACAATTGATAAGCATGGACGGAAAAGTAATCTATAGTGGAACAAACCTTCAGCGGGGCGATGCACTACAGGTAAAATTGAATACCATACCTACAACAGGTGTTTATCTGTTAAAAGTTGGTATTTATGCTCCAATAAAAATTATAATAAATTAAACTTTGTAAAACCTGTTAAGAGGCTGTCGAAGCAAGGCATCCTCTTAATTTTTTTTCATTAATCCAATACTTACCATTTCAATAAACTATGATCAAACGAATTAACCCTTTACCCGGCTTATGTATCCCTTGGTTCATTGTAACACTTCCCAGGAATACAATAAGGAAAATCAGCATTATTAAATTGCTGAAATAATATTAATAGCATGAGGCTATTTTGCTGGCTATCACTCCAATTAACTTTTATTGTACTATTTTAAAACACATACTCAATAACCAAAACAATTGTATTATGAAAATCAAATTTAAACTACTCTCTCTAAAAATTCTGTTAGGTAGTTGTCTTCTAATTGGCATCCAAAGTTGCAAAAAAGAGAAAGGCACATTGGGTACACCAGCCACGGCCTCTTTTACAGTAACGCCGGTTGCAGGCAAAGTAAATACATACGCCTTAAGCAGCTCGTCTACCGGCGCATTCAGCTACCAGTGGGAGTCTGGCGATGGTAGTCCGGCAAAAGGCGGAGGTCCGCAGGACACCGTTTATTTTCTGAAAAAAGGAGATTATACAGCAAAACTGTATGCCTACGGCAGGGGCGGTTACACCGTTGCTTCCCAGGTAATAAATGTTGCAGCAGATGACCCATCTTCCTTGCTGAACAATCCTGTTTATCAAAAACTAGTGGCGCACCCCTGGAGATTTGATCCTAATGATGCCGCTAAAGCAATAATTGTAGGCATAGAGAGTAACCCGGGTGCATATTATGGAGGAGGCCCGCTTGCTGATTGCCAAAAAGATGATATTTATACATTTGCAGCAGTGTCTGCAACCAATACTACTGTTAATTATGATGCTAAAGGATCTACTTTTAATGGAGGCAATTTGGCCCCTAATTACAGTTGTAATGCCGATCGGTCTTATACGAATCCTATCACTTTTAGTACTATAGTTGATGGAGAAGGTGTTGCCACCATTACTATTCCTGGTGCAAATCCTCCCAACAAATTTATAGGCGTTACAGATATACCATCAAATAATTTCCGGATCATTTCAATAACTGCAACCTCAATGGTTTTAAGGGCAGGTACAAAGGACGGAACAGTTTTTCAATTCAAGTTTATAGCCCAATAACAATACTGTAAATTTCCCTATAACAGTTATAAAAATTTAAATACTTAAAACTAACACATATGAAATTTGAAATGAAAACATGGATCATATTCCTGGTAATGCTATTCAGCGTTTCGGTAACTTGGGCCCAAAAAAAGGTAACTGGAACAGTTACTAATAAGGCTACAGGAGCTCCGCTGGAAGGTGTAACCATTTCCGCAAAAGGAACAAAAGTGATGACGACAACTGTAGCTTCCGGGGCTTTTAGTATTACACTGCCGGCCAACAGCCAAACAATTAATGTTACTTATGTTGGTATGACAGACCAGGAAATAAAAGTGGCCGGAACTGAACCATTAATAATAAAAATGGAAGTACAGTCTGCCGCATTGAGTGAAGTGGTAGTAACAGGTTATGGCACGCAAAAAAAGAGCAATATAACAGGATCTATCTCAACTGTAAAAACCAAAGAATTAATTCAAAGCCCGGTGGGTGATTTAAGTAATGCACTTACGGGACGAGTATCTGGTGTAATTACCAAACAAACTACCGGTGAGCCCGGCAAAGATGGTGCACAGATATTCATCAGGGGCAATGCAACCTTCGGTGCAGGTACCATGGAGCCATTATTTGTAGTTGATAATATTGTTCGCCAGTACAGGGATTTCTCACAACTTGATCCAAACGAAATTGAAAGCATCAACATTTTAAAAGACGCTTCTTCCGCCGCTATTTTTGGTGTAAAGGGCGCTAATGGTGTTATACTGGTTACCACTAAAAGAGGTAAAGCCGGTAAATTATCAGCCAGCTATTCGTTTAATTATGGCTTTAATAAAGTTACCCGTCTTCCCGATAACTTAGGGTCTTACGATTATGGCGTTTTATACAACGAAGCAAAATTGAACGATAACCCAAATGCAACACCAGAGTTTTCTAACGAACGCCTGCAATCATTTAAAAATGGAACTGACCCCGACCGCAATCCCAATACAGATTGGCAGCGCCTGGTTTTGGGCGGGTCTGCAAAAAGAATGCAACATAATTTGTCCTTCAGCGGTGGATCCGATAAAGTAAGATATTTCACTTCTCTTGGCTACCTCGATGATAAGGGCCTTTACAGTACACTGGGTTATAAGCGGTATAATATCCGTACAAACCTTGATATCCAGGTTACTAAAACAACCCGTTTTTCTGCAGATATAGCTGCAAGGCTGGAAAATCGCAACGCTCCTCCAACCCCTACCTCCACTATATTTGAGCATACAACAAGGAATCCGCCTACGCAACCAGCCAGGTTCCAAAACGGTTTGCTGGCAGCACCTGGTGTTTACCCCAATCCGCTTGCCTTTATCAGTGAAGGCGCAGGTTACGAAAATAACGCCGATAATACAGCGCTCACTAATTTTCAATTAGTTCAGGACATTCCATGGGTAAAAGGGTTATCTCTTAAAGCTGTATTAGCATACGACAGAAGTTTCTCTTACAACAAAAGATGGTCTAAATGGGTGCCATTATACGTTAAAAACCCGGATGACACTTACTCAGCCAATGCACCTACATCTCCTTCTCTTTCAAAAAGTTTCGGAGAAGGCCAATCGACAGAATTACAGGCCCATATTAATTACGAACGTCGTTTTGGAAAACACAATGTTTCTGCATTGGTATTGTTCCTGCAAAAAGAAAGTTCAAACAGCGGCCTTTATGCGGCCAGAAATTCATATACAAGTTCAGCACTTGAAATTTTAAATTTTGGCCCCGCACTCAATGAAGTTTTATCCGATGGCGAAGAACGCTATGGCCTTAAAAGTACAGCAGGACGTTTAAATTATGACTATGATGGAAAGTACATCGCACAGGTGAGCTTGCGTAGAGATCAATCTGAAAATTTTGCTCCAGCTGTAAGAACCGGCTATTTTCCGGCTGTATCTTTAGGATGGGTGGTTTCAAGGGAAAGTTTCATGCAAAATATAAAAGCTGTTAACTATCTTAAATTTAAAGGCTCTACCGGCCAGTTGGGTAGCGATCGCATACCAAGCAGATTTGGATACTACAACCGATATAACCTGGTTACCAATAATTATTCTTTGGGTGGTCAGCTTATAAATGGTTTAGAGCCTGGTGCTATCGCCAATGAAAAATTAACCTGGGAAACCGCTACCAAAACTGACCTTGGCCTTGAAACACGTCTTTGGAATGGTTTATTGGGTATAGATTTCACATGGTTTAAAGAAAGAAGAAAAGATATCTTAACAACAAAAAGTCTTTCTGTACCATTTACTTTTGGTGGAACATTACCACAGGAAAATATAGGTATTGTTGAGAACAAAGGATTTGAGTTAACACTTTCTCATGAGAATAAAATATCCCAAGACTTTTCATACTCTATAAGAGGCAATTTAACCATTGCAAAAAACACCATTATTGAAGCTGCAGAAGCTGCAAATATACCTGACGGTCGTAAAATTACCGGAAGGTCTAACAATGGTTATTACGGCTATAAAGCTATTGGAATTTTCAAGGACCAGGCAGACTACAATAATTCACCTAAGCTGGCTGCATTCTCCAGCTCAACAGGCCCTGGTGATATAAAATACGAAGACGTTAGCGGCCCCGGTGGCAAACCAGACGGTATAATTGATGCTAATGATATTACATACCTGGGCGGTGGTCCTTTGCCCACAACTACCTATGGTATTATCGGTGGAGTAAATTATAAAGGAATAGAATTAAACTTCCTTTTTCAAGGTGCTACCGGCGTTCAACAATTACTTATTCAAAACGCAGCATGGGCATTTTATAACAACGGACGGGTTACAAGTGAATGGCTCGATCGCTGGACTCCAGACAGGCCAGATGCACCGTTGCCAAGACTGTCTTTACTATCCGACCGCAACAATCAACAAATTAGTAGCTTCTGGATTAAAGATGCTTCCTTTATCCGTTTGAAAAACGTGGAAGTAGCCTACACAGTAAAAGCTAAGATATTAACAAGAATAGGAGCAAGCCAGGTAAGATTTTATGCTAATGGTCAAAACCTGTTAACATTTACAGACATTAAAAACGTTGACCCGGAAAATAACAATGCATCAGGCTGGTACTATCCGCAGCAGATGACATTTAACTTTGGTGTAAATGTTCAATTTTAATTAACCGTTATTCTTTAAAAATTTTATAACACATAAATACAGTTTTATGAGTACAAATAAATTAAGACTTATTCTAATTTTGTTTATTGCAACCCTTGCTGGGTCCTGCAAGAAAGACCTCCTCGATATAAAGCCAACAAACTTTGTTTCTGATGTGGCAGTATTTGGAGACTTGTCGCTCACCAAACAATTTGTTACCAATATCTATGGAAGTATTCTGAGTGGTTTCGATCGCAGGGATGCTGGTTTGGGAAATGACTGGTCAATGGGGCAAGGTATGCTGGCCATGGCAACTGATGAAGCAGAAGGACCATCAGGCACTACTTTAAATAACCTCAATAATGGTGAATTAGCCACCACCTTTACTTATGGTACCGAAATGTGGTTTTTTAATTACCTGGTTATCCGTAAATGTAATATTCTTATATCTAAAATTGATGGCGTTCCGGCATCTACCCCGGATGAAATAAAGTTAAGAAACCAATTAAAGGCAGAAGCTCAATTTATTCGTGCATTTTGCTATGCGGATTTAATCAAGGCTTTTGGAGCTGTTCCGTTAATAACAAAAGAACAAAATGCTTCTGATGATTTGCTGGTACCACGCAATACCTATGAGGAATGTTTGGAGCAGGTTAAAAAAGATTGCGATGATGCAGCAGCTGTACTTCCAGTTTCTTATCCACCTTCCGACCTAGGCAGAGCAACTAAAGGAGCAGCATTGGCACTTAAAGGAAGAGCATTGTTATATTTTGCAAGTGCCATTAATAACCCATCCAACGATTTAACCAGGTGGCAGGCAGCAGCAACAGCTTCTAAGGCAGTAAAAGATTTAAATACCTATTCTCTATATCCCAATTATTACAGGGTATTTCTCGACAAAACAGGCAACAATGAAGTGATTTTTGCCAGCAAATATCAAAGACCAAACAGAACTCAACAAACACCGTGGAAACTGGCTATGAGTATCCAAGCACCGGATGTAGTTGGTGGTGCATGGGGTGGCTTTTCGCCTACACAAAACCTGGTGGATGCGTATGAAATGACGAATGGTAAAGCAATTACAGAGCCTGCCTCAGGGTATGCACCACAGGATCCATACAAAAACAGGGATAGCCGGCTAGACCAGTCTATACTTCGCAATGGATCTCCATGGAAGGGCATAACTGTAGAAACATTTGACGGAGGTAATGCACAGAATGCTTCCAATGGTGACAGAACAAAAACCGGATACGGTCTTAAAAAATTACTGGATGATAAATATGTAACAGCAGATCAGGTATACCAGGGTGGCGACAATGACTGGATATTTATTCGCTATGCTGAAGTATTACTCAACTATGCAGAGGCACAAAACGAAGCGGTTGGGCCAGATGCATCGGTTTATGAAGCAATTAATTTGGTAAGGCAAAGGGCAGGGCAGCCAGCAATCAGTAGTTTAACCCAAACCGAATTGCGTAACCGTATCCGCAACGAAAGAAGAATTGAACTTAGCTTTGAAGAGCACCGCTTTTGGGATGTACGCCGGTGGAAATTAGGAGCACTTTATTTTAATGTTCCTGTTAACAAGGTTAAGATTACAAAATCGGGTGCAACATTTAATTATAGCATCCAGGAGCTGGAAAAGCGCAACTATAAAGAGACGCAGAATTTGCTCCCAATTCCACAGGTTGAAATCGACAAAAATCCGAATTTGACCCAAAACCCGGGATATAATTAATCGATTGTTAAATAATATTTTAAATAAAAGTGGATATTAAATATAGGGCGCATATTCGTTTTCGGCCTCATAAAAAAGACGTTAAGAAAATTTGAAAGTTTGGCGTAAAAAAATGAAATTGGTGTTACAGTAGCCAGGAATGGCATTTTGCCCGTAGGTCGCACTAAAGCCGGGCCAGATTATGAAGTTGGAGCTAATTTCATTTTAGCCAGACATTCAAATTTTTAGTCTTTTTTATGAAGCCTTGATCTTTCTTGTTACTTCTTTGCATCAAGGCAAAGAAGTAAATGAAGTCTATCCGATCACGTCAAGCATTTGCAGTCTAAATTAATTATCCTATAAACAAAATTCATGCTGCCATTACGGATTATAAGTGTCATTTTAATGTGTCAACTTTTGTTAAGTTGCCGGCAGCAGGTAAAAGAATTTGAAAAAATAACCATAGAACATTCAGGCATAAACTTCACCAATACCATTACAGAAACACAGGCTCAAAATGTGTTGATGTACGAGTACTACTATAATGGAAATGGAGTAGCAACAGGCGACCTGAATGGGGATGGATTACCAGATCTTTTCTTTACCGGCAACCAGAGCCCATCTAAACTTTATATCAATAAAGGCCAATTGGCTTTTACAGATGTTACTAATGTGGCTGGGGTTGCCGGAAAGAATGCCTGGAGAACCGGCGCTAATATGGCCGATGTTAATGGCGATGGATTGCTGGATATTTATGTGTGCTATTCAGGTTTTGGTTCAGACTCCGACAGGGCGAACCAGCTTTTCATCAATTTAGGAAACAACAAAGATGGAATCCCTGTTTTTACAGACCAGGCAGCAGCATATGGCATCGATGCCGTGGGAACTTATACCAGTCAATCGGCATTTTTTGATTACGATCAGGATGGTGATCTCGATATGTTTCTACTAAACCATGCTAAAGGGTTCTACTCCCCTTTCTATAATACCACCCGCCTTAGAAACCTCCGCCATCCTCAATTCGGCAATCGGCTATACCGCAACGACAATGGCCATTTTACAGATGTTAGTAGCGAAGCCGGCATTTACGGAAGTGGTATCAATTTTGGATTGGGCATTAGCATCAGTGATTTAAACAACGATGGCTGGCCAGATATCTTTGTTAGCAACGATTTTAATGAACAGGATTTTCTTTACCTCAACAACCGCAACGGAACTTTTAGCGAAGTGTGTAAAAAATCATTTGCACACATGAGCAGGAGTACGATGGGTACTGATATTGCCGATTACAACAACGACCTGATGCCCGATGTAATTACAATGGACATGCTTCCCGAAGACAACTACCGCCAAAAAATTTTGCAGGTTGGCGATGAATACGATCAGCAAAAATTAATGAAAGACAGCGGCTACGGGTATCAATACAGCCGTAATATGCTCCAGTTAAACAGGGGTTTTACTACAGATAGTTTACCGGTGTTTAGTGAGATTGGCCAACTGGCAGGAGTGTCTAATACCGACTGGAGCTGGGCCGCATTATTTGCAGATTTTGATAACGACGGCTGGAAAGATCTTTTTGTATGCAATGGATATTTACGGGATTACACTAATCTCGATTTTGTGAAGTACGATGTTTCGGAAGCTTTTTCTGAAGTGGCAAAAAAAAGACTGGATGTTTCTACAAGGGAGAATTATGAAAAAAACATGCCCTTGTTTGATCTCGTAAAAAAAATGCCCTCCACCAAAATCAGTAATTATGTTTATAAAAATAAACATGACCTTACCTTTTCTGATGAAACAGAAAAATGGGGACTCGATGAAAAAGGTGTTAGCAGTGGCGCATCATACGTAGATCTGGACAATGACGGAGACATGGACCTGGTGGTATGCAATAACAATGAGCCGGTTTGGTTATACCGGAATAATACAAACGAAATTGATAAAAATAATTACATAAAAGTATCCCTGCAGGGTGATCAAAAAAATCGCTTTGGCATTGGTGCAAAAGTATTTGTATACACGGATAGCGGAACCCAGGTACAGGAAATGTACCCGGTACGTGGCTACCAGTCGTCGGTGGATTACCGGTTGAATTTTGGCATTGGTAAGCAAAATAAAATTAACCGCATCAAAGTAATCTGGAATGGATCTGCAGAAACTATTATTGAAAATCCTTCCATTAATTCAACGGTAAATATTGCAAAATCAGCCAGCCGGCAGGCAACAGGCATTGTAGCCAAACAGCCTGTTTTATTTGAAGATATCACTTCATTATCCGGCATTGATTTTACACAAAACGAAAATATTTATGTCGATTTCAAAAGAGAATACCTTATTCCTTTTGAACTTTCAAAACAAGGGCCTAAAATGTGCAAGGCAGATGTAAACAAAGATGGATTGGAAGATCTTTTTATTGGTGGCCCTTCGGGACAGGCAGGTATATTATATCTTCAGTTAGGGGATGGAAAATTTAAACGATCCGGCAGCCAGCCCTGGGAAAAAGATGCAGTCTGTGAAGATGTATCTTCTGTTTTTTTTGATGCAGACAATGATGGTGATAATGATTTGTACATAGTAAGCGGAGGTAACGAATGGATGGCTCCCGGTCCCGAACTACAAGACAGGCTTTACCTGAATGATGGCATGGGCAATTTTTCAAAAGCAGCAACTGCATTACCCCAGGAAGATTATAGTGGTAGTTGTGTAGCTGCAGTAGATTTTGATAGAGATGGAGATATTGATTTGTTTGTTGGCGACAGAACCGTTCCGGGAATGTATCCAATGGTGGGTGGAAATATTCTTTTGCGAAACGATTATGATAAAATAACCCGGCAGGTAAAATTCACCAATATCACTCCCAAAGCCGGTGGTGGCGATTTGTTCAATGCCGGGATGGTAACTGAAGCTGTTTGGACTGATATAGATAAAGATGGATGGCCCGACCTGGTTTTGGGTGGCGACTGGATGCCAATAAAAATATTTCACAATAACAATGGCGTTCGTTTTTCTGATATCACGGAAGCTTCCGGTCTTTCAAAAACAAATGGATTTTGGAGAAAGATTCTTCCGGCAGATATTGACAATGATGGAGACATAGATTTCGTTGTTGGTAACATTGGATGTAATACCAATTTTAAATGCAGTCCTGCAGAACCAATGGTAACTTATGCCGCAGACTTTAGCAATGATGGCAGTATCGACCCTATCATGACAAGGTTTATAAAAGGCAAGAGCTACCCAACTCATTCAAGAGACGAATTAATGGAGCAAATGCCAGCATTAAACAAAGTGTTTTTAAAATATGCTGATTATGCCAGCGCAACCCTCGAGAATATTATAACAAAAGAACAAATTGAAGCGGCGCAAAAATTTTATGTTTACCATACTGAGTCTGCTATTCTTTTTAATGATAAGGGGAAATTTACCTTTAAACCATTACCCATAGAAGCACAGTTTAGTTCTATCTACGGCATTAGCTTTAAAGATTATGATGATGATGGTGCGGATGATTTATTAATAACAGGAAATTTCTTCCCTTTCAGGGTTCAGCAAGGAAATAATGATGCCAGTATGGGCTTGCTTTTAAAAGGAAATAATAAGGGAGATTTTAAACCGGTTAACCGGGATATCAGCGGTCTTTTTGTGCCAGGAGATGTAAGAGATATGATCACATTAAATGCAAAAAAGGGAAGTAAAATAGTGGTTTCAAAAAACGGTGGATCCATACAGGTTATCCGTAAAATATTTAATAATAATTAAAAATAAAAAAGTAATGAGATATGCTTCTGTTTTATTGATCGTGTTTACTGTTATGCTTGCGTCATGCGGTAAGGATGGCGTTCCAGCAGCCGCCAATGATACGCCAACCAACCTGGTAGTAACTGCTGTTGTAAATCCTGATAGCAGTGGCAATGTAACCTTTACCTCCACAGCAACCAATGCCGTTACCTACTCTTACAATTTTGGTAATGGAATTTTCCAGGCAAATGTAACCGGTCCTATCACATACAAGTACCCGGCATCCGGCACCTATACTGTAAATTCAACTGCAAAAAGCAGTAGCGGTAAAACTACAACTGCTTCCATCCAGGTAACAGTAACGGTAAGGCTTTCATTAGTTTGGTCCGATGAGTTTAATGTAGACGGCCCCCCCGACCCAACCAGGTGGGGATACGATCTTGGAGCAGGTGGATGGGGCAATAACGAATCACAAAATTATACCAGCAGGCCAGAAAATTCAATTGTACAAGGCGGTTCATTAAAGATCAACCTGATTAAAGAAAACTATAGCGGCAGCCCTTTTACTTCCGCCAGGTTACTCTCAAAAGATAAATATTCGTTCCAATATGGGCGGGCAGAAATAAGGGCAAAATTACCAGCAGGTGGCGGTACGTGGCCTGCCATTTGGATGCTGGGTAGCAATATAAGTTCCACACCCTGGCCTGCCTGCGGAGAAATTGATATAATGGAACATTTAGGAAACGACCTTAATAAAATTTATGCTACGCTGCATTATCCGGGCAGGTTTGGCGGTAGTGCGGATGGCAATTCAAGAGTTATATCAAATGCAACAACGGAGTTTCATAAATATACGTTGGAATGGTCAGCCACGTCTATTAAAATGTTAGTGGATGATTTATTGATTCATTCAGTAACCAACACAAGCAGTCTACCTTTTAATCAAAATTTCTTTTTCATTTTAAATGTAGCCATGGGTGGAAATTTTGGAGGCGTAATTAATCCGGCAGTAACAGCTGCAACTATGGAGATAGATTATATAAGGGTATATCAATAACGATTTGGCAGAAAAAGTAAATGTGTTGAGTGCAATAACTAGCAGCAGCATATGTAGGATTTATCAATCGGCTTAAACGTAGGTTGCTTTTAAACAAGTAGTAAAACAGGCATACTCAATCATTTTTTTTATCTAAAAACAAACGACTGTTTATGCCTAAACAAAAAGGCTCAATAACAATCATTTATTTAGAAACTGCCCCGAGAAAGATTAGTAAAATAGCATCTTGTAAACAATGATTTATTAAACTGGTATAAATAGCAATATAAAAAAGATGGCTGCAAAATCGGATACATTATTAGCCTTGGCGGGAGTTGATTTTTCATCATTATCAAAAGATGAAATAAAAGCAGCATTTAAAAAAACATTCGAGACAGGGTTACATGGAATTTGCTTCACCCCGTATAGCCAGGGCCAGTCTCCGGGATCGATTATATCAGAAGAGCAAATAAGAAAGCGGATGGATATCATCAGTCCTTATACAAAATGGATACGCACATTCTCCTGCACCGATGGCAACGAATTGATTCCAGGCATCGCCCATGAATATGGAATAAAAACATTGGTTGGCGCATGGCTAGGGAGAGACAAAAGCATCAATAAAAAAGAAATTGAAAATCTTATTAAAGTTGCAGAAGCCGGGCATGCTGATATTGTTGGAGTTGGCAACGAAGTGATGTACAGAAAAGACTTAACGGAAAATGAATTACTAGCTTATATGCACCAGGTTAAAGAACAACTGCCGGGTGTGCCGATGGGCTATGTAGATGCATACTATGAATTTGCAGATCGTCCCAGAATTACAGAAGCCTGTGACGTTATTTTAGCCAATTGTTATCCATTTTGGGAAGGCTGCAACATTGATTATTCTTTATTGTACATGAAGGATATGTATTACCGGGCAATAATTGCGGGCAATGGCAAAAATGTAATAATAACAGAAACCGGATGGCCAAATAAAGGAACCGCCTTTGGTGCTTCCATGCCATCTTATGAAAATGCAATCAGGCATTTTATTAACGCAAATAATTGGGCGGCTGAAGAAAAAATCGAGCTATTTTATTTCTCTTCTTTTGATGAAGCATGGAAAGTTGGTTCCGAAGGTGATGTGGGCGAATTCTGGGGGATATGGGATAAAGATGGAAAACTGAAATATTCCTGAGGATAGACAAACCCGGCCTTTGAGCTTTAAACTTAATAATTCAGGAAAAGGCAAGGTTACATTTTAAACGAGGTTCTTTTAACAAAAAATCAATAATAATAGTCAACACACTTAATAGATGCGGTTATGAAAAATATGGGAAAGGAAATTCTTATAGGAGATAATAAATTACATTTTTCAAGTAATGCAATTACCGGATCATTTGAAGAAATCAATGGCGAGTCGTTTTATAAAATAGCCAATTATCATCAGATGGATCCGTTCTTTATTACCATCGTAAGCAATTCAGACCATTGGATGTTTATCTCCAGCAACGGTGCAGTAACCGCCGGCAGAAAAAATCCTGATATTGCTTTGTTTCCTTATTATACGGTTGATAAAATCCAGGATTCTGCCGAAATATCCGGAAGTAAAACGATAATGCTCGTCCATAGGGAAGATAAAAGTTTTTTGTGGGAGCCTTTCTCAGAAAAGTACAATGGCGTTTATTATATCCAACGCAATATTTATAAAAGTGTTTATGGAAATAAAGTACTGTTCGAAGAAACAAATAATGACCTCGGCATTACTTTTTCTTACCTGTGGATGAACAGTGAGAAATATGGTTTTATCAAAAAATCCACGGTTACAAACAACCTTGATGTAGCCTGTAACATCTCACTCGTCGACGGCATTCAAAACATTTTACCTGCAGGTATCAACCGGTTGCTCCAGCTATCTTACAGCAACCTGGTAGATGCGTATAAGAAAAATGAATTGGTTACAGGTACTACTATTGGCCTGTATATGTTAAGCTCTGTAATAGTAGATAAAGCAGAACCAAGCGAAGCCTTGAACACAACAGTAGTATGGTCGGAGGGTTTGGAGAATGCCAACATTCTTTTATCTGCCAAACAATTAAATAATTTCAGAAAAGGATTGCCACTCAAAACTGAAATTGACGTAAGGGCAACAAGAGGAGCCTATTTTTTAAACACAGAAATTAATCTTTACGGTAACAGCAAAAAGAGTTGGCACATTGTAGCCGAAGTGAATAAAAATGCAGGCTACATTGCTACTTTAAAACATTTTATAAATGATACCAACAACATTGCACAGGAGTTGAATAATGATGTGGTTGATTGCACTAGAGGCCTGGTAAACATATTGGCATCAGCAGATGGCCTTCAACTTACAGCCGATAAACTAAGTGAAAACAGGCATCTGTCAAATGTTTTATTCAATGCAATGCGGGGTGGAATTTTTGACGATAATTATTCTATTTCAAAACAAGATTTGTTACAATTTATTTCAGGAGCAAATAAAACCGTTTATGCAAATAACAGTGCGTTCCTGGAGGCACTTGCCCCAACGATTGATTATCCGGCATTGCTTAAAGAAGCAGCTTCTAATGGCGACGAACAACTAACTCGTTTGTGCTACGAATACATGCCACTTGCATTCAGCCGGCGACATGGAGATCCTTCAAGACCATGGAATTTGTTTTCTATCGAAATGAAAAAAGAAGATGGAAAAAAGAACCTGAATTACCAGGGAAACTGGAGAGATATTTTTCAAAACTGGGAAGCACTGGCTTTATCATTCCCCTCTTTTACAGAGAGCATGATTTGCAAATTTGTAAATGCATCTACGGCCGATGGCTATAATCCATATCGGATTACAAGAGAAGGAATAGATTGGGAGGCTCCAGACCCACATGACCCCTGGGCAAACATTGGTTACTGGGGCGATCACCAGGTTATCTATTTGCAAAAGTTTCTGGAGATATCAAAGCGTTATCATCCCGGTGCATTAAACAACATGCTTACCGAAAATATTTTTGCTTATGCCAATGTTCCTTATAGAATTAAGCCTTACAGCGATTTGGTAAAAAACCCATTTGATACAATTAAATATGATTTTGCTGTTGAAAAAATATCCAAAGAACGGGTTAGTAAATCTGGCAGTGATGGAAAATTAATTTGGGATAATAATGACAATGTATTGCAGGTAAACCTTACAGAAAAAATACTGGCAATGGTGCTGGCAAAATTGTCAAATTTTATTCCGGAAGCAGGCATTTGGTTAAACACACAACGACCCGAATGGAACGATGCCAATAATGCTTTGGTAGGTAACGGCGTATCCATGGTTACGCTGTATTACATGAGAAGGATGCAGGCATTTTGTTTGGAACTATTTAAAGAAACGTCAGCAGAACAAATAGAGGTTTCGGAAGAGATTGCTGCATTTTTTTATTCCATCAGCAAAACTTTCCAGGAGTTTGAATTCGTACTCAGTGGCGACATATCTGATAAAGAAAGAAAAACAATTACTGACGTATTAGGAAATGCTGGAAGTAGTTATAGAGATACAATTTACAACAACGGTTTTTCCGGAAAGAAACAGGCAATTGGTGTAAATGAACTCACCGGTTTCTTTGCATCAACGCTAAAACATATTGACCATTCCATTCGTAAAAATAAACGTACCGATAATCTGTATCATGCGTACAACCTGATTACCATAAAAAACGATGCTGTTTCCATTCGTTATTTGTATGAAATGCTGGAAGGACAGGTAGCTGTTTTAAGCGCAGGTGTTTTAAATACACAGGAAGTGAATGAGGTGCTGGATGCATTAAAATCGAGTGCCATGTTCCGCCAGGATCAATACAGTTACATGCTGTACCCCGACAGGCAACTGCCAAGATTTACAGAAAAAAATATTGTACCTGCTGCGTTGGTTGAAAGCAGCAAACTGCTTACCGGGCTTATTGCCGATAACAACAGTGCAATCGTTTATAAAGATGTAGATGGACTATATCACTTCAATGGAAATTTCAGGAATGGCGCAGAGCTGAAACTGGCGTTAGATTCAACGAAATCAAACATCAGTGCGGCTGAAAAAGATGAGGCGCTACAAATATTTGAAAAAGTATTCGATCATCAATCTTTCACAGGACGATCCGGGACATTCTATGGGTTTGAAGGGCTTGGCTGTATTTACTGGCACATGGTTTCTAAATTGTTACTGGCAATTAATGAGAATTATTTTATTGCGTTACACAGCGCAACAGATGAAGTGCAGCTTGGTAAAATGGTACAACATTATTATGATGTAAGAGCAGGTATTGGCTTAAATAAATCACCTGAATTATATGGTGCTTTTCCCACAGATGCTTACTCTCATACTCCCGGTAACGGTGGGGCCAAACAACCGGGCATGACGGGACAGGTAAAGGAAGATATTATTTCCCGTTTCGGCGAATTGGGTATTATGGTTGAAGATGGAAAGATTGCGTTTAATCCGGGCCTGTTAAGAAAATCTGAATTTCTTACATCAGTCAAAGCATTCGAATATATATCAATTCAAAAGGAAACTATTCGTTTAAACTTACAGGCTGGTTCGTTAGCTTTCACCTTTTGCCAGGTGCCATTTGTATATCACATTTCCGAAAAAAATTCAGTAAGCATTACTAACAACAACAACGTGATATCGGAAATAGATGGGCTTAAAATTAATGCTTTGGAGAGCAACGAAATATTTAACAGAACAGCGTTAACAAAACAGGTAGATGTTTATCTCACACCAAAATTAGCGTAACAATAAAAATGGTTTGAGCCGAGCATTTTTTTTGAAAAAATATTTGCATAAAAAACATAGGCTGTATACTATTTGTCGGCCTCATAAAAAAGACGTTAAGGAAATTTGAATGTTGGCGTTAAGAAATGAAATTGTTGTTACTGATGATTGTAATTGCAATTTGCCCGTAGGTTGTACCAAAGCCCAGCCAAATAATGAAGTTGGAGCTAATTTCATTTTAGCCAGACATTCAAATTTTTAGTCTTTTTTATGAGGCCTTGATTTTTCTTGTTACTTCTTTGCCTTAATGCAAAGAAGTAAATGAAGTCTAGCTAATCAGGCTTAGCTTTTGTGGCCTAGATTAAATATTCTAAAAAAAAATTGTACGTGTTTAAAAATCTGCAGATAACACGAATAAAATAGACACACATAATTTATGAAAATAGTTTTTTTTATACTAATCTTTTGGAGCTATTCAGTAACTGCATATTGCCAGGCAGATAAAGTAACGATTGATAAAAACAACATCGGCATTAAACTTAAAGTCAATGGAAAAGACTTTATGATTAATGGAATGAACTGGGATTATTTTCCCATTGGAACAAACTACACTTATATTCTTTGGGACCAGCCAGACACTTTAGTTAAAGCCGCTTTAGACGCTGAAATGTCGTTGTTGAAAAATATGGGTGTAAATACCATCAGGGTTTATACAGGTATTCCTAAAAAATGGATTGAATATATCTATATTAATTATGGCATTTACACCATGCTCAATCATACTTTTGGCAGGTATGGGTTAACTGTAAAAGAAAAATGGATTGTTAATACAGAATATGGGGAGGAAGCTACCCGTGAATTAATTTTAAAAGAAGTAAAACAACTTGCAGCGGATTATAAAGACACAAAAGGGTTGTTGTTGTTTTTGTTGGGTAACGAAAATAATTATGGCTTGGTTTGGGAAGGAGCAGAAACCAAGGATATTCCCGTAGAAGACAGAAAATTTACCAGACGTAAAACAGCCTTATATAAATTATTTAATGAGGCCGCTGTAGTGATGAAAACAATTGATCAATCACATCCAATTGCCATTTGCAACGGCGATTTACAATTCCTTGATATAATTGCAAAAGAATGTACAGACGTTGACATTTTAGGAATCAATTGTTATCGGGGAATCTCATTTGGAGACGTATTTGGAAGAGTGAAAAAGGAATACGGTAAGCCTGTTTTATTTACAGAATTTGGTTCCGATGCTTTTAATGCAATTGCAAAAAAGGAAAATCAAAATGGCCAGGCTGCTATTTTAAAAGGTAACTGGAAAGAGATTTATCAAAATGCAGCTGGTATCGGCAAGAGTGGTGTTTGTATAGGAGGATTTACCTTTCAATTCAGCGATGGTTGGTGGAAATACGCCCAAACAACTAACTTAAGCATTCACGATGATAATGCTTCCTGGAGTAATGGCGGATATGGTTTCGACTTTATAAAAGGGAAGAATAACATGAACGAAGAATGGTTTGGCATTTGTGCAAAAGGGCCGGCCAATGCCAAAGGCTTGTATCCACTATTCCCCCGCACAGCCTATTACACTTTAAAAGAAGTACATCAATTTAACCCATATGCCGATGGCACTACTTTGACTGCACTGAGTAAATATTTTAAAAGTATCCACACAACAGCTGCAGGCTCAAAAGCAGTAAAAAACAAAACAGCAAACAGTAATCATGCAAAAAATATTACCGTCAGAGAACTATTAGGCAATTCAAAATACCAGGCGATGTCTTATGGAGGATATAGAGAAAAAACAAGGGCTATTGAATCTACAGTTGATCAAATTATTGAAGATTTGAAGATACTGTCGGCCATGAAAATTAAACTGCTCAGAACTTACAATGTGCATCATACGGAAGCGTCTAATTTATTAAAAGCCATCAGCGCATTAAAAAAAACTGATCCCGGTTTTAAAATGTATGTAATGTTGGGTGCATGGATAGAATGTAAAAACGCATATACAGCAAATGCGCCCATCCGCAATGAAGATAGCGACCGCAATCCAACAGAAATAGCCGAGGCAGTACGGTTGACAAATGAATACCCGGATATTGTAAAGATTATTGCTGTAGGTAATGAAGCGATGGTAAAATGGGCATGGGCTTATTATGTAGAGCCGGGCATCATTTTGAAATGGGTAAATTATTTACAGGATTTAAAGAAGCAGGGGAAATTATCCAACCAGGTATTAATAACCAGCTCAGACAATTTTGCCTCCTGGGGAGGTGGCACTAAAGATTACCAGGTAGCTGAATTAAATCAACTAATAAAAGCGGTGGATTTTATTTCTATGCATACCTACCCGCTGCATGACACTCATTATAACCCTAATTTTTGGGGAGTATTGGCATCAGAAGAACAATTATCTCAGAAAGAAAAAATTGATGCAGCAATGGTTCGGGCAAGAGACTATGCCATTAATCAATACAATAGTGTTGCAAGATATGTAAAGTCAATTGGTGTAAATAAGCCGGTTCATATCGGTGAAACCGGTTGGGCTTCTTTAGCAAACGAATTGTATGGCAATGCCGGCTCAAAAGCAACGGACGAATACAAATCGGCGGTGTATTATAAACTGATGAGAGAATGGACTAATAAAAAAAAGATTTCTCTTTTTTACTTTGAAGCTTTTGACGAGCAATGGAAAGACAGCAAAAATGCATTGGGTTCAGAAAATCATTTTGGATTAATCAATTTACAATCGCAGGCGAAATATCCTATTTGGGATTTGGTAAATCAGGGAGTTTTTAAAGGCTTAACACGCAATGGTAAGCCAATTACTAAAACATACAATGGTAATAAAACGGTATTAATGCAGGATGTAAAAACTCCTGCCGGATTGTTTAAGAATTAAGGGGTAAGGAAGAAATTGTTATCTCAATAAAACGCTTGTAGGGAATTGCAATCAGTAATTGTTAAACCTTAAAATCAACTATATGAATCACACTAAATTCTTTAACCATGTCAAATAATAATTCAAGTCCGGCAACAGTGGTTCCTATGGGCCAAAAAATAGCATTTGGATTGGGTATGTTAGCCAACCAAATGTTCCCCGCAGCCTTAGGTATATTTATGGTGGTATTGGTACAGGATTTAAAATTTCCTGCCTGGATGTGGGGGATTTTATTTTTCCTACCCAGAATATTTGATGCTTTTATAGACCCGATTATGGGTTTCATTTCCGACAACACCCGATCGAAGTGGGGAAGACGAAGGCATTATGTGTTTATCGGGTCAATTATTATGGGACTTTCATTTGTTGTAATGTGGCAATTGTACAGGGAAAGTGGCGTCACCTATAATTTCATATACTTCCTGTTATGGTCATTTGTATTCTATATAGGTCTGTCTGTATTTAGTGTTCCTTACGTGGCAATGGGATATGAGATGAGTGATGATTTTCATGAACGCACCAGCATCATGGCCATATCACAGTGGATTGGCCAATGGGCATGGGTAATTGCACCCTGGTTTTGGGTGGTGATGTACGATCCTAAATGGTTCCCCAATGCAGATACAGCCACCCGAACCCTGGCTGTTTGGGTGGGCATTTCGTGTATGGTACTAGCAATGATGCCTGCTATATTTATCAAGAGTAAGTCAACAAAAAATGAAACTGGTTTCTCCCCATTAACGTTCAGAACAATTGGAGGAAGTCTAAAGGAAATTTTTGAAAGTTTCAAAGAGGCTTTTAGGAATAAGCCATTCACAAAGCTTTGTATTGCTACATTCTTAATCTTTAATGCGTTTAATACTGTTGCTGGTTTTACTTTTTTTATTGTAGTCTATTATCTTTTTAATGGGGCTGCAAGCGCAGCAGGTATTTGGCCTACACTTTTTGGAAGCGTGGGAGCACTTGCCACCACTTTTGTAGTAATACCTATTGTAGCTAAAATGTCAAAAAAAATGGGTAAAAAGAATGCGTTTTTAGCCGCACAATCAATTTCCATTTTAGGATATGTAATGTTTTGGTTTTTCTTCGTTCCGGGCAAACCTTATATGTTTTTGTTTGCCTTGCCTTTCTTTTCCTTTGGAATTGGAAGTTTGTTTACATTAATGATGTCTATGACAGCGGATGTTTGCGATATGGATGAGCTTACCTCCGGTAAACGTAGAGAGGGGATTTTTGGTGCCATTTATTGGTGGATGGTAAAGTTTGGTTTTGCTATTGCCGGATTGCTAACCGGCGTTATAATGTCGGTAGTTGGGTTCGATCCAAATTTAACTGTTCAGCCAGATGGAGCAGTTACCGGTTTAAGAATTGTTTTCTCAGGTATCCCCATTGCAGGCACATTAATAGCCATGTGGGTAATGAGGAACTATGACTTGACAGAAGAAAAAGCAAAGGCAATAAAAGCTGAGTTGGTGAGCAGAAAAAAAAATGAAATATTACAACCTGTTTAAAATTTTGATACACTGTTTTGAAATCATGAAACGAATTATTTCCGAAATCTTATGCTAAAAATCTGTTCAATAAATGCTTTATTGATATTGCTATTGCCTTGCTTCCTGCGTGCACAGATTATTCCTGTGGGGAGCGGCAGTTATACAACACAATTACCACCAGCCGATGCAGCGGGAAGAAATCATGCTCCCAACGGAACGCCAAGGCTTTCTGGGTTAGCAGCCACCAAACCTATACCCACGAGTGACTGGTGGACAGGATTGCTCACCTACAATGATGCAAACCTTTACAATTACCCACTATCCATGAGAGGAAGCGCCAATGGGTTGATTGTAAGTTATACGTTTTTAGGACTTGGCGCCAACGATACCCGCCAGCCCATGGGGCCTGAAAAACCATTGGTAGTTGGCGTATCCGGTTTGTCAGGCACCTATCCTACGGTTTCTGATCACACAGATTGGACGGTAACGGCAAGCTGGAACCAGGCAGGAAAAGTATTTAACGCAACGATGGGGATGAGCATGCCATTTGTGTATTGCACAAAAGGCAGCGCTGATGTGGCTTCTGTGCTTGTAAATATGGGAACAGTTGCTGTACAAAACGAAATGCTACTCATCACCAATTCTATCAGCGGAGCTAATTTTGCAGTTTATGCACCGGTGGGATCCACCTGGTCTCAAGCAGGCAGTACCTACACTTCGACACTTGCCGGTAAAAATTATTATTCCGTTGCCATGCTCCCGGCTGGGGCAAACGCACAAACAACTGCCAACAGCTATAAGCAATATGCCTTTGTTTTCCCGGTTAATACAGCCGTAAGTTGGAATTACAATGAGTCCACCTCCACGGTACAATCTACTTTTACGGTTACAACAGATATTAAAGAAGGAAGCGGTACCACTTTTTTTATGGGTTTGCTACCTCACCAATGGGCCCATTTAAGTACAGGTTCTGCACAGCCTGGTGCAATAACTTATGCCACAGTAAGGGGCACGATGAAAATGCTGGCAGCTAATTCTTTTATTGTAGAAAACAAATTCAAAGGCGTTCTTTCTGCCTTGCCCAATCAGGGCAAATACAGCCCGGGATTCGATCCTGCAGCCTTGAATTCAAAAATTGATTTGTTGAAAAATACCAGCCTGGCAACATGGACAGATTCCTATAACGAAGGGCTCGTCATGAACCAACTGGTTCAGGTGGCAAAAATTGCAGATCAAATGGGTAATACAGAAGCCCGGGATAAAATGATCAACACGGTAAAAACAAGGTTGGAAAATTGGCTAAATGCGGCACAAGGTGAAAATGCTTTTGTTTTTTATTATGATAGTAAATGGACCACTTTAATTGGCTATCCGGCCGGCCATTCATCTGATGCCAACATAAATGATCACCATTTTCACTATGGCTATTTTATTAGTGCAGCTGCGGCTATTGAACAGTTTCAGCCAGGATGGGCTTCCCAATGGGGGCCAATGATTAATATGTTGATAAATGATGCGGCCAATCCTGACCGAACCAATACCCTATTTCCTTTTCTCCGGCATTTTAGCCCCTATGCAGGCCATGCATTTGCAACAGGCCTTTTGAATGCCGAACCACATGGCAACAACCAGGAATCATCATCAGAAGCGATGAACTTTAACGCATCGCTCATTCATTGGGGTGAGCTTACCGGAGATGCTGAAATACGTGATTTGGGTATTTACTTATATTCCACAGAACAAACCGCCATTGAAGAATATTGGTTTGATATGAGCGACCGGAATTTTGCACCCAGCTATTCGCAAATGATGGCTTCCCGTGTATGGGGTAACGGCCAGGATCGAAATACCTTTTGGACAGCAGATATAGCTGCCATGTATGGCATTAACATGGTTCCAATGACAGGCTCTCATCTGTACCTGGGGTACAATAAAACTTATGCCCAGGCACTGTGGAATGATATGACAGCAAAGACGGGTGTACTTACCAATACGCCAAATGATAATTTATGGTTTGAGACCTACTGGTCTTTCCGGGCATTTAGCGATCCGGCAGCAGCACTGGCCCTGTATAATAATTATCCCAACTTTAAACTCAAATTTGGTAATTCAGATGCGCAAACCTACCACTGGCTGCATAGTTTTAATGGATTGGGTACGGTAGATGCAACGGTAACCTGCAACTATCCCATCGCTGCGGTATTTAATAAAGCCGGTGATAAAACGTATGTGGCACATAATTACGGTGCATCAGCAATCACTGTTACCTACTCCGATGGTTTTTTGATGGTTGTCCCTGCCAGAACCATTAAGACAAGCAAAGACATTGCAGTTGCAGCAATTTTGTCTGCTTCCCAAATGCAGATAGCCGCTAACGGAATGGTAGCACTAACGGCAGCGGTAACAGGTGCAGGCATTACAAAAGTGGAATTTTATGATGGCACAGAACTAATTGGTACTGCGGCTACTGCTCCTTACACCATTAATACTGCCAATTTACCTTCAAGGATACATGGCTTTTATGCCAAGGTGTACGTGGGAACAGGTTTAGAAATTTCCAATGTGTTATCGGTAGTTGTAGGCGCTCAACTGGCTTACCAGCGAAATATTGTTTCTATTCCTTCGCAGGTGATAGAGCCCGGTAATTATGATTATTATGAAGGAGGGATTGGTCAGAATATTTCATACTTCGATGCCAGCACTGCTAATGAGGCAGGCAGTTTCAGAAGCCCCGAGTATGTTGATGCCGGCCCTACCACAGGCGAAGGAAATACGGTTAGCTATATTAACGATGGAGAGTGGTTAGAATACACTGTTAACATTGCACAGGCAGGCACCTACGATCTTTCTATCCGGTATGCTTCCGGTAACACAGGAGGCGGTGGTCCTTTTCATATAGAGGTAGATGGCAATACCGTTGCAAATAACATTACAGTTGCCTTTACCAATGCAGATTGGACCTTATGGGCCACCAAAATGGTGGTTGGGGTTATTTTACCTGCCGGACAGCATGTAATCCGCCTGGCATTTGACAAGGCTGGCTTCAATATGGGGAAAATTTCTTTTGCCTATAAGGGATCCGCTTCCACTTATTTAAACGTTTCGTCAAATGCTGTTGCTATTGAAGAATTTGCCAACAGCAAAAAAACGGTTAGTGTTACTGCCAATGTTAATTGGACAGCTGTTAGCAATCAAAGCTGGTTAACGGTTGCGCCAGCTACTGCTTTTGGGGATGCAACAACTACCCTAACTGCCCAGGAAAATCAAACAACGGAAGCAAAGATTGCCACGCTCACCTTTTCGGCAAGTGGTGTAAGCGACCAGATGATAACGGTAACACAAAATGCGGGCGGCGTTACTTACGCACAGATGACGCCGGTGAGCATGCAATTTCTGTATCAAGCGAATACAGCTAAGAATATTGAAATAACCTCTAATGTCGCCTGGACGGTATCTTCGGACCAATCATGGTTAACGCTGAGCGCCACAAGCGGAACAGGTATTGCCGTAATTACAGCGACTGCTTCAGATAACAACGGCACCAACAACCGCACTGCAATCATCACTTTTACCGGCGATGGGCTGCAAGCTAAAACTATTACAGTAACACAGGATGGCGCTCCTTTTGCAATTACACTCCCCATCGATTTCGAATTGGAGGGCACTTATGTATTTACTGACTTTAACGGCGGTGCCGGATCAGTAAATGTAAATCCTTATCCAGCCGTTTTTAATTCAAGTAAAAAGGTTGGAAAGATTGTTAGAAACGGCGGGGCAACATGGGCAGGAAGCTATCTCACCCTAAATCAAAAGATCAACTTTACTACGCTGAGTACATTTTCTATAAAGGTTTATTCGCCAAGGGTAGGTGTGCCTGTTTTGTTAAAACTGGAGGGAGATGTAAGTCCTTCTGAAATGTCAACAAATACAACACTTGCCAATATATGGGAAATGCTCACCTGGAATTTTTCCGGTAAGCCATCCAATGTTTATAACAAACTGGTGTTGATGTTCGACTTCGGAAGCACAGGCGATGGAAGTTCCAATTCCACCTTCTTTTTTGATGATATTTATCAAAATGCACCCGGCAGTATGATCAGCTGGACTGGCAATGTAAGTACTGATTGGGAAAATGCAGCCAACTGGAGTGGCAATACCGTACCAACGGCAACATCAATAATTACTATATCCGCAGGCAGGCCAAGGTATCCCATTGTAAATGCCTCCACTACTGTTAAAAGTATTATGTGTGCTTCAGGCACAACTGTAACCATTGCGCCGGGGGTAATTTTAAATGTGTTGAAATAAACAACAGAATGGGAATAATAGATTTTATTTTATAAAAAACAAACAATAAAAACTATGTCATTCAGTAGAAAAGATGATTCATTTTATCAGATACAATTTGATGAAAATATCGCCACTGATAATTATCATGGGCTTGATTTCACAGGAAAATCATCTGTTGAATTAAAAAATTCATTTGCAGATATATTTAAAAACGGGGTACATGGATTTTGCTTTAGTTTGTATGAAGACGGACAAAAGCCAGGTGACATTATCTCAGAAGAGCAGGTTCGCCGTAGAATGGAAATTATTGCTCCTTATACCAAATGGGTACGCTCCTTCTCCTGTACAGAAGGAAATGAATTTATCCCGATGATTGCGCATGAATTTGGTATTAAAACCTTGGTGGGCGCATGGTTGGGCCACGATGCAGAAGTGAATGAAAGAGAAATTGAAGGCCTGATAAAACTTTGTAACGAAGGTTTTGTAGATATTGCAGCCGTAGGCAACGAGGTAATGTATCGCAAGGATTTATCCGAAGATGAACTGCTGGCATTTATTGGAAGGGTAAAAAAAGCCATTCCTGAAAATATTCCTGTAGGCTATGTTGATGCCTACTACGAGTTTTCTATTAAGCCAAGGATTACTGCAGCCTGCGATGTAATATTAACCAACTGCTATCCTTTTTGGGAAGGCTGTAACCTGGAATATTCTTTGGGTCACATGAAACAAATGTACCACCAGGCTTTACATGCGGGCAATGGTAAAAAAGTGATTATTACAGAAACAGGGTGGCCAAGTAAGGGTGAGCCTTTTAAAGATTCGCATCCATCCGAAGAAAATGCGATCAAGTATTTTATCAATGCCCAGCTTTGGTGCAGGGAAGAGAATATCGACATTTTTTATTTCTCGTCTTTTGATGAATCATGGAAAGTGGGCGCAGAAGGAGAAGTGGGGGCTTATTGGGGTATTTGGGACAAAAATGAAAAACTAAAATATTAATGAACAGTTTTAAAGCATTGAATTTATCTCCCGGAAGAGCCATTTGTTATTCTGGTTTTAGAGAGGGTCAACAACCCGGTGGTATATCCCCTTCTTACGATGAAGTAAAAGAAGATTTGATTTTATTACAGGAACACTGGAAATACCTTCGCTTATATGACTGTGATGAACATGCAGAAACCGTTCTGAAAGTAATTGAAAAGGAAAAATTACCTTTCCTGGTAATGCTGGGCGCCTACATTGTAGCCGAATTGAATAATTTTGGTTGTCCCTGGGGTGGCGGTGTTTACACAGAAGAAGAACTAATCCAAAACCGTATTCAAAACCTAAACCAGGTTAACAAACTCATCCGTTTAGCCAATCAATATCCAACCATCATCTGCACCATTTCGGCGGGCAATGAGGCCTGTGTAGATTGGACAGATCATTATGTGCCGGTGTCGAGTGTTATCGACTATGTAAAACGTATTAAAGCAGCTGCGAAACAACCTGTAACTTTTTGCGAAAATTATGTGCCCTGGTTAAGTAAACTAAAGCCGCTGGTAGATGAGGTTGATTTTATATCCATTCATACCTATCCTGTTTGGGAATATAAAAATATTCACGAAGCATTAAATTATACCAAAGAAAACTACTATTCAGTTGCCAAAATGTATCCCGATAAACCTGCAGTAATTACGGAGGCAGGATGGGCTACCAATTCTAACGGAAGGGGCATAGAAGCGCTTCATGTGAGCGAAGAAAATCAAAAAATTTACTTTAATGACCTGATAAATTGGACAGATAGCGAAGGAATTCTAACATTTGTTTTTGAAGCCTTTGACGAATCCTGGAAAGGCTCTCACGAACCCTTAGAACCTGAAAAACACTGGGGTCTTTTCAGGATAGACAGAACGCCAAAATTAGTTATGGAAAAGTGATTTTGATGAACGGTGCACTACTTTAAAAATATGTTTTATTGCAGGAATTAAATAGGAATACAGTAATTAAATTGAGTAGTGATCACTTAAATAAATTTAATTTACACAAACGTTTTCTATACCGATAGTTAAAAAAAATACCGTCTTAATGAATAATCTTACCCAACATTTACGCATTGTAAGCCTTCTTTTAGCGTTTCATTTTTTTTGCAGCAGCACCTTTGCTCAAAGCAATTTTAAAAACCTGGTTTGGCAAGATGAATTTAATTACAAGGGCCTACCCGATAGTAGCAAATGGAGTTACGACAAAGGAACAGGCTGCCCGGAAGCCTGTGGCTGGGGTAACAACGAATTACAATATTATTCCTGGAACAGGTTAGAAAACTCAAGGGTTGAAGAGGGGAAATTAATAATTGAAACAAGAAAAGAAAATTTCTCGGGGGCATCCTATACTTCCGCCAGGTTAGCCACAAAAAATAAAGGCAATTGGCAATATGGCCGTTTGGACATAAAAGCAAAATTACCTGCTGGCAGGGGTTTATGGCCGGCAATATGGATGTTACCCACCAATTCCGAGTATGGAGGATGGCCGCATAGCGGAGAAATAGATATTATGGAAAATGTGGGTTACTGGCCAGATTCAGCACTGAGCACGGTACACACTGGTTTATACAATGGTGCTAATGGAAAACAAAAAACAGAAGGCGTAAACAGAAAAAATTTGTCAACAGCATTTCATGTTTACAGTATTGAATGGGCTGCCGACAGCATCGTATTTTTTATAGATAATCTGCAGTTTCATCAATACCTTAATAACCATACAAGCCCGGAGGCATGGCCTTTTGATAAACCATTTCACCTGCTGCTGAACATTGCGGTTGGTGGAAATTGGGGCGGAAAATTTGGCGTAGATGATACCGTCTTTCCTCAAAAAATGGAAATAGATTATGTAAGGGTGTACCAATAATGCAAATTGGCAAAACTCGCCATCTGCTAAAAACAAAATTCATCTTACCACTACATAAAAAAAACCAACCGTTTACGGTTGAGTTTTATGCTATAATAAAACAATTTTTAAGCCCTGGTATCAATTTTAAAGGCCAGGCTGAAATAAGAAAAGCTATTTTCGCTTTTATGATTTTTTGTAAACTGCCATTCTTGCCCCGAACTATATGGAGGTTTTTGATGGCTGCCTGCAGCTTCACCAACACCCACATACGTATCCGGACTCTCCAGGCGAAAGCCATATGCTTTGCCTTTATTTAAATGCATTCCCGGAATTTTAAAAGCAAGCCATTTGCCGGTTTCACTGTTATTAACATCTACACTGGCAGAGCCTAATACAGGTCCCCAGCTTTTTTGTTGAGAATCGAAATTGTGCAAAGTCATAATCATCTTTCCGGGCTTTGTAACAACAGCTGAAAAAACTTCTATTTTTTCAAGGTCACCTTCAGATGTTGCAATAAATGTTTGTCCCGAGGCAAGGTCTTCGTTATCTCTTGACCGGTGGCCAACCCAACTGGTGGTGTTATTTGTTACTTGTTCCAGTATAGCGTGTGTTGGAACATTTTTAATTTCAGCTTTCATATTTATGTTTTTAAATAGTGACAGGCATGGCGCCTTTTTATTTTTGGTAGAGATTATCTCTCTATAACTATCATCTAAATCAAATATTGTGCATCAATACTTAATATTTATGAATAGTTTGTTAAGGTTTGCAATTAAACAAGTGCGTTGTATATGGTTTAAAAATTAAAATTTATGTTGAATTCAACTGTAGCAAAACTGGGTTGGACAACAATAACGATATCACTTATAAATTGTGATACTTGTATCTTTTCTTATTAATTGATAAATAAAAGAAAAACAATTATTGGCCAGCATGATTATTATAAAATCAAAAAATAAATGATAAAAAAATCAGTAATTTTAAATATCCTTTTCCCAGTTTAATAGCCCCCTATTCCGGATAAAACCATATTAACCATTTTTAAAATTATCGTCATGAAGAAGAATTACCTTTTTCTTACTTTTATTATTTTAAGCCTCAATTTATTTGCCCAGTGGAGCAGTGACCCGGTTAGTGGAGGCACACCTGTATGTATCGCTCCTGCAAGTGAACAAAATAAAATTTCCATAGCAGATGGAACAAATGGAGCAATTATCGTTTTTGAGTCTTACGCTACAAATAATAGTTCTAGTGAGCTTTATGTACAACGAATAAATAATTCAGGACAGGTACAATGGGGCAACGCCAGTACTCCAAAACCTGTTTGTGTTAATGCGGCAGAAAAATACCTAACAAGTGCCATTCCGGACGGCAATGGTGGTATCTATATTTCATGGGTAGATTATAGAAGTGCCCCAGATGGCGAAATTTATATACAGCATATTGATAATGCCGGAAACCCGGCATGGGCGCTAAATGGCATAAGAGTAAATATCAGCAACAATTTAAGGGAAGCGTATTCATCTAAGTTATGTTCTGACGGAGGCACCGGGGTTATCATTTGCTGGACCGAATCTGAGTATAACACAGCTACTAATCTTACTACTTATAGCCAGGTGTTTGCACAAAAATACAACAGCGCCGGCACGGCGCTTTGGTCGGCCGGAGGCGTACAAATTTGCACAGCAAATGGTATACGTGCTGCCGAGGACATAATTCCCGATGGCAGCAATGGCGCCATTATATGCTTTGCAGACACCCGTAACAGCAATCAATCAGCCAATGATGAATTTGACAATATTGATATTTATGCCCAGCGAATCAGTAGCACCGGAGCGCTACAATGGACAACTAATGGTGTTGCTGTAAACACTCAACCGTTTAACCAATACCCCAGCAACTTATTCGGTCAATCTTATTCCAGTGTTGCTGATGGGGCTGGTGGAGTCATCTTGCTATTTGATGATTATACCGGTGATAATAATGGCCCCAATAATTTTTATGCTCAAAGATTAAACGCTTCCGGTGCAAGGCAATGGGCGGCTGCTGGTGTGCCGGTTTGTACTGCAGATAGTACACAGTTTCTTATAAAAACTGTTACTGACGGTGCAGGTGGAATGGTTGCATTTTTTAATGATAACAGGGATGCCGTACCCAATTCTTCGGCTTCGTATGCCCAACGAGTATTAAGCAATGGAACCGTTGGCTGGACTACCAATGGTGTTAAAATAATTGATGATGCCGGATATTATGCATCATTAAGCAACGATATGACGGAAGATGGAAGCGGCAACTACATATTTAACTGGACAGATCCTTCTTACTTCCTAAAGGCTCAAAAAATAAATAATAGCGGTGCGTTGCAATGGGGTGCCACAGGCAAGGATGTTTGCAGCAATTCAGGTGCCTTCCCTTTTAGAGGCCAGCTAGTAAAAAGCAATGCAGGTTCTGTAATCATTAATTGGGGCGATAATAGAAATGCGGAATCGGCAATTGATATTTATGCTGCAAAAATTTCTGCTGCGGGCGTTTTGGAGGGAGCTGCAGCAAGCACATCCTATACAACTATTGCAAACGGCAATTGGAATGCACCAGCTACCTGGCAGGGAGGCATTGTACCACCTGCCACCGCCGATGTTACAATTAGGAATAATGTAATTGTTACAGGTAATGCCAGTTGCAAATCCCTGAAGGTAGAAAAGCCTGCGGGCTCACTAACCGTAAACACAGGGGTAAATCTTACGGTGCAACAATAAGCCTATCAACTTTATCAATTGGTGGCTGCTATGCTATTTGACAACGCTAATAATTTGACAACTGACATATGAAAGTTTTACTTGATACAAATATCATAATTCACAGAGAAGCCAGCAAAGTAGTAAACACCGACATTGGAATTCTTTTTAATTGGCTTGACAAACTAAAGCACTCAAAGTATATTCATCCACTAACAATAGAAGAGCTCAATCGTAACATAGACCCCAAAACGGTTGAGACCATGAATATCAAAATTGGCAGTTACAGTGTTATTAAAAACCTTGCACCATTAGGCGACACAATTAAACAAGTTGGCAACAAGATTGATGTTACACCCAATGACATAAACGATACAATTATTCTAAATGAAGTATTCTGCGACAGAGTAAATATTTTAATTTCAGAAGATAAAAAGATACATACCAAAGCCAGTTTGTTGGGCATTTCAAATCGAGTTTTCAAGATTGACCAATACCTTGAAAAAGTTACCGCAGAAAACCCTGAATTAGTTAATTATAAGGTCTTAGCTGTTAAGAAAGTTGATTTTGTACAAGTAAAAATTGAGGACGCATTTTTTGGTAGCTTCCGAGAGGATTATCAAGGGTTTGACAAATGGTACAACAAAAAATCAGATGACATTTCTTATGCTTGCTACCACAACGAAGTTCTTTCTGCCTTCTTATACATTAAAATAGAAGACGAATCTGAAAACTATTCCGACATAACACCAGCGTTTAAAAAGAAAAAGCGTTTAAAGATTGGAACATTTAAAGTTACCAGTAATGGTTTTAAAATTGGAGAACGGTTTTTAAAAATAATATTTGACAACGCCTTTCAATACAATGTTGACGAAATTTATGTAACCATTTTTGACAAGCGACCAGAACAAGTTAGGCTTATTGAATTACTTGAAGAATGGGGTTTTATATTCCACGGAATAAAATCAACCGAAAACGGAAATGAAAAAGTTTACATCAAAAACTTTGACAGGAAACAGGAAATAAATTTAGAGAATCCAAAACTCACTTTTCCTTACTTATCAAAAGAAAGTAACATTTTTATAGTTCCAATCTACCCTGCATATCATACAGAACTATTTCCTGATTCAATTTTAAGAACTGAATCACCAATAAATTTCACAGAAAACGAACCACATCGCAATGCTTTGAGTAAGGTTTATATTTCACGTTCATATGAACGAAATTTAAAGCCAGGAGATTTGATTGTATTTTATCGTACAGGCGACCAAGGCAATGCAATTCATACAGGCGTAGCAACAACAATAGGTGTTGTGGAATCCCTTGTTGACAACATAAATGATGAAAGTTCATTCCTTTCTATTTGTAGAAAACGCAGTGTTTTTACAGACCAAAAACTTAGTGAACATTGGAACTACAACAAAAAAAGTCGCCCCTTCGTAGTTAACTTTATTTATGCGTTATCTTTACCAAAGCGACCAAACCTAAAGTGGCTAAATGAAAACGGAGTTATACCCAATATTTTAGATATGCCAAGAGGGTTCCGTCAAATTAGCAGAGAACATTTCCTTAAAATTGCACAATATTCTTTTCAAAAATGAAAGTAGTCTTATCAATAAAACCAGAGTTTGCCAACAAAATATTTGACGGAACAAAGAAATTTGAATTCCGTAAAGCAATTTTCAAAAACGACAAAATAAAGACCGTCATTGTTTATTCTTCATCACCAGTTCAACAAGTCATTGGCGAATTTGAAATTGAACAAATAATCAATCACGACATTGACACTCTTTGGGGCTTGACACAAGATAAATCAGGAATAACGGAAGAATATTTTTATAAGTATTTTGCTGACAGACTTCAAGGCTTTGCTATTCAAATCAAAAAAGTAAAAAAATATAAAACACCAAAATGTTTACGGGCTGACTTTAATTTGTTTCCACCTCAATCATTTGCTTATTATTTGCAACCTTAAAACGGTGGACACAGAAGCACAGCACACAACAATAAGAGCAATAGCCGAAAGTCAGTTATAAAAACTGTAATTTTTGCTGGCCATTATTACAATAACCAAAAAGTTAAAGGCAGCTGCAAGTGTATCAAAAAAATATTTTCTGTTATACTTTAAAAGAATCATGATACTTTTTCGGTACAGCTAGGTTCTGTTTAAATTGTATTAAAACAATCACAAAAACAATACGCACTCCGGCAATTAATCTTATTAATGCATACTTTCAATCTTAACATTCAATTAAGCTTAGTATAGTAAGACTGAAGGTATGAATCCAATTAGAAATTACCTCCTTATTGCAGGGTTACTGTTGTTTCATTATTCAATAGCTCAAAATTACCAGGCAATTAATGGCTCCCAATTTGCGGGCAGTTTGGCGCCATCAAATAATCCTGCCGCAATTGCTCATGTTCCTTATGCCTGGGATATTACGCCATTTGCTGCCCAGGTAAAACAAAGCACCAATGCTTTCAAAATAAACAACTATTCTTTTCTATCCTCACCCCAAAACATAAAAATCGTCGCTGAAAATGGCATCAAAAAAAGATTTGTTTTTACCAACCAGGATATTAGATTATTGAACGCAAGATTTACACTTAATTCAACATCTGCCATTGCTTTTGGTGCCAGCATCCGCAGTTTTACATATGCAAAAGCAAGCAATAGCAACTGGCAGGATACAGCCTATAGTCTGGCCGATTATCTAAAAATCAATCTTGATAAAGTGCCGCTATCAGCAGATGCTGCCGCCAGCAACTGGGCTGAGTTGTATGCTTCTTATGCCCAAACAATTTATAGTGATGCCAACAAAATAATAAATGCAGGTATTACGGTAAACTATAATCGGGCAATAAGTGGAGGCTATGGTATAGCCAGGAATGTAAATTATGTTCCAACAGCCACCACCAAACCCGGCTATCTGCTTACCACCGGCAGTTTGCAATACGGCTATTCGGCTAATTTCGATAAAATAGACAGTAATAAAACAGGTGCTGCCAACAGAAAGCTTTTTCTACAAAACAACCATTACAGCCTAGGAGCAGACATTGGTTTTGAGTACATCATTCGCACAGAACAGGATATCAATTTAGATAATGACCTGGTAGATGATTTTGCGTACGATACAAAAATTGGCCTGTCAATAATGGATATTGGCAGCAACAAATACAGCTTTGGCAGCAGGAGCCGTATTGCATCGGGCGTATTACCAGGCATAACCGATACTTTACTCGAAAACAAATTTAATACGGTTACAACGGTGGATAATTTTAATGACAGTCTCGCTAGTATTGCTGCATCTTTCCAACAAATGAGTGGTGATTTTTATATTTATAAACCTACCCGGTTAGTAATAAATGTAGATCAACATATTGCTGCCAATTTTTTCATCAATGCAGAAATCACGTTGCCGCTTTTACCCATCATAGCCAACAGCAGCATCTTTATCCGGGGCATGAATTTTATTGCCATTACCCCAAGATGGGAAACAAAAAAATTCGGTGTGTATTTACCCATTCTATTTAACAACAGGCAGCAACTATGGGTAGGTGGTGCTTTTAAAGCAGGTCCCTTATTGTTGGGTACCCATAACCTTGCAAATTTATTTGCTAAAAGCACCACACAATCCGGTGGACTTTACCTGGTTGTTACCATAAGGCCCGGTAAAATATATGACAGCCAGGCACATGGTGCTAAAAATAAAATCTCCCAAAAAACCAAACGAAGTGTAAGTTGTCCTAAATTTTAACCAGCCACCGGCAACGGCTCTATTAAATTTAAATTTGGTTTGATTGTTCCCATTATACCTCACCATCCTTATCGTACACGGGCATTAGCCCTGTCAGCATTAACATTTACCACACTCCTACTTTTTGAAGAATTGTTTGGTTTAAGCCGTATTTTTGCCACCTAAAAATTACAACTATGCCAGGATCAGAGTTATTTGGTGCCGAAGAGCAAAAAGAAGTGAATGATGTAATGGGAACAGGGATTCTGTTCCGTTACAACCACGATCATCTTCGCAACGGTATCTGGAAAGCAAGAGAATTTGAGGCCGAAGTAAAAAAAATAACCCATGCAAAATATGCCCACGCCGTTAGCAGTGGCTCTACTGCAGTAGCTTGTGCCCTGGCAGCCGCTGGCATAGGTACCGGAGATGAAGTGATAGTACCTCCATTCACCTATGCAGCTTCGGTAGAAGCCGTATTGTTTGCAGGCGCTATTCCGGTTTTTGCCGAAGTAGACGAAACGCTTTGCCTGAGTGCAGAGGGGATTAAAAAAGTGTTGACGCCCAAAACAAAAGGCATTTGCCTGGTACATATGTGCGGTAGCATGGCCAATATGGATGAAATAATGGCCATTGTACATGAGCATAACCTGGTATTGGTAGAAGATGCAGGTCAGGCATTTGGAGCATCTTACAAAGGCACGCAGGTAGGTTTGTTTGGTAAAACAGGTTGCTACTCTTTCGATTTTTTTAAAATAGCAACAGCCGGCGAAGGCGGTGTAATGGTTACCAACGATGAGGCCGCTTATAAATTAGCAGACTCTTACAGCGATCATGGACACGACCATATTGGCAACAACCGCGGCATGGAGCAACATCCTATAATCGGTTTCAATTATCGCATCAGCGAGCTGCATGCAGCCATTGGCAAAGTGCAAACAAGCAGGGTTCCAGACATCATCCAACGCAACAACAAAAACAAAAAACTATTAACAGAACTCCTGTCTAAAAAAGAAGGAATTTCTTTTGCAACCATTGCAGATCCGGCTGGCGATTCAGCTACATTTTTAAATTTGCTATTGCCCGATACTACCACAGCCCAGGCTATAGTGGAGGAGTTTAATAAGGCTGGAGTAACCGGTTTTAATTATTGGTACACCAATATGTATCACTTCATCAACCAGTGGGATCATATCAAAGAATTAAAAACAGCAGCAAGGTTGCCGGTAGAAATTTTAGGAGCACCACAGGATTATACTAAACTCGATTTACCAAAATCGCAGGAAGTTATTGGCCGCCTTATTTCATTTGGCATCCGCTGCACCTGGACGGAAGAGGAAGTACACACACTTGCTAAAAACATTGCAGCTTGCGTTGAAAAAGTAGTGGTTTTAATTGATAGCTGAATAATTGATAATTGATAATTGATAATTGATAATTGAATAATTGATAATTGAATAATTGATAATTGATAATTTTTCCAGGTCAAGCAGCAAGCACAGATAGTTAACTATTTTGATTTTGTGAATTGACCATTCACCATTGACCATTCACCATTCACGATAATGATTCATAAAAATTTTAAAAACATCGACAAAGTAGTTTTCGGACGTGGCAGTTTCGATAACATGGCTGGTATTTTGGCCGAAAAAAGAAACGGCGGTTTTTTCCTTTTTGTCGTAGATAATTATTTTGCAGGTAAAGATTTGATGAGGCGTTTGCCAGCCGAAGCAAATGATATTGTAAAGCTGATTGATGTAGATCCTGAAGAACCCACTACTGAGCAAATTGATGCGTTGAGAGACGAAGTGATGAGCAGCAAAGGCATACCAGCCGGCATTATTGGCATTGGCGGGGGCAGCATCATGGATATTGCAAAAGCGGCTTCGTTGATGTTTACCAACGAAGGTTCTTCTACGCTTTACCAAGGCTTAAACCTCATCAAAAATCCGGGCATCTATCATTTAGGTGTGCCCACCATTTCCGGCACCGGCGCAGAAGTTTCCATGACAGCCGTGTTAACCGGCCCAGAAAAAAAACTCGGCCTCAAATGCGACTGGACAGTTTTTAACCAGGTAATTCTCGATCCGGAATTAATTGCCACTGTTCCCACCGATAAATGGTTATTCACCGGCATGGACACCTACATACATTGCATAGAAAGTGAGAATGGCACTTTGAATAATGCTTATAGCCACGCCTACGCCGAGCAATCTTTAAAACTTTGCAGGGAAATTTACCTTGGTGATAAAGCAGGGCAAACGCCGGAGAACGATGACAAGCTGATGGTAGCAAGCATGATGGGTGGGCTCAGCTTAACCTACTCGGAAGTGGGTGTATGTCATGCCTTGAGTTATGGTCTTTCAAAAATATTGCATGAAAAACATTGCTACGCCAACTGCCTCGCATTTCAGCATTTAGAAGATTATTATGGACAAGGCGTTCTGGAACTGAAGCAAATGTTGCAGCAACACAATGTTACCCTGCCTCAAGGCCTTAGCAAAAAATGGAGCGAAGAAACCATAACCGCCATGGCACAGGTAGCCTACAATCTGCCGCACATGTGGAACCATGCCATTGACGCCAATTGGAAAGAGAAGGTAACATTGGAGACTATTAAGGATTTGTACAGAAGATTGTAAGGGTTATTTTTTTGTAACTTTATAAAAATTTCGTGATGGTAAACCATCAAATTTTATACAATAAAATAATTTCTATGCCACCGGAAGTGGCGGAAGAAGTTAATGATTTTGTAGATTTTGTGATTGGCAGAAAAATGAAAACACCAATCGAGAATGTTGAAAAAAAAGGTGAAGAGGAGAAACAAATATTACCAGAGGGTGGCTTCGGATGTTTGAAAGGTAGAATTTGGATGTCTGAAGATTTCGATGAGCCTTTGGAAGATTTTAAAGATTACATGTAATGGCTTACCTCATTAACACCCACACATTGCTTTGGCATTTTAACGGCGATAAACAAATGTCTAATTCAGCAATGGAAATATTAAAGGATAATAAGCTTGAAAAATATATAAGTATTGCCTCTGTTTGAGAAATCGCAATTAAAAATAGTATTGGAAAATTGCTGCTGGAATTTAGTTTTAACGAAATAGAAGTGAAGCTTGCCGGAAGTAACATAAGTCTGTTAAACATTTCTGTTGAGCACACTCAAAAAATTATTTCTTTACCACTCCTCCACCGTGATCCCTTTGACAGAATGATTATAGCACAATCCATTACCGAAAATTTAACCATTATTTCAAAAGATAAAAATTTTTCATTGTACCCAATAAAATTATTGTGGTAAACAAATACAAATCATGAGCACAAAAAAAGTACAAGTTGGCAACATTACCTGCGGAGCAGATGAATTGTTTTTAATCTCTGGTCCCTGCGTAATTGAGTCGGAATCCATCATGATGAAAACAGCGGAGAAGCTGAAAGAGGTAAGCGAAAAAATGAACATCCCCATCATTTACAAATCATCTTTTTGTAAAGATAACCGCAGCAGCCTTAGTTATTACCAGGGGCCCGGCCTGGCAGAAGGCATGCGTATTTTAGCCAAAGTAAAAGAGCAGTTTGGCTTTACGTTATTAACTGATATTCATTATCCGGATCAGGCTGCCCCGGTAGCTGAAGTGTGTGATGTGTTGCAGATTCCTGCTTATTTGTGCATGCAATCTGGCTTGCTGGTAGCAGCTGCTAAAACCGGCAAGGTGATCAACATCAAACATGGCCAATTTTTAGCGCCAGACAATATGAAACACCCGGTGGGCAAAGTGGTGGACAGTGGCAATGACCAAATTATATTAACCGAAAGAGGCTACACCATGGGCTACAACGATTTGGTGGTAGACCCAAGAAGTTTTTACCACATGAACAAAATTGGCTATCCTGTAGTGTTCGATATTACGCATTGCGTTCGCAAATATGGCATCCCCAGTTCTGATGCCAAAGGTGGCAACAGGGAATTCTTACCTGTATTAAGCAGGGCAGGCGTAGCTTCTGGCGTTGATGGCATTTTTATAGAAACGCATCCAGACCCAACCTGTGCTTTATGCGATGCGGCCAGTCAGTTGTCAGTTTATGATCTGGAAGAATTTTTAAAACCATTGATTGAGTTGCACGCCATAGAAGTGAAGTACAGGCACATCTGATTAGCTTCCTGATAGCATTATGTAGTTTTAAATACTTATTTTCGCCGCAAATTTTAAACATCGTTTTATGGAACTTTACCTCGACTCAGCTAATCTGAAAGAAATTGAAGAAGGCTTTAAACTGGGCTTTTTAAATGGCCTTACCACCACGCCCACATTTATGCAGCGGGAAGGCATTACTGATATTGACGGAATGATTGTAAAGCTGAGCAAAATGGTGCCGGTATTGCAAATAGAAGCATTGGGCAATACAGCAGAAGATGTAGTAAAAGAAGCGCATCGCCAGCTGAATCTTGGTCTCGATCCTACAAAAACAGTTTTTAAAATTCCTGTTTCTTTAGAAGGTGTAAGAGCTTGTGCGTTGTTGCGCAAAGATGGGTTACTAGTTAATGTGCATCTGGTATATTCGCTGCAACAGGCTTATATGGCCATGCATGCAGGTGCTAGCTATGTATGTCCGCTGGTAGGCCGTTTACAGGACCAGGGACAAGATGCGTTGGGATTGGTGGAGCAATGTGTAGATGCAGTTAATCATTACGGATATGATACCAAAATAATGTTTAGTTCTGTCCGCAACAGCGAACATGTACGTAACGCCTTGCAGGCAGGCGCACATACCATTACTGTTCCGCTTAAAATATTGAAAACATTAACTGAAAATTATTTTACCACACTGGGTACAGAGCAGTTTTTGCAGGATACTAAATTAATGACCATGAGGGTAAACGAAGCCATTAACGGAGTAAACCCGATAGTAGCTTCGTCTGTAAATGTAAAAGATGCGATTGTGAAAATGACAGAGTACGGCTTTGGCGCTATAATAGTTGCTGACGCAGATTTACAAGTAAAAGGCGTATTTACAGATGGTGATTTAAGAAGACATTTGCAAACGGAGGGATCTGCTATTTTAGATAAAAAATTAGGCGACCTACAATTTAAAACACCTGTTAGCATTGAAGGTAATTTATTGCTGAATGATGCTGCTGCGATATTTAAGAAAACAAATGTAGATACAATACTGGTTACAGATAATGGCAAACCAATTGGAATGCTGGACATACAGGATTTAGAATCGAATTAAAAAATAAGCCATCCTTTAACGATGGCTTATTTTTTGACCACCATTGATTGTAATTTTTTTTATTTAAAATCTATAAGCACCTTAACCATTAATAACATGCAGTTTAGTTCCATACTTGAAGATTATTTTAAGGGAGAATTTGTAATTAATTCTACAGCCTTAAGGCAAAAATTCAGAACTATAAAAGCATTCGTTTTTGATTGGGATGGTGTATTTAACAACGGGCAAAAAAACATTGATGGCCATAGCACATTTAGCGAGGTAGATTCAATGGGCGTTAACCTTATCCGTTTCAACCATCACCTGCTCGCTAAGCAACTACCTGTTTCTGCCATCATAACCGGTGAAAATAACCAATTGGCTTTTTCATATGCAAAAAGAGAAAACTTTAATGCTATTTACTATAAAGTTGCTCACAAAGAAAAGGCGATTTTGCATCTGTGTAAGCAACACAATATTTCTCCCGCCGAAGTAATGTTTGTATTTGATGATGTGCTGGACTTATCAGTTGCCAAATTAGTAGGTGTAAGAATAATGGTAAACAGAGCCGCCAATCCATTACTAATAGAATATGCCAAAAAGAACAGGCTGGTAGATTATGTTACCTATTTTGACGGCAACAACAATGCTTTAAGAGAGCTATCAGAAATGATAATGGTAATGACGAATAACTATGAAGCTGCAATCGATCACAGGATAAAATTCAGTGAACCTTACCAGGCATATCTGGATGTAAAAAAACAAATTCTTCCGCTTTCATTCACATTGCTGGATAACGAAATTACACAAGCCTGAAAAACATGATAGTAGGAATAATCCCTGCAAGATATGCCAGCAGCCGTTTCCCCGGTAAGCCTTTGATAGATATTAAAGGAAAAAGCATGCTACAGCGTGTATACGAACAGGCGGCTAAAAGCAAGATGCTAAACAAAGTAATTGTGGCTACAGATGATGAACAGATATTTAATCATGTTAAAAAATTTGGTGGCCAGGTTGTAATGACAGCTGCACATCACCCAAGTGGTACGGATAGGTGTTGGGATGCATTGCAACAACTGGAAGAAGATTATCAATATGTCATCAACATACAAGGTGACGAGCCCCTTATAGAGCCAGCACAGATAGATGAACTTGCTGCCATATTACAGGATGGCAAAACAGCGTTAGCAACACAAATGATGGCAATAGATAGTTATGAAATGTTGTTTGATAAAGGTGAAGTGAAAATTGTGCTCAATGTAAATAACGAAGCCCTTTACTTTAGCAGGATGGTAATACCTTTTATAAAAGGATTTGACGAAAAAGAATGGCACCTGCACCATGCCTATTTTCGTCATGTGGGCATGTACGCCTATAGAAAAGATGTACTTGAAAAAATAACACAACTTCCGGTATCTTCCTTAGAAAAAGCTGAATCGTTAGAACAACTTCGCTGGATAGAAAATGGCTTCTCCATAAAATGTGTTGCTACGGCATATGAAAGCCATTGTATTGATACACCAGAAGACCTCGAAAAACTACTGCACTTATTCTGATTTTTCTCTACCTTTTTTTGTAGCAAACCATCTTTAAATTGTGGTTGGTTTTATATATACTGTAGAAATTATTTCCCAGCAATACAAAACTGATTTAATTTTCAATCGCTATCCGCCTGTTTCACCTTATCGCCTAGGCTATTCGATTCTTTTTTTTCTGGCAGGTGATTAGCATATTGTTTGAAAGTAAAGCAATCAAAGCCATCGCTATAAAAATATTTCTATAAGTACAAAACACCATATGCAAAAACAATTGCCCTTTACAAAATCACTGGTTGCAGTAGCCGATCAGGCCTATTTTTTTCAATCATTTTTTCGCAACATTTTTAAAAAAGGATTTGAATGGGATGAGCTATTCCGCCAATCCTATATTATCGGGTATAAATCAATTGGCATAACAACTTTAACCGGCTTTATCCTGGGTATTGTAATGACACTTCAATCGCTGCCAACATTAAAAGAATTTGGGGCGGCAAGTTATATCCCCAGTATGGTTTCCGTATCAATCATAAGAGAGATAGGACCAGTTATTATAGCATTAATATGTGCTGGTAAAATTGCTTCGAGTATTGGCGCAGAGTTAAGCAGTATGAATGTAACCGAACAGATTGATGCCATGAAAGTTTCCGGCGCCAATCCAATTCAGTTTTTGGTGGTTACCCGTATATTGGCTTGTGCAGTAATGATTCCGCTATTGACCATTTTTGCAGATGCGATGGCCTTAGTAGGTGGTTATATTGCAGCAGCAATGAATGGCGGCATAACTATGACATTGTATTTTCACAAAGCACTTACTATTCTTGACTATACAGACGTTGTCCCTGCATTTATTAAAACAATATTATTTGGTATAAGTATTGGTTTTATTGGCTGTTTTAAAGGGTTTACTTACAATAATGGAACAGCCAGCGTAGGACTGGCGGCCAATTCAGCCGTTGTTACCTCTTCCATTTGGATTATTATTATTGATGGAATCGTTGTACAACTTACTAATTCTATCCTGTACACTTAAATTGAAAATTAATAATGGAGGTAGTTATTGAAATAAAGAATCTTAAAAAAAGCTTTGGAGATATCGGTATTCTAAAGGGTATCAATCTTACTGTTAAAAAGGGCGAAAATGTAGTAATACTTGGTAAGTCTGGAAGTGGCAAATCTGTTACTATCAAATGCATTGCAGGTTTACTTACACAGGATGAAGGTTCATTGAAAGTATTTGGAGAAGAGATAAAAGACCTTAAAGAGGATGAACTAAAAGCCTTGCGGTGCAGGATCGGATTTCTCTTTCAGAGCGCAGCATTGTACGATTCTATGACGGTAAGAGATAATCTTATTTTTCCATTAAAACGGGTTTTAAAAATAAAAGACAACGCTCTAATTGAAAGCCGCTGTATAGAAGTTTTGGAAGCTGTTGGTCTTGCAGATGCAATTGATAAAATGCCATCCGACTTGAGTGGTGGTATGCGAAAGCGTATGGGACTTGCACGTACCCTAATAGTAAAACCAGAAATAATTTTGTATGATGAGCCTACCACAGGTTTGGATACAATAACTTCTAAAGAGATTAGCAATTTAATGCTGCAGATTCAGAAAAAATACCAGGCAACTTCTGTAATTATAACGCATGATATTCCATGCTCAAGCATAACTGCAGACAGGGTATTAATAATAGACGACGGGGTGTTTATTGCTGAAGGAACACATGAAGAATTGGAAAATTCACAGGATGATTATATACGATCATTTTTCAAATAAAAAATATGAATACAACTATCGGACAAAAAATTAAGACTGGAATATTTGTAATTATTAGCCTTGCGCTGCTATTGGGGTTGATTTTTTTTATCGGCAAACAAAAAAAATTATTTAGCGATACTTTTGTGGTTTATGCAAATTTTAAAAATATCTCCGGCACACAGGAAGGTAATTTTGTAAGGTTTGCAGGTATCAATATCGGCACAGTGGAAACTATCCGGATTGTCAATGACACGAGTGTACAAATCTCATTAAGCATAGAAAAGAAAATTCAGCCTTTTATTAAAACAGATGCGGTTGCCAGTATTGGAAGTGATGGGTTAATGGGCGATAAATTAATATTGATTGCACCGGGTACAAGCACATCACCTGTTGCAAAAAATGGCAGTAAACTGCTTAGCACCAACCCTGTGGATGTAGATAAGATTATGAATAATATTTCTAAAATATCTGCCAATGCTTCTGTAGTTACAGATGGACTTGCAGATATTGTTGCAAAAATAAACAGTGGGAAAGGTACGGTTGGGCGATTGCTTGCCGATAATAAACTTGCTGACAGGTTAGAAAGTACCATTGAATCGGCTAAACAAACCGCCTCCAGTATAAATAGAACTTCCAACGCAGCCGACGAAACTTTACAGGCTGCCAAAAGCAATTTTTTATTAAGGGGCTATTTTAAAAAGAAAGAAAAACAACGGATTAAAGACTCAACTGAAAGAGCAAATAAGGCTTCGCTGAATATAAAAAAGAATAAAGAATAGGTTACCGATTATTTTAAATCTGTGTAATATGGCTACATTTAAAATTGTAGCCTTTTTCTTTAAACAAAACCGCATTATCAAGAATTATGTTACAGAAATATGGCTTTTTTAACAGCTGGACTTTACGAGTTTATTGCCCAAGTATTTTTATAAATGCATCCCTTTTTCTCCTGGACAAATCAATTACGATACCGTCCAGTAATTCGATTTTGCCTCCATTTCCTTTTGAATATTTTTTTATACAACCCAGGTTAATTACATGCGAATGATGGGCACGGAAAAATATTTTTTGGGGAAGTAGTTCTTCAAAATCCTTTAATGTTTTGGCAGATATTAATTTAGATCTGTTTTTAAAAAAAATATGGGTATAGTTGCTATGAGCTTCCAACCGGGTAATGGTCCCTATTTCGAAAAAAAGTAACCCGTCGGCAGTAGGTATGGCGATTTTATTAAGCTCTTTGCTTACAACCAGGTTATGATTCAACGTTTCAACTTTTTTTTCCTGCTCCGTTGTTGAGGTATTTCCGCTGATTTTTCCAACAGCCGTAATTAATTCCTCAATATCTACCGGCTTTAATAAATAATCAAAGGCTGCATAACGGATAGCCTTAATAGCATATTGATCATAGGCTGTGGTAAAGATGATGTGAAAATTTTTTTCACTGATACCATTCAGCATTTCAAAACCGTTCATCACAGGCATTTCTATATCCAGAAAAATAAGTTGGGGTTGATGTTTTTGTATTAATAAAAGTGCTTCTTTTCCGTTGGATGCCTCTGCCATAATCTGCACATTACTGCAATAAGTTGATAGCTTTTTCCGTAGTGCCAGCCTGCCTTTTGGTTCATCGTCAATAATGATTGTTGTAATCATTTAGTTAATTTTTAAGTTAACGGTAATCTTTGTTCCAGCTGGCATACAATGCTCATTTAAATCTTCAATTTTTAGCGATGCTGCTGTTTCATTATTAAACAATTTTATCCGCTCAATACTCATATCCATACCATAAGATAATTGTTTGGTTTGCGTTATCAATTTTGCAGCCTCCCTGCCGATGCCATTATCTTCAATAGTAAATTGAATTGTATCATCAACTTTTTTGATATTGATAACAAGGATACCATTATTGCCCGGTTTATTTTTAAGCCCATGCAAAATAGCATTCTCTACAAATGGCTGTATAATTAGTGGCGGCACTTTATAATCACTTTGTAACAACGCTTGCTGCACAGTTAGTTTACTGCTAAATTTATTTTCATGTCGTAGCTCTTCTAATTCAAGATAAAGCTGCAAGGTGTCTACATCTTTACTAAGTAGTACTGTATTCTGCTTGCTGCTATCTAAGATGTTACGCAAAAGTTTGGCAAACTTATTTAGGTATAAAGTGGCATTGTATTTATCATTATTATAAATGAAAGCATCGATACTGTTGATACAGTTAAACATAAAATGCGGGTTCATTTGGGCCCTTAATGCTGCCATTTCCGTTTCAGAAATTTTTTGTTTAATGGCAGATCGGTCTTTGATATTTTGTATCCTCCTGTTTACAACCAAACTAACTACCACAGCAGCCAAAACATTTAATAGCAGTATAAACCACCAGGTTTGCCAAAATGCTGGTGCTATAACAATGGCAAGTTTTGTAATACCACTACTCCAAATGCCACTACTATTGCAGCTTTGCAGCTGAAATAAATATTTGCCTGGTTTTAGACCGGCGTAATTTACAATAGTTCGGTTACCTGCATCTACCCAGTTTTCATCCACTCCATCCAACCGATACTTATACAAACATTCATCATGATCAATAAAGTTTGTTACACCATATTGGAGCGTTATAAAATTCTGCAGGTGAGACAACCCAATTTCAGTGACATAACTTATGCCTTTAGCAAGATACATTTCTGTATTAGAAATTTTAATAGACTCAATTACCGGTGCCGGACTAAACTGGTTAATACTAAATTTTGAAGGGTTGAAAAATGAAACCCCGTTAAAACCTCCAAAATAAAGATTACCCAAACTATCCGACGTGGAGCAATCAATATTAAATTCGTTAGATGGTAAGCCTGCAAATGCTTTTATCAATGTAACTCTGTTGAAATGGCCATCAATTTTAATAAGCCCTACATTGCTTCCACACCAAAAATTACCTGCGGCGTCTTTCTCAATGCTAGCAATAGCATTGCCCGGCATACCGTTAGCGATGGAAAAGGTTTTTATTATTTTATTGTGGTAAAAGTCATAAATCAACAATCCGTTTGAAGTGGCTACCCATAAATTCCCATTGTCATTATACAAGGCGTAAATCGCCTTAGAAAACCTTTCTATCTCTTCAATTATTTCTATTTTGCCTGTAGCTATATTGTATTTAACCAGCCCATGTCCGTTGGTTCCCATCCAAATATTGCCTGCATCATCTTCATCCGCACAGTTTAAAACCAGGTTTAAAAAATTACCTTTTGTATCAATATAGCTTTTAAAAACGCTGAATTTTTTATTACTAAGATTAAAATAAACTGTACCACTCCCAGAACTATAAAGCAAGCTATCGAATCGCTTTAGCTTATAAACAAATTCTCCGGAGAGGGAAGCTACAACTCCACTATCAATATAGTGCGTAAACTTTTTTGTTGCAATGCTAAAATTGTACAAGCCACCATGAGTGGCTAGCCAAACAGCATTGTTTGATGAAGCAGTAATGCCATAAATGGTATTACTGGCGGATGAAGCTGGATTAACAAAGTAGGCAATTTGTTTTGTTGCAACATTATACGCTTGTAAACCTTGCTGCAAAATACCAGTATAGAGCAGGCCGCCGGAAGATTTAAAAATAGTAGACGCATTATTACTGGGTATTTTACCAAATTCTACAGGCGTTTTGTGAATTAATCCAAATTGATTTTTATCATTGATGTTTATCGAAAATCCTCCTCCTTTGCTGCCTATCCACATATTATTTTGCCTATCTTTAAAAAGCGAAAGTATAAAGCTTTTGGGCCATTCGTATTGGTTGGTAGCCGTGCTAAATGAATAAAGTATTTTCTGCTTGCCTGGTTCTAAAACTAATACACCAGCATCGTGGGTTCCCAACCAAAGATTATTGTCTTTATCCAGCGCAATACAATCAGCATCCTTACTGCCGGCATCAATTGGCCTTATTGCTGGATTGGCAAAATCATCCACCATCATCAACCCATTTTTGGCAGAAACGATACATAATTTATTCTGCCACATCATTATTTGCTGTATCTCATCCAGCATAGGATTTGCCAATATAATTTTGGCAGTATCATCCAGGCGATACAATATTTTATCAGCAACTACCAATATCTCCTTGTTCCATACCAGAGCGGCTTCTGTGCGGTTTTTGGTAGCCGGTTGATGAAAAAATTGTTGGTGTTTAAATAATTGGGTATTACAGATAAAAAGGCCTTCACTAAACGTAAGCACTATTACTTCGCCTGGATTTCGTCCTGCAACAATAGACCTTATCAACAATCCATTAAGTGTATCTGCTGCTGGAAAATAATGAGCTGCACTATAAAAACTATCAGCCCTGCAATTGTAAATACAAAGGCCTGAAGAAGTGCCTATCCAAAGCCAGTTATTCAGGCTGTCGTAGTAAAGTGCGGCTATATAATTTGCCGGTAAATTACCCCGCTTTACATTGCCTTTATAGTAGGCAACAAAGTCTTTTCCATTAAACCTGTTTAAGCCATCCTGCGTACCCATCCACAAATAGCCAAGTTTATCCTGCGCCATGCAAATACCTCTATTTTGAGATAACCCATTTGCCGAAGTGTAGGTACTAAACTTAAGTTGCTGTGGAAATGCAACTAAATAGGCCATTAAAAAACATAAAGACATTAAAAAATGTAAAGGTTTCATTAAGCAGAGTTAGTACCGTTAAAGATAGGTAAGAAATTATAAGTAATTATACCGAAAGTAGCAAATGCGATAAATGGAACATACGCAAGCGTTATCCAAAATACCTACCCGTTTTTACCACTGTTATTTTTATTGATTTACATTTGTTTCTTCTCAAATAAAAACGATTGTACAATATGATAAGAGAAAAAATTTTAGTGATAGGTGCCAGCGGGCAAATTGGTGTAGAGCTTACCCTTGCTCTTAGACAAATTTATGGCAATGCCAACGTGGTAGCAAGTGATTTAAGAGAAGAAAATGAACTGCTAAAAGGCTCCGGCCCTTATGTTAGCCTTGATGTGATGAACAAGGAAATGCTGCATGTACAGGTGATTCGGCAAAATATTACACAGATATATTTGCTGGCGGCAATCCTATCTGCCACCGGTGAAAAAAATCCCAGCCTTGCCTGGAACCTTAATATGCAAAGCCTGCTGAATGTGCTGGATATTGCCAAAGAAGAAAAAATTTACAAAGTGTACTGGCCCAGCAGCATTGCGGTATTTGGGCCCACCTCTCCCAAAATAAATTGCCCCCAACAAACCATTATTGAGCCAAGCACCGTGTATGGCATCAGCAAATATGCCGGCGAATTTTGGTGCAATTATTACCACCAACGCTGGGGGCTCGATGTAAGAAGTATCCGATACCCCGGTCTTATCAGCTACAAAAGCGAACCCGGTGGTGGAACAACCGACTATGCAGTTGAAATTTTTCACGAGGCGCTGGAAGAAAAAAAATATGAATGCTTTTTACAGGAAGATACTTACCTGCCCATGATGTACATGCCCGATGCTATTAAAGCTACGCTTGAATTGATGGAAGCACCTGCTGCTCAAATTTCAATCAGAACCAGTTACAATATATCTGGCATGAGTTTTTCTCCCAAAGAGATTGCTGCTGAAATAAAAAAGCATATCCCTGAATTTGAAATTACCTATAAGCCGGATTACCGGCAACAAATAGCCAACAGTTGGCCTCAGAGTATTGATGATACTGTAGCAAGAAATGATTGGGGCTGGCAGGAAGATTACGATTTGGAAAGGATGACAAAAGATATGTTTGAGAATCTAGAAAAATAGATATTTTGGCTATTTAGGTTCCTTAAGTCGTTGGTTGTAAATGAACCGCAAAGGATGAGTAGATAAGAAGAGCAAATTATTTACTAAATGCAGTTTCCATCTTAGCCAACAATGCTGTATCAATCATTTTTTGTGCAATCGAAATCATATTTTTAAAAGCAGTGGCATGTGATATACCATGACCAATTATAACTGGCTTTGCTACACCCAATACCGGCACTCCGCCATACATTTCAAAATTAAAACGTTCAAAGTGTTCGTCTTGTATACCTCTTCGTTGTACAATGTCGTAAACACTTTCAGCCATTTTTAAAACTACATTGCCTGTAAATCCCTCGCAAACCATTACGTCTGCCTTGTCCATTAGTATATCTCTTCCTTCAATATTGCCAATAAAATTTAATTGACTATTTTCTTTCAGCAAAGGATACGTTGCTTGTGAAAGTATGTTGCCCTTTCCCTCCTCTTCACCCAAATTTATCAAACCAACCCTGGGATTGCTGATGCCCCAGATATGTTCAACAAATAAGGATCCTAACAGCGCAAATTGCACCAGGTTTTCCGGCTTGCAATCTGCATTAATACCAGCATCAACCAATAAACCCAACTTACCGTTTTCACGGGGGAAATAGCCCCCTATAGTTGGCCTGCTAACGCCCTCTATTGCTTTAATGCTGAACAATGCTCCAACCATCATTGCACCAGTATTGCCGGCACTTATAAACGCATCAACAGAACCATTGGACAACAAATGAAATCCGATTGCAATGGAAGACTCTTTTTTTTCTCGTAATGCTCTAGTGGGGTGTTCATGCATCTCTATAGCCTGGCTGGCATGCACAATAGTAATATTATTGGTTTCGATACCATATTGCAGAAGCAATAATTGTATTGAGGGTTGGTCGCCAATTAAAGTAAGGTGAGGTACTAAATTACAGGCATCGGTTAAAAACGCTTTAATTCCTTTTACTGCTTCCAGGGGTGCATAGTCGCCACCCATCATGTCTAATGCAATGTTCATGGTAGATACATTAAATAAAAAATTCTAAGCCCCACATGCTGATTATCGAATGTAGAACTTAGAATGCAGTATTTGAAAAATATTATGCCTTTAGCGGCGCTTTTTCAGCAACCACCTGTCCTTTGTAGTAAAGTTTACCTTCACTAATGTGAGCACAATGACGAACATGTGTAAGGCCTGTTGTTGGATCTACAGATAAAGTAGTTTCAGAAGCCTTATAATGTGTCCTTCTCTTTGCACTGCGTTGTTGCGAATGGCGGCGTTTGGGATTTGGCATATTTTTTAATTTTAAGTGGTGTTATAAATTTGATTAATGCTATTTTATTTTGATTTCTTACTTGCTTTCTTAAACTGATCTAATCCTTTCCAAATGGTATTGGCATTTTGTCCGTTATCTTTCACCTCCATCGTCCGCAATTTTTCCAGTACGGCTATATTACATTTTTCACCTCCAAATTCTTGTTCACTGCACATTTTTTGCAAGGGTACACTCAAACTTACAAATTCGTATATCCAGTCGTTCAGGTAAAGGTGACTTTCCGTTTTGGATATATAATTAATATCAGGATCTTCTTCTTTTTCATTCATCTCATCCGGGTTGTCAACCAACTTTACCACCATATTAAATTCGTCCCACAAGTCCTTGGTTAAAATATTGCTGCAACGGTCACAAACAACATCTGCCTTGCCTCCTATTTCAAATTTTAATAAGAAGAAATTAGTTTTCTTATCTAACTGTAATCTTACTTTCGCAATACAATGCTCAAACTCACGTGGAATGCTTTCATCAAAAAAACTATCCTCTATTTCATATAAAAACTCATGTATCCCCGGCTTCAAACCTACAAAAGCTATTTCAAAAGGCTTTCTTTTTCCCATTACCTCCCATTTAAAGGACGGCGAAGGTAAACTTTTTTAACAATAATCGAAGTATTCATCAAGAAAAAATATCTGCGAAAGATTTTTTTTCTATTTTTAAAGAAATATGGAAAAATTTAGAAAATGGCTACCCAATATAATTCTTCTGTTAATTGCCATTATTATTCATTCTATCTCGGCTAATACCATCTGGATCGAAAAATATTATTCTACCGGAATTTATCCCTCCATCTCAGCATCATTAATATATTTATTCGGCTGGCTTCCATTTAGTGCAGGCGATTTGTTTTACGGAGTAATTGCAATTTGGTTAGTTTATATGGTTGTACAGCAATTCCGATTTTACAGAAACAACAGCAATACGTCGGCTTGGCTGCACATATCCGGTATAAAATTATTTAGGTGCCTATTACTTATCTACCTGCTTTTTAATATTTTATGGGGGATAAATTACAATAGGGCGGGTATTGCAAGTCAGTTGAGTTTAAGTAATGATAAATACACACCCCAAGACCTTCGAATGATTGATTCAATCCTGTTGTATAAAGTAAATACCAGTAAACGAGCCCTATTTCAAGCAAAACCTTATCTAGTTTCAACAAGGTTGTTAAAGGAGGGTACAAGGGATGCTTTTGAACATTTAGCTATTCAATACCAGTTTTTAGCCAATCATGTATTGTCCATCAAACCTTCGCTATGGGGCTGGCTTGGTAACTATCTGGGTTTTACGGGTTATTATAATCCCTTTACAGGTGAAGCACAGGTTAACACTACTGTTCCGAAATTTTTACAACCTTACATTTTTTGTCATGAAACTGCCCACCAGCTAGGTTACGCAAAAGAAGACGAGGCAAACTTTGTTGGTTATCTGGCTGCTATCGCTTCAACAGATACGTTATTTCATTATTCTGCATACCTTGATTTATTCCTTTATACACAACGAAATTTATACAAAACAGATTCCTCTGTAGTTAAAAACTTTGCTTCTAAATTAATACCGGAAGTTAAAGCTGATTTGTATGAATGGAGGGAGTTTAATAAGCGGCACAAAAACCCGGTTCAACCCATCGTAAGATGGCTTTATAGCAAATATTTAGTCAACAATCAACAACCAGCTGGAGAGTTAAGCTATGATGAGGTTACCGGGTTACTAATTGCTTATTATAAAAAGTTCGGAAAAATTTAATGCAAACAATTTTATTGATAAAACACGTAAACGATTACAATTTTTTTTGCTCAACAGAAGACACCTCATCCAGGTAGTATCTCTTTACCTGATTGATGGTAACCTCGTCTGTTATGTCGACAAAATTCTTGAAAGAAGATTCCACTGTAGGTTTTATAATTAATACAAACTCATCGGTTGTGCCCCTTACCCGCTTTACAAACTCTTTCTTTCTACAGATAACATCTCTGATACCGGCATAACTGGTCGATTGGAATTGTGCAGTTGAAAAATCACCGTCATAATATTTGATAACGTCATCATTGCAAAGCAGCACCGTTAGCGCACAGGAATTACATACCGGATTATTTTCAGTTGTTTTATCAAACGGCATATCTACCTTCATTACAGTTGGTTTATTCATTGTAGTAGTAAATACAAAAAAGGTAATGAGAAGAAATCCCAAATCAACCATCGGAGTCAAATCGACCCTTGTATTCTTCTTTTTAAATGAGATTTGTCTTTTTATTTTGTGGGATTGGTGATTTTCGATTGCTGCCATAATTGTCTTTTTAAAATGATGAAAATACGGGCTGATTCCATAAGATTATAGCAAAAAAAATCCCCTTTCAAAAATGAAAGGGGACAAAAATAAATTTAAAAAACTTTCCTACTCTTCTTGAACTACGTAGGTTACAGGCTGCCTGCGATAAGCATTTACATTACGACCGTTTTGTAAAGCAGGCTTCCATTTTGGACCCTTTTTTATACAATTAATAGCCTGTTCTTCCATGCCATATCCAAATTTGGTTTCTGCTTGTACGTCGCTGATAGAACCATCTTTACTTACAATGAATCTTACAATAACCTGATATTTCCCCGGAGGTGCACCATTTTCAGCAGGATTAAAACCATCCAGATTTTTTTGCACATACCTGGTCCAGGCTGCCGTTCCACCTGGAAATTCTGCTTCATTCTCAACCTTAGTAAATACTCTATCTTCTTCATCACTCTTTGGAGCTTCAACCACCTGGCTACCTTTGTCATCCACGGGAGCCTGCACAATTTGTTGCTTGTTATCACTTTCAACCGTCTTCGTACTAATTACCTGATCTTCCTTTATTTCTTCAATTTTTTCTTCAGGTTTAACCTCTTCATCCTTTACAATTTTAGGAGGAGTAAATTTAATCTGATTAATTTCAGGAGGCGGTGGCGGTGTTGGTGGTGGAGGTGGTGGTGGGGGTGGTGGGGGTGCATCTTTTTTTATTTCCGCCATTTGTGTATCTATCACATCCAATTTAGCCACTTCTTTTTTACCAATGAAATTTGCAAAAACAGAGCTAAGGAAAATAAGGATAGCAAAAGTTGCGGTTAACAAAAGTGCTTTTTTTAGCCTACTGTCATACGTCTTACGAAGATCGTAGGCACCATACTGCTTATTCTTGCCATCAAAGATGATATCAAGAATATCTGCGTTTAAAATTTTATTTGTTTCCATTTCTGAATGCTTTTTGTTTTGATGCAGGAATTAACTCAATTTCAAAAACTAATTATTTAAGTCCGTTAGCCTGCTCAGTCAATTTAATAAGCTGCTCTTCTGTCGGGCTCATATCTACTTCAGCATAGTGACCCGGTGGTACATCATTAATGGCCATTTCATCCAAAATATCAATTGCATTTTTGAAAGTAGCGTCTTTATCCGATTTGATAATATACATTAAATCACCAATGGGAGTAGCCTTCTTTTTATCCAATATCACAGAACGGATATCTTTAAAATTGGTGCTTTTAAATTGTTGTGAGGCATTATCTGCAGTTAACTCGCCCATATAGTAATAAACCTGGTCATCGCTGCCCAAAAGAATGGTCATAGCGCCCGATTGTTTTACTTTTAGCTGTTGATCCGGATCATCCTTCGGCTCATTCATATTCATTGCAGTTGGCTTACTCATAGTAGTAGTAAATACAAAGAATGTGATAAGCAAAAATCCAAGATCAACCATTGGGGTTAAATCAACCCTGGTAGACATCTTTTTACTTTTTTTTACGCCAGGTCCTTTTTTATGTCCGCCACCCGACGAGGTGTCCATTTCTGCCATAAAAAATATGTTTTAGTGTTAATAATTTATTTCTTGTCCAATAATTCTTTGTTCTTGATATACAACTCAGAACCAGTTGGGACAGTTTCACTGTTGGTAACAATTCTGAACTTAAACAGGTTATTCTTTTTTAGTGCGTACTTAATGTTTTTGAACGCCGGATATTTAGCCAGATTGTCTCCTTTAATAAGAATCATTTCTTCTAAAACCTTTTGATCTCCGCCTGCATATACATTGGTAATACTCCTAATCCAGTCAACCATTTCGTTATTGGTACTATCCTGAATAGGAATGCCTAACAATTTATCTGCCGGAGGCATCTGTTCCAATGCCAAAGCACTTTTTACCTGCCCTAAAGGCATCCCGATAAAGGTTAATTTTGCGAATTTACTAATTTCCTGATCAGACAAGCCCAAGCCCTTGGTGGTGTTGATGTCTTTTAAAATATCTTTCTTTTTAGTTTCATCACCGAGTATTAAAAAACACTTACCTTCTTTGGTCAATGTTATAATAATCGATTTTTCAGGAGCAGCTTTGGAAGACACCGATGTTGGTGGCATAACTGTCACCGCTTCCGGTGGCTTCTGTTTAGTTGCCAAAATGAAGAAAGACAATAATAAGAAAGCAACATCACACATTGCCGTCATGTCGATATTTGTACTCTTTCGAGGTAATTTTGCTCTTCCCATATTGGTTATTATTTATTGTAAAGATTCAATATTTCGTCGATTCCATACAGAATCAAAAAATTATTTGTACAGTGACGCAAAACTCTGAGTTAACGTGAAACCGCTTTCATCAATACCATAAGTGATACCATCGATTTTTGTTGTGAAAATATTGTAGAAAATAATGGCAAATGCTGAAGTACCAATTCCTAATGCTGTGTTATACAACGCCTCAGAAATACCTACAGATAATTTACTTGCCGCATCTCCACCGCCTTCACCTTCACCCAAAGCAGAGAAAGAACGGATCATACCTAGTACTGTACCCAACAATCCAAGCAATGTTGCTACAGATGCTATGGTAGATAAAAACACAAGGTTTTTCTCGAGCATTGGCAGCTCTAATGAAGTAGCTTCCTCCACTTCTTTTTGAATAGCCAATACTTTTTGTTCAGTTGAAAGTTCATTATTGGTAATCATTTCCTTGTAGCGATGAAGACCTGCCTTCATTACATTACCAACACTTCCTTGTTGCTTGTCGCATTCAGCAATGGCTGCATCTACGTTTTTGTTTGCCAGTTGATATTGAACTTTACGAATAAAATCTGCATTGCTTCCAGTACCAGTAGCTTTACTAATTGTTAAAAAACGTTCGATCACAAAAGTAATCATGGTTAAAAATGTTCCCAAAAGAATTGGAACAATGATTCCACCCAAATACATTTTATTTAAGGCATTTTTGGGGCCATCATGTGTTGGCCAGAAAAACCCGGTTCCAGGCTTGTTAAATCCGGATGAATTTCCTAATACAAATCGCCAGATTATATATCCTGCTATAATACAAATAACGGGAGCTAGCAATGAAATTGCATTGCCTGACTTTTTTGCCTGTACTGATGTTGATGGTTTTACAGTTGCAGTTGATTTAGTTTCTGCCATGACTTTCAGATTTTTTTTTGTGATTAAAATTAAAAAATGTTTAGTTGATTTTATTAGTACACAATGCTATGACAAACACATATACCATCAAAAAAATTTCGGAGAAATATTTCTATCGATGAAGCACAAGATAATGAATAAATTGAAGGAATGAAAAAAGGCTGTATTTTTTTTTAAAACTTTTTGAGGCGTGAACATTTGCATTTTCTATTGATAAAAATGTGTTCCATTTTTAGTTCTACTATTCATAACGGAGCGCTACTATTGGATCAAGCTTGGCGGCTTTGAAAGCTGGATAAAGTCCTGCAATAAGTCCTACCAATGTACATACCAAAACTCCTGCGATAACCCATACCCATGGAATTACAAACCCTGTTTTTAATAATACAGCCACAATATTACCAAATAGTATCCCTGCGACTATACCAACAAAAGCTCCCATTAAACTAATAAGGATTGACTCCCATAGAAATTGAGCTCTTATTTCACCAGCCTTACCCCCTAGTGATTTGATTAATCCTATTTCTTTGGTACGTTCATTTACTGCCACCAACATAATATTCATTAAACCAATAGCTGCTCCTATAAGGGTAATTAAAGCTATCGCAAGTGTGGCGTATTTTAAAAAGCCAAGATTCTTCATTAATGACTGGGCAATGCTATCGCTTTTATCAACATAAAAATTATCTTCTTCTTTTATGTCGAGTTTTCTTACAGGTCTAAAAGTACCTATCGCCTCTCCTATAGCAACATCCATCATTTTTAAATCATTTACCATTACCGCAATATTGTAAGATTTACCTTCGGAACCATAAACCCGTCGTATGTTATTATAAGTGGTTATTACTACTTTATCAGCGTTCATAAAGGCACTGCTTCCTTTGTCTTTTAATATGCCAATAACCCGGTATTTAATATTTGCTACATTGATAATTTTATCAATTGCCTTTTCAACATTATCGCCATATAATTTTTGCGCAATTACGGTACCAATAATACAAACACTGTTACCACTTTCTACATCAAGTTCATTGAAATCTCTGCCAAAAGCAAGCTCATAACCATTTAATGTAAGGTAGTTTTCATCGCCACCTGTGACTCTAACATCGGGACTTGTTTTTTTGCTGTCTGTATTTACAATAACTCCGCTGGGGCCCGAAAGAGCTATCCCAACAGTTGCAGGAAAATTATATCGTTCCTTAAATCCCCTTGCTTCATCAAATGTAATGGGCTTGCCCTCACTGGATTTTTTTACTAAACTATTCCGGTTTACTTTCTTTGTATCTCCTCTATTAGGTCCACCGCCAAAACGAACAGTCCTTTCTTTATACCGAAGACTAAACGCATTTGCACCCATAGTAGAAAAACTTTTAGTAAGGCTTTGGTTCACCGCTTCCACAGCAGTTATTATTGCAATTAACGCCATAATGCCTAAAGCGATAATGATAACTGTGATTGCTGTACGTAACCGATTACTTTTTATCGTATTATAAGAAAGAGAAAGAGAGTCAAGTGTCTTCATGCAAATTTTATCTGGTATAAAGTTAAACTGGAATATTTATTGATGCCGTGTTTATTTATGAATGGCAAAAATTGATGGGTTAGTAATGGGCGTGATTAAAGTAATTAGCCATTTACATATAGGTTGTTGGGGAGGTTAAACAATCAACTAAATTAAAATTGGGTAATAACACTTGTAACTGTAATTACTTACTTACAAGATGAAGGCGTTATTCTGCAGTAACAGAGGACTTAATAATACAACCAGGTAGTTAGCAGGTTAGGAAACAATCCCAATACAACAATTAATAGGGCTGTAAAATAGAGGAGATAGGTAAATGCAGGTGTTAATTTTTCAACCATTATTGCAGGCGCTCCGGCTTGTTGGTTGTCTTCTTTAAAAAACATTGCCTGTATTATTTTAAAATAATAGTAAGCACTAACCGCCGCCATCAATACTGCGAAAATAACCAGCCAGTTTTGCTGTCCGTTTTTTATGGCAGCCAATAGCATATAAAACTTACTTTGAAACCCGGCAGTAAGTGGTATACCAGTTAATGACAATAGGAATACCGTGGCACAGACTGCAATTGCAGGATATTGCTTTGCTAAACCATTAAACCCGTCAATTGTGTAGTCACTCATTTTAATGAGAATTGCAAAAATGCCAATGGTTGCCAAGCTATAGGCTGCCGTATATAAAATTAAACCCTCTTTTGCATAATCGTTTAGTGCAAAAATTGCCAATAGCATAAAGCCAGCCTGTGCAATACTAGAGTAAGCCAGCATGCGTTTTACACTTTGCTGAAATACTGCGGTAAGATTACCAATTAATAAAGTGGCTGCGGTAATAACCACAATCAGTGTTTGCCATTGAGCCTGGGTTTTTCCAAAGGCATTATCAAACAGCCGTATAAATGCTATAAAACCAGCAGCTTTAACAATGGTAGCCATAAAGGAAGTAAATACTGTTGGTGCTCCATCATAAACATCTGGCGTCCAGAAGTGAAAGGGTGCAGCAGATACTTTAAAGGACATCGCAATTAATAAAAATACCAATCCAACTGCAATCATCGGCGGCATAACCCCTTCACCTAAATTGATATTATCAATAAGAAAAGAACCATTTGAGTTTCCGCCATAAATAAAGGCGATACCCATCAACATAATACCTGTTGAAAATGACCCCATTAAAAAATATTTTAAGGCAGCCTCATTGCTTTTAAGATTTCGTTTATCGCTGCCTGTAAGAATATATAAAGGGATAGACAGTATCTCTATTCCCAAAAATAAGGTAAGCAATGAGTTAAAACTGGCAGCAATGGCAACACCACACAATACAAAAAACAGTAAGGCAAAATATTCTGAAACGTTCTCTCCTACTTTTTCAATATCCCTGCCGTTTAGCAGAAAAAAAAGCAGTGTACAAAACAATGCTACCGCAATAAACGTAAGATTGAAACTATTGAAGTGAAGCATATTCTTAACATCAATTTCAAAGAAAGGAACGCCGTTTAATAACTCATAGCCATTAGATAAAAAAACCAGGACTAAACCAGCAATGGCCCAATATTTAGGCGTGCTTTTACTTTTGAAGAAAACACCTCCAAACATCATGACGATACCCCAAATAGCTGTTAAAATAATTGCGTTCATATTACTGGTGGCTTGTTATAGCTGATAATTTGTATTTCACTTTAATTTTGTCAATAAGAATGCAACTGACTCGTTTGTAAGTTGCAGCAACGGCTGAGGAAATAATCCTACTAAAAAAATTGCTACAATTATTACAGCCAATATTGCTTTTTCACTAAATGCAATTTCTTGTGTAGCTACAGTTAAAGTATTAACCTCACCATAAAATACTTTTTGCACCATATTCAAAGTATAAATTGCTGCAAGGATAATACTGATTCCGGCAACAACAGTGTACCACACATTAAACTGATACAATCCGGCAAACATCAAAAATTCTCCTATAAATGAATTCGTTAATGGTAAAGCGATGTTTGCCAATGCTATCACCACCAATGAAATGGTTAGTATGGGCGCCTTGTTGGCAATACCTCCCAACTGAGATATTTTACGAATACCTAATTGGCGTTCTATCAATTCAATTACAATCCACAAACCAATAATATTTATTCCGTGATTAAACATTTGAATCATCACTCCCTCAATGGCCAATTGCTTTGCACTAAATAGTGATGCACACATTAATCCGATGTGAGCGATAGAAGAATAAGCAACCAGCCTCTTTAAATCATCTTGCCTGATGGCAATTAAACTGGCATAAATAATACCGATAACACAAAGGCCTATTACAATATTATCGTATTGCAGTACTGCTGCCGGGAAGATGGGAAGCAGCCAACGTATAACACCAAACAAACCCATCTTTACCATAATACCACTCAACACCATTGTAACTGCGGTGGGTGATTGTTCGTAGGTATCTGGCTGCCAGGTATGAAAAGGAAATATGGGCATTTTGATAGCAAAAGCTACAAAGAACAACCAAAATAACCATTGCTGCTGCGCAGGCTGCAACAGTACATTTTGAAAAGCACTTAACGCAAAACTATGTGGTGCAAATGCAGTTGGGCCAGTTTGCAGATAGGTATAAATAATGCCAATGAGCATAAGCAAGGAACCGGCAAATGTGTAAATGAAAAATTTAAACGTTGCTTGTATTCTTTTTTCTCCACCCCATCGGCTGCACAAAAAGTAAACAGGAATAAGTGCCAGTTCCCAGAAAAAATAAAACAACAAACAATCGGTAGCAACAAATACACCCATCAAACCAGCTAATGAAAGCAGCATCAGTCCATAAAACAAATGAGGATTTTTGTAGCTGCTGTTGTTGGTAGCAATAAATATAATAGGAAATGAAAGACCGGTTAATAAGGTTAAAATTCTACCAACACCATCTAAACTTACCGCAAAACTTGCACCCAGGTATTTCAACCATTCGTAACCAAAAGTTAATCCACTGAGATCATTATTTTTGCTAAAATAAATACCGGCTACAGAAACACCCAGGGTAACGATAGCAGCAAAAAGGCTCCAGGCTTTTACTTTCGATTCGTCCTTAATTAAGAAAGCTATTAACCCTGCTATCAGCGGAACAAAAATTAATAAATGCGGAATAGTAATATAGTTACCGAACATTAATATAATTATTTACTAAGAAATTGAATAATAAACATGATTAGAATACCCACTACCATCAACAGGATATAGGTGCCCACCTGGCCACTTTGTAAAAACCGTATCTGGCGGCTGCCGTAATTAACAGCTTTGCCAATTCCATTTACAAAACCATCGATACCTTTTCGTTCAACTGTATTATTAAGGAATCCGGCTAATGATTGCATTGGCTTTACAATGATGGTTTCATACAACTCATCGACATACCATTTGTTGGCTAAAATTTTCCCGATGCTGCTGTCTTCGGTAGTCGATTTCTCGTATTTACTAAATTTATTCCAGGCATACAGTAAAGCTACCAATGCGCCACCAACAGAAACGGCCATCAAAGCATATTCAGTTGTATGCGACATTTCGTGTTGTGTCGTTATCGCCTTACTGCCTGCAAAAATGGGATCTAAAAATGCCTCCAACCGGTGTCCACCATGAATGAAAACTTCAGGGATTCCAACCCAGCCACCTACAACGGCCAGTATAGCCAAAATTATCAGCGGAATAGTAATAGCAGCAGGACTTTCATGCAGGTGATGCTCCTGATCGTGTGTGCCCCGGAATTTACCTAAAAAGGTCATAGCGTATAACCGGAACATATAAAATGCTGTCATTAATGCTCCCAAAACCCCTACGCCCCAAAGCACCGGGTTGTTAGCAAATGCTGCAGCTAAAATTTCATCTTTACTAAAAAAACCTGAGAAAGGAGGCATTCCTGCTATGGCCAAACATCCCAACAAAAAAGTAACGTGGGTTACGCTCATGTATTTTTTTAAGCCGCCCATGTTACGTATATCCTGCTCGCCACTCATTGCATGTATTACGCTACCAGCCCCCAGAAACAACAAAGCTTTAAAGAATGCATGTGTCATAACATGAAATACTGCCCCTGTGTATGCACCCACACCCAGGCCCAGAAACATGTAGCCCAACTGGCTAACAGTTGAGTAGGCCAATACTTTTTTAATATCGTTTTGTTTAAGCGCAATGGTAGCGGCTAAAATAGCTGTAGCCAAACCAACAATTGCCACTACAGTTTGTGTAGCCGGAGCCATGGTAAATAAAAGATTGCTTCTTGCAATCATGTAGATGCCGGCTGTAACCATTGTAGCTGCATGTATTAAAGCACTTACCGGCGTTGGGCCAGCCATGGCATCGGGCAACCAGGTATACAAAGGAATTTGTGCACTTTTACCCGTGGCACCTACAAAAAGCAGCATGGTAATTCCTGTAATATCGGTAACAGATAACTTATGAACATTTTCAAAAACAACATGATAATCTGCTGTACCAACTTTTGCAATTAACCAGAACACAGCCAATAAAAAACCCAGGTCGCCAATGCGATTCATGATAAAAGCTTTTTTGGCGGCATTGTTATAATCATTGTTTTTAAACCAAAAACCAATCAGCAAATAAGAGCATAATCCTACACCCTCCCAACCAATAAACATGATGATATAATTGCCTCCCATTACCAGTAACAGCATGGAAAAAATAAACAGGTTGAGATAAGAAAAATATTTAGCAAAGTCTTTACTTTCCTCTTCATGCATGTAAGAAGTGGAATATACATGTATAAGAAAACCAACACCGGTGATGATTAAAAGGAACAAAGAGGAAAGCTGATCTATTTGAAAATCGAAGCCAATTTTTAAGGAAGGCAGATTGATGAAATCATAATAGTGAGCTACATAAGTATTGCCATTTTTAACCTGTAAAAAAACCCATACACTCAAAATAAAAGAACCCAGTATAACACCACTGCCGATAATGCCAGATAACGTTTTTGATAAAGACTTTCTTCCTAGCCCATTAATAAGAAATCCAATTAATGGTAAAAAAGGAATCAACCAAACTATTTGTAAATTATTCATAAGTCCTATCCCCTATCCCCTAAAGGGGGATTTTTTTATCAACACTTTTAAACGTGTAGCTTATTAATAAAATAAAAAATCTTCAAATTATTATACACTTACCCTAATGCCCCTTTAGGGGATAGGGGTCAATTTTTCAATCTGTTTAAAAAATTAACATCTACGGAATGTGTATTTCTGTATAGCATTACAATGATGGCTAACCCTACACTAACCTCTGCCGCTGCAACAACCATTATAAAAAATACAAACACCTGCGCCTCACTGGCCAATGTTGGAAAGTTAGTACCCAAAACAAGATGATGCATTTTGGAAAAAGCAACCAACAGTAAATTAGCTGCATTCAGCATTAACTCCACACACATAAAAATAATGATAGAATTCCTTCGGGTTAACACCCCGATTATACCAATACAGAATACAGCCAATGAAAGGAATATGTAATAATTGATAGGCATATAAAGGGTTAAACTTTTTTATTAAGTCAAAATTATTATCAGGCATACTTCAACAGTAGCAGGCTTTGCAGCAAACTATTCCGGATGAACTACTTCTTTTTTTGAAATGACCACGGCACCAATCATTGCACTCAAAAACAACACACTGCTTATTTCAAAAGGAAAAACATAATCGGTAAATAATACTTTGCCCAGATTACTGATTAGCCCAACATCACCACTACCCATTTGTACCAGCTGTATTTGTGAGCTACTACTTTTTAGTGCAGCCACCAATACCAGCATCAGGCTACAACCTGCAACAACACCGGCAAAAAACAAATAACGCTTTTTTTGAGGAGGTTCGCTTTCCGCATTTAAATTCATCAACATAACCACAAATAAAAACAACACCATAATGGCTCCTGCGTAAACTATAATATTTACAATGGCAAGAAACTGTGCATTCATCAACACATAATGACCTGAAATTGCAAAGAAGGTAATGATGAGATAAAGTATACTATAAACAGGGTTCTTACTGGCAACTACCATTATTGCACCACCTATTGTAAGTGCGCTTAAAAACCAAAATAAAATTGCAGCTATACCCATTTTAATTTACGAATTATGAATGTTTCATTTTCAATGTCTGAAAAACTATGCCTGTTTAATTGTCACTCTTCCACCCCTTGCCTTATCGTATGCTTCCTTTTCATTAATTGGATGTGGAATAAGCAAATCATCTTTACCATAAATAAAACCTTTACGCTGAAAATTAGCAGGAGCAAAAGTTTCACTTAAATATATGGCATCTTTTGGACAAGCTTCTTCACACAATCCGCAGAAAATGCAGCGCAACATGTTTATTTCGTATTTAGCGGCATATTTTTCTTCCCTGTACAAATGTTCCTCACCTTTTTGCCTTTCTGCTGCTTCCATTGTAATGGCCTCTGCGGGACAAGCTACTGCACACAAGCCACATGCTGTACAGTTTTCTCTTCCTTCTTCATCACGGTTTAAAACATGCAAGCCCCGGAAAACCGGGCTGAACGGCCGTGTTACTTCCGGGTAATTAATGGTAGGCCTTTTCTTAAACATGTGACCGAATGTGATGGCCATCCCTTTAAAAATTGCCGGCAGGTATGCTCTCTCGAGCAGGCTCATTGGCCTTCTGTCAACTGCTTTTGCTCTGTTTGTAAGTGATTGCATACTTGTTATTTCAATAGCTGCCCAAGGTTTAAAGTTGTGCAAATATATTTTTAATGATTTAAAAATGCCAGTTATTTTGTTGCAATAAAACCAATGCCCCTGTTACCAGCATATTAAAAAGGGATAATGGTATCAATACCTTCCAACCCAAATTCATTAACTGATCGTAACGGAAACGTGGTATTGTCCATCTTACCCACATAAAAAGGAAAAGAAAGAAAGCCGCCTTAAATAAAAATGAAAAGGTATGTAGCAAGGCAACCCAATTAACGCCAATACTTTCAACTAAATGGGCATCATTTACAAAAGGAATATCATAGCCTCCAAAAAATAAACTCACCATTACAGAGCTGCTGATGAACATATTGATGTACTCAGCAAACAAATAAAACCCCAGTTTCATGGATGAATATTCTGTATGGTAACCGCCAATCAATTCGTTTTCTGCTTCCGGTAAATCGAAGGGGGTGCGGTTACATTCGGCAAACACACAAATTAAAAATATGAGAAATCCCAGCGGTTGCTTAAAGATATTCCAGTAACCATCCATTTGAAAGCCCACCATTGTTTTAAGACTTAGTGTGCCCGTTACCATTAGCAACGCTATTAATGCAATACCCATTGCCAATTCGTAACTGATAATTTGTGAAGCTGCTCTTAAGCCACCCATTAAAGAAAACTTATTGTTACTGGCCCAGCTGCCAATCATTATGCCATAAACACCCAGGCTTACCACACCAAAAACATACAGTATCCCAATATTTACATCTGCAATCTGCAAAGAGATATCCCTGCCAAAAAAATGAACTTTATCGCCCCAGGGTATTACAGCACCCGTCATCATGGCGGTAAGCATAGCCAGACATGGGCCAAGAATAAATAAAAACTTAGATGAAAAATTAGGTATAATTTCTTCTTTAAAAAATAATTTCATCCCATCAGCCACCGGTTGTAAAAGACCAAAAGGCCCGGCCCTGTTGGGTCCACGCCTGTCTTGCATAATAGCTGCTACTTTTCGTTCACCAAAAGTGGCATACATGGCAATTAATAATGATGACATAACAACAATCACTATCAAAATTAATTTTTCGAGGACAAAAGCCAGGTCGATGGTTAACAACATAAAATATTATTTCCTTTTTATTGGATATTAAAAAACCAATTATAAAAATTTTAATCAAAAACGGTTGAGTCGGCTGGCCCGTTTAATTCACTTAAATGCACATTCGGCTTGTTCACTTCACTTTCGTCATGAATATTCATTAACAGCCTTGGCGCCCTGCCTCCCATTACTTCGGTGATGGTTTCTTTGGGCATTACCAATCCGGGATATTTGCCTTGTGAAATAACTGAATGCCGGTTAATACTGGTAAGTCCATCAACAATCCAATCGGTAGTTTTCTTTTTATCAAAGCGGCAGGTATTGCATATCCAGCCCGGCTTACCATCATAACTCTGCACTTCGCCCCATTCATCTTTACGAGCGGTAACCCTAAACACTTCTTCGCCTCTAAGCCACAAGGTAGTTTTACCACAACAGCCAGGTGTTTCACAATTCCGATGGGCATCCATAGGCTTCGTAAACCAAACCCTGTTTTTAAACCGGAAAGTTTTATCAGTCAAAGCGCCTACCGGGCAAACATCAATCATATTACCACTAAAATCGTTGTCGATTGCTTTGGAAATATAGGTAGATATTTCAGCATGCTCTCCCCTGTCTAATATACCATGCGATCTTTTATTGGTGAGTTGATCTGCCACGTAGGTACACCTGTAACAAAGTATGCAGCGGGTCATGTGTAATTGAATGTAGGGGCCAATATCTTCCTTCTCAAAAGTGCGTCGTTTAAATTCGTAACGGGTGCCTTCTTTACCGTGATTGTAGCCAAGATCCTGCAGGTGGCATTCGCCTGCCTGGTCGCAGACAGGACAATCGAGTGGGTGATTTAATAAAAGAAATTCAACCACGCCGGCTCTTGCATCTTTTACTTTGTCGCTGGTAATATTTTTTACAACCATACCATCCATTACAGTAGTACGACAACTTGCTACCAGCTTCGGCATTGGCCTAGGATCGGCAGTAGAGCCAGCTGCAACTTCCACCAAGCAAGTACGGCATTTGCCGCCACTACCCTGCAACTTGCTGTAGTAGCACATGGCAGGTGGTGTTACGTCGCCACCTATCTGCCTTGCAGCGTTTAATACGGTGGTACCAGGGGCAACATCAATAGTGATATTGTCGATCGTAACTTTAAAAGTTGCTGCTGGTACTGGTTTTGTTTCGTCAGACATTTTTTAATTCGTTTATATCAACTTGATAATTTTTCTCTTTCAAGATTTTTACCCAGCCTATCAATTTTCTTACAATTACATGGTCTTTTTTCTTACGAATTTCATTAAACAGTGCTTGCAATATTGGATTATTTAATCTTGATGTTGACTTTGTAAAGTATTTAATACCTTCCAATGCATCATCTCCAAAATTATTTGTATCAATATTCTCAGTTTCGCAAATCTTCAATAACAAGATTTCAAGTGCTGGACATATTTGAATGATCCAGTGATGAATTTCGATGTCTGCATGCCGCCACAAAATTAAATCACCTGCAACTTCATCAATTATTTTAAATTTATCTAAATACCTTATCTGCTTTTTATCCTTGTCGATAATTCCTACAGCAAAGCTGTTCAATCCTTTCATTGTTGATTCTACCTTAAAACAACTTCGTTGGTGATTGTATCCTCTTTTAGTTGGCACCAATGTTTCAATCAGTAAGGTATCAGCAAAGCATTCAGGAATTATTGACTTGTCCATGCTTTAAATAACTTTCTATGTTAAAGAACAAATCAACTCCGTACTGCCTTATCTCACTCAAATCATCACTGGTTAAATAATGAATAATTGTTTCCCCATCTTTATAATCTACTAAATAAACAGATAAATCATCTCCAGCATCTAAAATCAATTCGTCCAGAACATAAGGACTATGTGTTGCTATAAAGAACTGGTTTGTTTTATCTAATAAAATTTCTGTTGTTAGTTTTTTGATGTAAGGCGGGAACATATTTGC